>NZ_NPEX01000248.1:6364-8540 GCF_003258865.1 Rhodoplanes roseus | reverse complement strand
CGGCCGCCGCTTCGGCGCCGGCGGTCAGCAGCGTCGTGACCAACCGCGCATACTCCTCGCGGCCCAGGCCCTTGCCGGGCCGGAACCACAGATAATGCCAGTTGAGCATGCCGAACAGCGACATGGTCAGCGGCTTGAGGAGCGGGCCGCGGCCGATCGACGGCACGGCGAGCGCGATCGCGTCGGAGAAGACGCCGACCAGCACGCGCTCCATGGCCCGGAGCTGCTCCTGCTTGTCCTCCGGCAGGAGCTTCAGATTGGCGATCTGCACCTGATGCTCGGCATCGGCGTCGCGGTACTCGTCCAGGAGCGCGGCCGCGATGGCGTAGAGCCGCTCCTGCGGATCCGCCGTGGTGGCGGCGGCCTTCTCGACCGCCCCGATCAGCTCGGCCAGATGCGCCGACAGGATGTCGAAGAGCACCGCCTCCTTGTCCGGATAGTAATGATACAGCAGGGCCTTCGACATGCCGCAGGCGTCGGCGATCATGGTGATCGAGGTGCCGGAATAGCCGTGCTTCGCGAACAGCTCGGCGGCGCGATGCAGGATCGCGTCCCGCTTCGCATCGTAGTCCTGGGCGCGGGTGCGAGCCATTCTTGCGGTGATCCCGATCCGTCGTGTTTCGTCGTCGCGGCCGCGGCGCAGCACCGGCGCGGTCGTCTCGAAAATACATTAACCGGATGGTCGATCAATACAGAGTCCCGCACGGGTCCTGCGCGCTGCCGACGAAGGTCGGACTCGGCGGCCGCGGGCCGGCCCGCTAGAACAGCCTCATCCTGCGACGAAACGGCCGCCCCAGGCCTTGTACGAAATCATTGACCAATCGTTCGGTTAATCTTACGCTTCGATGACGCCGTACTGCCAGCCTTCGGGCGGCGGCGGCCGAGAAGGCGGGCCAACCGCCCTCGTCGACGTGTCGACCCTTTGGGAGCAACGCCAGATGCCACACACCGCCGCCCGCCGGGCGCTGCGCGCCGCCGCCGTCATCGGCTCTTTCACCATCACGTCCGCGCTGACGATCGGCCCGAGCTCGGCGGCCGATCCGATCAAGATCGGATCCGTCCTCTCCGCCACCGGCCCCGCCTCGTTCCTCGGCGATCCGGAGCAGAAGACCCTGAAACTGTTCGTCGAGGCGCTGAACAAGAAGGGCGGCCTGATGGGCCGGCCGGTCGAGCTGGTGCTCTACGACGACGGCGGCGACGCCAACAAGGCGCGCACCTTCGCGACCCGGCTGATCGAGGACGACAAGGTTGTCGCCATGGTGGGCGGCACCACCACGGGCACCACGATGGCGATGATCCCGGTGTTCGAGGACGCCAAGATCCCGTTCATCTCGCTCGCCGGCGCCATCGAGATCGTCGAGCCGGTGCGCGCCTTCGTGTTCAAGACGCCGCACACCGACAAGACCGCCTGCCAGAAGATCTTCGAAGACATGAAGTCGCGCGGGATCACCAAGGTCGGGATGATCTCGGGCACGGACGGCTTCGGCAAATCGATGCGGGCGCAGTGCATGAAGGTGATCGGCGACTACGGCATCACGGCGCTGGTCGACGAGAGCTACGGCCCGACCGACGCCGACATGACGCCGCAGCTCAACAAGATCAAGAACACGGCCGGCCTCCAGGCGGTGCTCAATCCCGGCTTCGGCCAGGGGCCGGCGATCGTCACCCGCAACTATGCGCAGCTCGGCATCAAGCTGCCGCTCTACCAGTCGCACGGCGTCGCCTCGAAGAGCTTCATCGAGCTCGCCGGGCCCGCGGCGGAGGGCGTGCGGCTGCCGGCGCCGGCGCTGCTGATCGCCGAGAAGCTCGCCGCCGACGATCCGCAGAAGCCGGTCGTGACGGAGTACAAGAAGAGCTACGAGACCGCGACCGGCCAGCCGGTCTCCACCTTCGGCGGCTACGGCTACGACGGCATCCAGCTTCTGGTCGGCGCCATCGAGCGGGCCAAGTCGGTGGAGCCGCAGAAGATCCGCGACGCCATCGAGAGCACGAAGGGCCATGTCGGCACCACGGGCCTCTACACCATGTCGCCCACCGACCACCTCGGCCTCGGCACGGAATCGTTCCGCATGCTCGAGATCAAGGGCGGCGACTGGGTGCCGGCCGAGGTGAAGTGAGACGCGGCACCCTCGTCACCTGACCCGTCACCCTGAGGTGGCCGCGCGGAACGCGCGGC
>NZ_NPEX01000248.1:0-6354 GCF_003258865.1 Rhodoplanes roseus | reverse complement strand
GGCCCTCGAAGGGCGGCGGCCCGGGCCTCGGCGCCGACATCCTTCGAGGCTCGGCCTTCGGCCGAGCACCTCAGGATGACGGCCTCGGCTCCATGCCCATCCGCGCGAGACGCCCATGGCCGAATTTCTCCAGCTCGTGTTCTCGGGACTGACGGTCGGCGCCGTCTATGCGCTGGTCGCGCTGGGATTCACGCTGGTCTACAACGCCTCCGACGTCATCAACTTCGCCCAGGGCGATTTCGTCATGATCGGCGGCATGGGAACCGTTTTCCTGATGGCCGCCGGCCTCGCGCTGCCGGTCGCCGCCTTCATCGCCATCCTGGCCGCCGTGCTGGTCGGCCTCCTGCTGCATCGCCTCGCCATCGAGCCGGCGCGCGGCGCCTCGCCGGTGTCGCTGATCATGATCACGATCGGCGCCTCGATCTTCATCAAGGGCGTGGCGCAGCTCGTCTTCGACAAGCAGTTCCACTCGCTGCCGGCGTTCTCCGGCACGGCGCCCATCGCGGTCGGCGGCGCCACCATCCTGCCGCAGAGCTTCTGGGTGATCGGCGGCATGCTGGTGCTGGTGCTCGGCCTGTGGCTGTTCCTCGAACGGACTCTGATCGGCAAGGCCGTGCTGGCGACCGCCGCCAATCGCCTCGCCGCGCGGCTCGTCGGCATCAACGTCACGGTCGTTCTGGCGCTCGCCTTCGGCCTCTCGGCGGCGATCGGCGCCATCGGCGGCATTCTGGTCACGCCGATCACGCTCACCCGCTACGACGTCGGCACGCTGTTCGCGCTAAAAGGCTTCGCCGCCGCCATGGTCGGCGGCATGGGCAATCCCATCGGCGCCGTGGTCGGCGGCCTGCTGATCGGCCTGATGGAGGCCTTCGGCGCCGGCTATCTGTCCTCCACCTACAAGGACGCCGTCGCCTTCGTCGCCATTCTGGTGGTGCTGCTGGTGATGCCGCAGGGCCTGTTCGGCCGCCGCAGCGTGGAGCGGGTGTGATGCGGCGAGAGTGTGAAAGGATCTCCGTCCCCTCGCGTGCGGATGCGCGGCCGGCCCCCCACCCCCGACCCCTCCCCGCCATTCGCAAATGCGAATGGGGGGAGGGGAGTGGAGGCGCCTTCGCCTCAACCACGTTCGAGAGCCGCGGCGCTTCGACTCTCCATTCGTCTCGTCGTTCACCACGTCGAGGCGCTTCGGCTCCCCTCCTCCCGCGCGCGAAGCGCGTGGCGGGGAGGGGTCGGGGGTGGGGGGCAGCAGCCTGCGCCCAGCATGCGGACCTCCGATGATGCTCAGAAAAACTCTCTCCTCCCGCATCGCCGTGCTGCTGCTGCTCGCCGCGATCATCGCGGTGGTGCCGGTGCTGGCGCCGTCGTCGTTCTATCTGCGGGTCGCCGCGCTGGTGTGGATCTTTTCGCTCGCGGCGCTGGGTCTCACGATCCTCACCGGCTATGCCGGGCAGGTGAGCCTCGGGCATGCCGGCTTCATCGGCATCGGGGCTTACGCCGTGGCGGTGGGGCCGGCGAAGCTCGGGCTCGATCCGCTGCTCTCGCTGCTGCTCGGCGCCGTGCTGTGCGGCCTCGTCGCCTATGCGGTCGGCAAGCCGATCCTGCGGCTCAAGGGCTACTATCTCGCCATCGCGACGCTCGGCTTCGGGCTGATCGTCGCGCTGGTGCTGACCAGCGAATCCGCCGTCACGGGCGGCCCGGACGGCATGCAGGTGCCCCGCATGGTGCTGTTCGGCTGGCGCGTCTCCGGAGTCTCCACCTGGTACTGGATCACGGGCGGCGCGCTGATGATCGGCGCCGTGCTGGCCCTCAACATCCTGGCGAGCCCGAGCGGCCGGGCGCTGCGGGCGCTGCACGACAGCGAGGTGGCGGCGGCCGGGGTCGGGGTCGACGTGGCGAAGAAGAAGCTCGCGGCCTTCGTGGTCAGCGGCGTCTATGCCGGCGTCGCCGGCAGCCTGCTCGCCATGATGAACGGCTTCATCACGCCGGAGGCGGCGGGCTTCATGCACTCGATCGAGCTGGTCGCCATGGTGATCATCGGCGGCGCCTCGGTCGGTCGTTCGGTGAATCAGTCGCCCGGGTCTCGACATCGGCCGCGGCCGCAGGCGCGGCCGCGCAGCCCTCGTGGGTCAGCTCGGTTCGCGCCGCGGCAAGCGCGTGCAGCACCTGGTCGAGCTCGGCCAGCACGGCCCGCCGCTCGCCTGCGTCGATGCGGCCGTCGGCCAGGGCGTCGACGACGGCCGAGACGAACTCGCCCCACTCTTTCGCGCTCTTGGCGACGAGGCCTTCGAACCGGCACGTCGTGGTGGCGCAGGGCAGGAACACGCCGCCCGCCGCGGCGGCGAAGTCCTCGGCCAGCACGATGGCGGCTGCGGGCGCCGCGTCGGCGATGCGACGCGCCTGGTCGAGCGTCAGCTCGTCCGGACAGGCCGGGTCCGAATAGGCCTGGGTCTGGGTCGGCGAGCGCCGCAGCCAGAAGGCGACCCGCTTGATGCCGCCGTCCACGGCGTCGAACAGGCGCGTCACGACGTCCTTGGTGGTCCCGTAGTCGCGCGGCTTGTAGGGGCGGAAGGCCATCAGCGTGCTTCCCCGAGACGCTCGTCGATCACGTCGGCGACCTTGCCGAGCGCCTCCGACATGAGCGTCACGGCCGTCGTGAGCCGTGGATCGGCACCGAGCCCTTCGACGCTGGTGATCGCTTCGCGGATCAGCAGCTCGGTGTAGGTGTTCAAGTCGAGCCGGGAGCGGCGCGGGATGTCGACCTCGTCGGGCATCGTCCCCATTCCTCACAGATCGAAGCAGTCGGAACAGTCGGACGGCTCTTCGGGCGCGGCGGAAACGGCAGCGGTGCTCATGCGATCCTCCGGAATTAGCGGTGAGCATTCCGGCGGACTCCGCCGGAATGGCTGGTCATGATGGTGGCGTGGTGGGTCACGACGCGCTCTCCACGAAGTGGGTGGGGCGCGGGATGTCGGCGGGCCACGGATGGTCGGCCGGCCAGTTCTCCGACAGCCAGATGACGGCCGCCTGCACTTTCCGGATCCCGACGTCGCGGCCGTCGCGCAGCATCCCGATGCGCTTGCCGTCGTCGAACAGGCGGCCGGAGATCGTCGACTCCGCGAGCCCGGATGCTTCTCCGTACGCGGACACGAGCCTGAGGAACTGGGCAATGTCGATCATGGCGGGAGACTGTATGGGAAATCTCCCACCTGAACAAGCCTCAATCGTGGGGCATGTCCCGATGCCGAAGCGCCCCCGTATCGGGGTATGTCCCAGCATGAAGCTCAGGTCGGCAGAAACCACACCCGAAGTCGTCTACGAGCGGATTGCGAGACGCCTCGCGGAGATCGGAAAAGCAGAGCTGGCCGCGGCCGTGGAGGCCGGGTTGGGCCGCG
This sequence comes from Rhodoplanes roseus, assembly GCF_003258865.1. Taxonomy (GTDB): domain Bacteria; phylum Pseudomonadota; class Alphaproteobacteria; order Rhizobiales; family Xanthobacteraceae; genus Rhodoplanes; species Rhodoplanes roseus. The sequence goes on along the minus strand of NZ_NPEX01000248.1, from coordinate 2,965 downwards.
ATGCGATTCGCGACATCAGGCGGAAGCCGAAGAACCTGCCCAGCATTCGGACGATCGAGCGCCTGGCGCCAGTGCTTCGGACGACGCCGAGTTGGTTGGCCTTCGGAGAAGGTGAGGAAGAGCCGCGGGCTAAGCGGGAGGGACAACGTGTCGTTCGAGTCGTTGGTTATGTCGGGGCGGGGGACGCAGCTCACTACTACGCCGTTGCGCAGGGAGACCTCGACGAGATCCCGGTCCCGGATGGCTTGCCGCGCGGCACGGTGGCGGTTGAAATTCGGGGTGACAGCCTAGGGCGACTCTTCAACCGCTGGCTGGCATTCTACGAGGATGTGAGGCGCCCGGTGACCGAAGACCAGATCGGCCGCCTTTGCGTCGTCGGGCTTCCCGACGATCGTGTGCTGATCAAGCAACTCCGGTCTGCCCGGAGCGGCCAAGGTTATGATCTGATCTCCCAGGCGGATGAGAGCACGATCACTGATGTCGAGCCGTCATGGGCAGCAGTCGTGATCCGGCTTGAGCCGCACTGACGGAGGTCAGCGGCAGTTAGGCCACACCCCGGCGACAGGACATTCTCCGGTCGTCGCCGCCCGGTGGGTCTCGAGGATTGCCGTGAGGTCGCGAGCGCAGATCCATGGCGCAGGATCCCGTGACGTCGCATAGTACTGAAAACCGAGCCGCACCGCGTCCTGATAGAGAAGCGTCGTGTCCAGGTCCGGCCGCAGTGCCACGACGGCCTTCTCGACTTCCCGCACCATCCGGATTGCTTCATCGAGTTCGGCCCGGCTGATTGCCCGAACGGAACCGAGGTAGCAACTCTCCAGGCTCACGACGGAGAAGTAAGCAACCGCGAGGGTCCTGGCAGGAAGGTCCGCGATTCGCAGAAAGCCATGGCCCGGCCTTGCGGGAGGCTCAGCCGGCTGGGCCCAGGTCGAGGCCGACATGACCAGAAGAACAGCCAGCGTTAGAAACCAGCGTGACACGGCTGCAATCCTCACGCGCGCATCGTCGTAGTCGCGTCCGGAAGCCTCTGCCACCGGCGCGTTTACCGCAACCGGGACATTTCCCACTTTAACGTTGACGTGGGAAATATCCCGGACTATCGTTCTCTCCACAACTGGAGAGCGACACGATGCACGGCACGCCGGAACACCGCGTCGAGTTCACTCGATTACTCACGGAGAGCCCTGGCTACTCGCCGCTAGCGCTGCCTCTCGAGTTCCAAAGCGAGCTTCAAGTGGGCAGCCACGCGGTCGACGACGCGGCGGGCCATTTCCGGCGCGCGGGGGCTGCAATCGGGCTGACGCAGCTGCTCCTGCGAGTCGATCCGGCGATGGATGGCGCCGACGACTTCGCCGAGCCACGCGGTCCCATCGGGCGCGCGCGATCCGAGTTGCAGTCCGTACTCGACCAGAAACACCTGAAGCGCCATCGCAAAGGCTTCGACGCTCTCCTCGACGTCGTCCTGCCTCTGCTCGAGTGCGGCGATACGCCCTTCCAATTCCGTCGACACGACCCCTCCTTCCGACTGCCGCAGGTGACGCCCGTCGCGTGCAGAGTGCACGCAGCGGGCGATCCTTATCTTAGGGACCTAACCGGGGCGAGCTAGTCCCAATGTCTCACGCGGATCAAGCCACCCTGCCCAGCTTCAGGTGACGTGATGCAAACCGAAGACCACACGGTGTCGCCCGACACACTGGCCGCGATCGACCGCATCGGCCTGCTCGCCCGCATGGCAGCCGACTTGGTGCTGGCCGGCGTCGATGCCGAGGTCTCCGACGACGCGGCCGTGACGGTGCTGCTCGCCGCCGGCTGGAAGAGCCGGGCGATCGGCGCTCTGCTCGACGAGGCGAGAGGCCTCGCCAGCCGCTTCACCGCCCGGCATCTGGCGCGCCGCGCCACGGCGCTACCCGGCCTGGCCGGCGCCGCGGCGGCGCCGAGGGCCGTGTCGTGAAAGCGCTGCTCACCGAGTTCGTCGTCGAGCCACTGGCCGAGCTGGTGCGGCTCGACACCCTCGCCGACCTCGTCGGCAGCGCCGGCCTCTTCGTCCTGGTGCTGTCGCTCGGCGCCGCCCTGAAGTCCCTCGCAGGAGCCTGACGAGGATGCCGGAGCCACGCCCCCTCGCCGCGCTGTCGGCCAGCGAGATTGTCTCCCGCCTGCGGGCGATCCAGCAGCCGACCCGGATCATGGCCGCCGAGATGATCGAGCGCCTCGACGGCGAGCGCGGCTCACTCCGGCGCGTCGTGCTCGACGCGGACCGCGGGTTCGCGGCCGCCCTGGCGGATGGCTGGCTCGAGGCGCTGGTCGCCGGCGACATGCCTCGCCTCTGGCTCCTGTGGGAGCAGCACCTCTCCCCGGTGCGGCGCGCCCTCGCGGCGGCGGCCACATCCGAAGGCGGAAGCGAGCGGAGCATGATCCATGTCTGAGGCCGACATCCGCTTCCTGGATTGCTACCCGCGCCGCCCGCGCGAGAAGGCGGGTCACTCACCCGCCGCTGTGATTCCGATCGCTGGTGGCCCTGCCCTGGTGGCGCAGCAGCGGCTCCGAACCGTCGGCGTCGCCCGGGTCAACTTCGGCTGTCAGGAGAAGCAGGCGCGTCAGGTCGGCCTCCGCGATCGTCCCCCGACCTCGGCCAGCATCGTGTCGATCGTCGGCCGTCCGCGGCCGCAACTCACCGGCGGCGTCCCGGCGGACGGCGCGCGCTTTCACGTCCTGCAGTGGGAACGCGACGACCGCATCTGGGCCGCGCTCTGCCGCCGGGCGCTCGGCCTCCCTCCGATCGTCAACGTCGCCGCCGGCACCGTCCCCGGCGACTCCGATCCACCGCCCAGCGCGGCATGACCGCCCAACCCAGGAGGAGATCCATGGACACCACCAAGAAGGCGCCGCGCCCGGTCGACCGCCACGTCGGCGGTCGGGTCCGCATGCGCCGCATGATGCTCGGCATGAGCCAGGAGAAGCTCGGCGA
>NZ_NPEX01000247.1 GCF_003258865.1 Rhodoplanes roseus | reverse complement strand
ATGTGAGGGGGGGAGGGGGGGCTCGTCCAGCTTCCTACTAGAAATGGGAGGCGGCGCGGCGGTTACAAGCCACCCCCCTGCCCCGCTTCACTCTGCCGCATCGATGCGATCGCGCCGTGCACGGCGGCGCCGGCCCGCGCCATCATGGCCAGCGGGTCGGCGAGGTCCGTTCCGGCCGCGACGGCGGCCTCGATGGCCTCGGCGGCCCGCACCACGCCCCAGGCGCCGACCCCGCGGGCGGAGCCCTTGAGCGTGTGGGCGAGCGTCGCCATGGCGGCCGGCGGCGCCGTGTCCATGCGGGCGACCAGGATGGCGATCTGCTGGTCGAACAGGTCGAGGACCTCGGCCTGCAGGCGACGGTCGCCGAGCGTCATCCGGAACAGGTGGACACGATCGATCGGATCCGTGTCCGCGAACACGGGCAGCGGCTCGGCTGGTGGCTCCAGCAGGAAATGGCTGTGCATGTGACGCCCCGGTCTTTTTTTCTGGCCGCACTGTGGACGCCAGTCCGTCACCCGCCGGTAAACGAAACGCCGCTTTCGCGGCTCCGTGGCGCCGGCGCAACAATCTGAGCTTTAAGGATAATCAATCGCGAAGCGGGCGGCCTGAAAACGGGGGATCCGGGGTTTTGCCCGGGAGCCGTGCTCTCGATCGTCGTCGTCCGCGCCGGCGAGGGCTTTTGCCTCATCTCTGCGTCGTCCCGGGGCGGCGCGTCAGCGCCGAGCCCGGGATCCATACGCCCTGCCTGTCGTGAGCCACCGGCACCGTGGCTATGGATTCCGGGCTCGCGGGCTACGCCCGCGCCCCGGAATGACCAGTTCTGCAAAGGCCTCGCCTGCGCGGAGCACGGCGGAGGCGAGGCTTCGGACGGACGATTTGCCCCGCGGCTCTTCGCCGGCGGGGACCGCCCCCGCCGTCAGGCCTTCGGCGGCTCCTTGCCGAGGGCGCGGTAGCCGGCCTCGGTCAGGCGGCACACCAGCCAGTCGGGCTTGAGCGGGTTGTCGAACCACGGCCGGGCCCAGCCGTGCGAGACGCAGGCCTCGACGGTCTTGCGCGGCACCGCGCGGCCCTCGGCGTCGAACAGCGGGAGCTTGCCGCCGGGCTCGCTCAGGCCGCGTTCCAGGTAGCGGCGCTGCGGCTCGGTCGGCCGCAGAGCCGCCGCATTGTCGCCCTCATGATGATCGGGGGCCAGAGGCAAGCGGTCGTCCGTCCGGAGTGGCACAGCGGGCATGGGCGCACCGTTAACGATGATTAAAAAGAGGTTACCAAACTTGGTTTCCTCGGGACATCCGGACCTCTAGGATAGCCTGACCACAGGGGGGAATCCCAGCGGCATTGTCATTCCCGCCTGCGGATCGTGGCCGAGACAGCGTGGGGTTGCGCCGCCGGTCACCGTTATCCACAGGGCCTCAGTCCTGTTCAGCGTAGCTTGCGAGGCGACGAGCGACATGGCGAACTATCCGAAAAAGGCCAAGGATCCGACCGAGGTCGCTCTGTCGGCGATCCAGGAGGCACTCAATGTGGGCGCCGTCTCGCCGGCCCCGACCTCGGCTTCGGACAGTCCTGCGATCCCGGCAGAGGAGCGGCGCGACCGGTCGCCGCCGATGGCGCTGGAGCCCCCTCCCGGCTTTCCCGATCCCGACCGGCAGCGGCGCGACGATCCGCTGACCGTGCCGGCCAACGACGACCGCGAGACCATCGGCCAGGTCCTCCAGTCGCTGCAGCGCCGCCCCGCCCGCACGCCCTACATGGTCGCCGCGCTGTTCAGCGTCGCCTGGGCGATCTCGGCGCTCGGCCTGGTGCTGGGCTACTCGGCCGAGATCGGCGTTCTGATGAGCCAGGGCGCCGTCGCGGTGCCGCTGCTGTTCGGCATCGCCTCCGGCGTCGCCGCCCCGGTCGTGTTCTTCTTCGTCCTCGCCAACATGGTGTCGCGCTCGCAGGAGCTGCGCATCGTCGCCCAGGCGATGGCGCGCGCCGCCATGCGGTTCGCCGAGCCGGAGAGCGTCGCCTACGACAGCGTCGTCAATGTCGGCCAGGCGATCCGCCGCGAGGTCGCCGCCATGGGCGACGGCGTCGAGCGGGCGATCGCCCGCGCGGTCGAGCTCGAGACCCTGGTCAACAACGAGGTGGCGGCGCTGGAGCGCGCCTACAACGACAACGAGGTGCGCATCCGCAACCTGCTGGACGGCATCGCCCAGCAGCGCGAGACCCTGGTCGGCGAGGCCGAGCAGGTGCGCAACGCCATCTCGGGCGTCCATCTCGACCTGTCGCACGACATCTTCACGGTCTCCGAGGTGGTGGGCGAGCGCGTCAGCGAGGTGGCGCAGCGGATCACCCGGGCGCTCGCCGACAAGGGCGAGCACATCACCCTGGCGCTCGGCACCGCCGGCGACTCGATGATCGCGGCGCTCTCCGAGCGCGGCGGCGACCTGCTGGAGCGCCTGGAGCGCACCAGCGACGAGGCGACCCGCGCCATCGAGGCGGTCAGCGACCGCCTCGCCGACAGCCTCAACATCAAGACCGGCCACCTCAACGACTCGATCGTCGAGATCGCCGACAACATGCAGGAGATGCTGGGCGGCCGCCTCGACCGCGTCGCCGACGACTTCGCCCAGAAGACCATCTCGCTGGTCGAGCTGATGGAGACCCGCTCGCGCGACATCACCACCATGGTGATCGAGCACACCGACGCGATCTCCGGCACCCTGGTCGACACGTCGAGCCAGATCGCCGAGACCATCGCGACCCGGGTCGACGAGGTGAACAACACCCTCAAGGCGACCGGCGACTCGATCGTCCTCGACCTCAGCCTGCGCGGCGGCGACATCGTCTCCAAGCTGGAGGAGACCGGCTCGGGCATCACCGAGGCGCTCAACGATCGCGGCGGCGACATCGTCGCGCGGCTGGAGGAGACCGGCAGCACCATCACGACCGCGCTCAACGACCGCGGCGAGACCTTCACGCGCACCATCACCGAGAGCGCCCAGGCGCTGGCCGACACGGTCGGCAGCCGCGGCGACGAGGTGCGCGAGCTGCTCGCCGGGCGGCTGCGCTCCTTCGAGGAGATCCTCACCACCGGCTCCGGCGAGCTCGCCGAGCAGCTCGGCTCGCGCGGCGACCAGGTCCGCGACATGCTGTCCGAGCGCCTGCAGGCGTTCGAGGAGATGTTCACCACCGGCGGCAGCGAGCTGGCCGACCGGATCGGCCGCGACAGCGCCACGCTGGCCAGCCTGATCACCCGGCACCTCGCCGAGTTCGATCGTACCGTGAAGACCTATGGCGGCGACCTGGTCGAGCGCATCGGCCACCGCACCCAGGAGGTCAACGACACCCTGCGGGTCTATCTCGACGGCTTCGACACCCGCGTCACCACCAAGTCGACCGAGGTCGCCGACATGCTGGAGAACCGCCTGGTGCGGTTCCAGGACGCCCTCGACCAGCGCACCCTGACCATCGGCGAGACCCTGACGACCCGGGTCGCCGACATCAGCAAGTCGGTGGGCGACAGCAGCAAGGAGGTGGTCGCCGCGCTCGACCGCCGCGTCGAGGCCATCACGGGCCTGATCAGCACCGGCGGCCAGCAGTTCATCGACACGGTCGGCGGCAAGATGAGCGAGATCGACGGGACGCTCGCGACCCGCTCGAACGAGGTGACGGCGGCGCTGGACAGCCGCATCGCCCGCCTCGAGCAGCTCCTGCTCGACCGCGCGGCCGCCCTCACGGGCGAGATCGAGACCCGCAGCCAGGCCGCCGCCGAGCTGCTGCTCGGCCGCGCCGAGAGCCTGACCTCCACGGTCGAGGCGCGCAGCAAGGCCGCGGCCGAGCTGCTGCTGGAGCGGGCCGAGACCCTGACGGGCGAGGTGGAGAACCGCAGCAAGGCGGTCGCCGACGCCCTGCTCGACCGCACCCAGGCGGTGACGCACGAGATCGAGATGCGCACCCGCACCGCGGCCGACGCCCTGCTGGGCCGCGTCGAGACCCTGACGGCCGACGTCGAAGGCCGCAGCCAGACCGCCGTCGAGAGCCTGGTGGGCCGCCTGGGCAGCGCCACGGCCGACATCGAGGGCCGCACCCAGGCGGTCGCCGACCTGCTGGTCGGCAAGCTCGGCAGCGCCACGGCCGAGATCGAAGGTCGCACCCAGGCCGTCGCCGACCTCCTGGTCGGCAAGCTCGGCACCGCCACGACCGACATCGAAGGTCGCACCCAGGCGGTCGCCGACCTCCTGGTCGACCGCATCGGCGGCGCCACGGCCGACATCGAAGGCCGCACCCAGGCCGTCGCCGACCTCCTGGTCGACCGCATCGGTGGCGCCACGACCGACGTCGAAGGCCGCACCCAGGCGGTCGCCGACCTCCTGGTCGACAAGCTCGGCACCGCCACGGCGGAGATCGAGAGCCGCACCCAGGCGGTCGCCGACCTGCTGCTCGGCCGCACCGAGACGGTGGCGAGCGACATCGAGACCCGCACCCTGTCGGCCGCCGACCTGCTGGTCGGCCGGATCGGCACGGCCGCGGCCGACGTCGAGCTGCGCAGCCGCGCTGCGGCCGATCACCTGCTCGGCCGCGCCGACAGCGTGACGACCGAGATCGAGCTGCGCACCCGCGCCGCCGCCGACCAGCTCGTCGAGCGCACCACCGTGGTGGCCAGCGGCATCGAGCAGTCCGCCGGCACGGCCGCCGAGGCCTTCGCCAGCCGGGTCGACCGGCTCGCCGGCGAGATCGAGGCCCGCAGCGGCAGCACCGCGACGTTCCTGTTCGACCGCTTCGAGGGCTTCGCCCGCGACATCGAGGTGCGCAGCAACACGGCCGCCTCGTTCCTGAGCGAGCGGATGGACTCGTTCGGCACCGACATGGAGACCCGCAGCGGCACCGTCTCGGCCCTCCTGGCCGAGCGCGCCGCCGCCGTCGCCCAGGCGGTCGAGTCCCGCACCGAGACGGCCGCCGCCCTCCTGGTCGAGCGCGCCGAGCGCGCCGCCCGGGCGATCGAGGACCGCAGCACCACGGCGACGGAGCTGCTCGCGACCCGCTTCGAGACGGCATCGCGCGACGTCGAGAACCGCAGCAACGCGGCGACCGAGATCCTCGCCACCCGGCTCGAGGCCGCGACCCGCGAGGTCGAGGCCCGCAGCCGCGAGACCACCGAGGCCCTGGCCGGCCGCATCGAGCAGCTCGCCGAGGCGGTGAAGTCCAACACCATCGAGGCCGAGCTCGCGCTCGAGCGGCTCACCACCTCGACCAGCGGGGCGCTGCGCAGCAGCGCGGCCGACGCCGAGTCCAGCATCCTGCGCGCCTCCGGCGTGTCCACCGACCAGCTCCGCGCCGTCGTCGGCGAGATCCAGGAGCTGCTGACCACGGTGTCGTCCGGCGTCGCCGGCAGCCTGAAGCAGGACGCGGTCGACCTCGAGCGGCTGCTCAGCACCACCTCGTCGGCGGTCAGCGGCACCCTCAAGCAGGACGCCGCCGAGATGGAGCGCCTGCTCCGTTCGCTCTCGGCCGGCCTGAGCAGCACGCTGCGTCAGGACGCCGCCGAAGTGGAACGCGCGCTCGCGACCGTCACCGAAGGCGTCAGCGGCACGCTGCGCGAGGACGCGAGCGAGTTCGAGCGCACCCTCACGGCCCTGTCGACCGGCATCAGCAGCCGGCTGCGCCAGGACACGGCCGAGGTCGAGCACGCCCTCACCGGCCTGTCGACCGAGGTCAGCGGGACGCTGCGGGCCGACGCCGCCGAGGTGGAGCGCACGCTCACCACGGTGACGACGACCCTCGCCGACACGCTCAAGCGCAACGCCGCCGAGGTCCAGCAGTCGCTGGTCGGGCTCGGCACCGACGTCGCCGCGACCTTCGTCGGCAAGGCCGAGGAGATCGCCGGCGCCATCGAGAACCGCTCCGGCGAGCTCAACCGCGTGCTCGACGAGAAGAGCAGCGGCCTCCTGTCGGCCATGACGGCGAAGGGCAACGAGTTCACGGCCGGCATGGGCCGGGTCACCGACCACGCCGTGAAGTCCATCGAGGCGAAGGCCTTCGCCTTCACCCAGACCATGATGGACAACTCCAACGAGCTCGCGCGGGTCATCACCGAGGCCAGCGTCAAGGCCACCGACACGGTCAACAAGACCCTGAAGGACCTGCAGGACACGTCGCGCGGCGCGGTCACCGACTCGGCCGCGGCGCTGACCAAGCGCATGCAGGATTGGCAGGAGATCACCAAGACGACGGTCGCCCAGTCGTCCGCCGGCCTGACCCAGAAGCTGCAGGAGCTGCAGGAGCAGACCAAGGCGACGGTGGCGCAATCCACCGCGGTGCTGACCCAGAAGGCGCAGGAGCTGCAGGACGCGACCAAGGCCGTGGTCGGCCAATCGACCGCCCTGCTCGCCCAGAAGTCCCAGGAGCTGCAGGAGGCGACCAAGATCGCGGTCGGCCAGTCCACGGCCCTGCTGGCCCAGAAGACCCAGGAGCTGCAGGACACCACCACCCGGCTGGTCGGCCAGTCGGGCAACGTCCTGGCGCAGAAGACGCAGGAGCTGCAGGAGGCGACCCGCGCCGCCGTCGAGGAGTCGACCGAGGCCGTGACGGCCCGCATCGAGGAGCTGCAGGAGACCACCACGCGGCTGGTCGGCCAGTCCGGCACCGCCCTGTCGCAGCGGGCCCAGGAGCTGCAGCAGGCGACCCGCGTCGCCGTCGAGCACTCGACCGGCGCCGTGATGGCCCGCATCGGCGAGCTGCAGAAGGTCTCCGAGGAGGCGATCGAGCAGTCGAAGCAGACCGCGGTCGCCACCGTCTCGGAGATCCTCGAGACGCACGGCATGCTGCGGTCCGACACCACCGCGCTGTTCGAGCGCCTGCGCGACGCGAACAGCCTGATCCAGGAGGTTCTCGGCGGCGCCCAGGACAATCTCGGCGCCATCGAGCAGGGTCTGTCGTCGCGGGTGACCGAGTTCGTCACCACGATGAACGAGCTGCTCGCCCGCACCAACCAGACCACCGACCGGGTGCACGAGCACATCGGCTCGTTCCAGGACATCAGCGGCAAGGTGATGACCGAGCTGGGCGACATCGTCACCCAGTTCGACAGCCACGGCCGCTCGCTGACCGAGATGGTCGACCTGATCGAGGGCTCCAACCGGCGCAGCGAAGAGGTGCTGGGCGAACGCCGCAGCGAGCTCGAGACCATCGTCACCACGCTCGACAGCCGCACCGAGGATCTCGACCTCCGGCTCAAGCGCTTCTCGGATCTGCTCGAGGAGTCGCTCGGGGCCGCCGAGGGCCGGGCCCGCGACATCGCCCGCATCGTCGCGGAAGCGAGCTCGCAGGGCGCGCGCGCCATCGCCGAGAACCACGAGCGCGTCCGCTCCACCGCCGAGGAGGAGCGCCAGCGCACCGCCGACAGCCTGCGCGGCGTCTACGAGCAGGCCTCCAACGAGGCGCATGCGCTGTTCCGGCAGACCGCGAACGAGGCCGAGTCGATGCTCCAGGGCGCGACCGAACGCTTCACCGAGGTGCTGCAGGGCATGAAGCACATGACCTCGGAGATGCAGCGCGAGCTGGAGGGCACCCGGCAGGAGCTGCGCCGCGGCATCCTCGAGCTGCCGCAGGAGACGGCCGAGAGCGCGGCGCAGATGCGGCGCGTCATCGTCGACCAGATCGAGGCGCTGGCCGAGCTCAACCGCATCGTCGCCCGCCACGGCCGCACCATCGACACCACGACGACGGCCGAGCCGGCCCGCCGGGCCTATCGCGAGGAGCCCGTGCTGGCGGTCGCCGCCGGCGGTCGTGACGTGGCACCGCCCCGCGCCGTGGTGCGCGAGGCGCCGCCCGCCCCGCGCGCCGAGGTGCCGATGGGTCCGCCCCCGGCCCCGCCGCAGCAGTCGGCCCGCCGCGTCGTCGAGCGCAATCCGGAGCCGCAGAACGCCGCTCCGCCCACCGCGCCCGGCAATGGCGGCCGCGGCGGCTGGCTCTCCGACCTGCTCACCCGCGCCTCGCGCGAGGACGACGACCAGGGCGCGCCGCAGACCCTGCCCCGCGGCGGCGAGGATCGCGGCAACGGTCCCGCCCCGCGGCAGGACCTGCGCCAGGAGGGCCGAGGCGAGGGCCGAGGCGAGGATCGCAATGCGCGCTACACGATCGAGTCGCTCGACGCGCTCTCGGTCGACATCGCCCGCATGATCGATCACGACGCGGCGGCCGAGCTGTGGGACCGCTACAACCGCGGCGAACGCAACGTGTTCACGCGGCGGCTCTACACCATCCAGGGCCAGAAGACCTTCGACGAGATCCGCAAGCGCTACCGGGCCGACCGGGAGTTCAAGCAGACCGTCGATCGCTACATCGGCGAGTTCGAGCGGCTGCTCGAGGAGGTCTCGCGCAACGACCGCGGCCAGGTCGTCGCCCGCACCTACCTGACCTCGGAGACCGGCAAGGTCTACACGATGCTGGCCCACGCGGCCGGACGGTTCGAATAACAGGCGTCGAAGAAGAACAGGACCACGACGAAGGCGGCGCCCCCGGGCGCCGCCTTTTTCTTTTGCGCGACGACAAATGGCCCGCGGGGCGCAGCATCACCCTCGGTGCTCGTGCCCCGGACGAGGCACAGCAGGCGGCAGGCCTGGTTCCGATGACACCGACCCGGAGCCGTCATCCTGAGGTGCGAGCGCAGCGAGCCTCGAAGGATGCGGCCCCGGCGTCGCGGCAGCTCC
>NZ_NPEX01000246.1 GCF_003258865.1 Rhodoplanes roseus | reverse complement strand
GCCGCGCCGGCGCGGCGGCTGCTGCGACGAGCCGTCGTGAGAAACGGCACGATCACGTCCGCCAGGAGCCGCGGTGCCGCGAGCTGCGGCGCGTGTCCGGTCGGCAGCGACACCACGGCCGCGCCGGGCACGAGGGACTGCATCCGTCGTTGCAAGATCGGGACCACGGAGCGGTCGGCCATCGCCTCCACATAGAGGCGGGGCACGCGACCGAACCGCGCGGCGGTGAGGCGCGGACGAATGTCGCGGCCGGCCTCCGGCTGCGGCGTGAGCTTCTCCACCGCAGCCTGTGCGAGCGAGGCGCTGCAGTCGTGAAAGAAGAACGCCAGCGCGACGGCGTCGGGGACGCGGCTGCTCGACCGGTCGTCCGACCAGACGAGATGCGGGCCGATGCCGGCGGCCTGCGGATGCTCCGCGACCAGGTCGCGGACCAGGTCGGCGAAGGCCACGCCGTCCGGCAGCATCATGCCGGCGACGTAGACGAGGCGCGCGACCTGATCAGGACAGGCCTCGGCGAGTTGAGAGGCGACGATGCCGCCGCCCGAATGCGCGATCACCGACACGGGCCGGCCGAAGCGTTCCACCGCGGCGCGGACGTGGCGGACATAGAGGTCGAGCGACACCGGCTCCTCCGCCGGAGTCCGCCCGTTGCCGGGGAGGTCGATCGCCACCGCGTCGAGGCCCGCCGCGGCGAGCTCCGGCAGGAAGGCGTCCCACGCCCAACCGCCCTGCCAGGCCCCGTGGATCAGCACGACCGGATCGCCCGCGGGGGAGGGACGATCTCTCACGCGTAGGTCCGGGCGTACATGTCCTGCAGATGCGCCTCGACCGTGGTCGGCGCGTATTTCGGCGTCTCGCCGGGCGCCAGGCAGGTCGGGATGCACGCGATCGGCTGGTCGGGATTGCCGGTGTAGAAGAACGGCACCGAGTAGCGCTCCCGCCCGGAGACGTTGACGACCCGGTGGAGCGTCGAGCGGTAGCGGTCGTTGGTCCAGCGCGCGATCAGGTCGCCGAGATTGACCACATAGGCGCCCGGCACGGGCGGCGCATGGATCCAGGTGCCGCCCGCCTCGTCCCACACCTGCAGGCCGCCGACGCCGTCCTGCAGCAGCAGCGTCAGGCTGCCGAAATCCGTGTGGGCGCCGCAGCCCTTCTCGCCCGGCGCCGCGTTGGCGGGCTGCGGCGGATAATGCAGCAGCCGCAGTGTCGCCAGCGGGTCGCGGTCGAACACCGCGAAATGATCCTCGGGCAGGTCGAGCGAGAGGGCGAGGCCGCGCATCAGCCGCGCGCCGAGATCGGTCAGCGCGGCGAAATAGGCCTGCATGGCGGGGCGGAAGCCCGGCAGGTCGGCCGGCCACTGGTTGGGCCCGCGATTGAACCGGCGGGCGACGACGCGCGGATCGTCGAGCGGCAGGTCCGGCCCGATATAGTAGCCTTCCTTCAGGTCCGGCGGGGCGCCCGGCTCGAGCGTCTGGCCCTTCAGCGGCTCGTAGCCGCGATTGCAGAACGACAGCGCCTTGTCGACCGCGTGCTTGCGCTCCATCGGCTGGTCGAAGAACGCCTTGGCCTCGGCCAGCACCGCGTCGATCAGGCCCTGCGGCACGCCATGGCCGGTGACGTAGAAGAATCCCTTGTCGCGGCAGGCGGCCTGCAGCGCCGCGCCGACCGCGGCGCGGTCCTGCGGATTCGACGAGCTCAGGCCGGTGACGTCGATGATGGGCAACTGGGCGTGCGAGACGCGCACGGCTTCGAGGGTGGCCGCCATGGCGAGGGTTCCTTCCCGTGACTACGGGAAAAACCTTAGTTCGCTCTCTTATGATCTAGAAAGAAGAGAAATTGCTGCAGGCCGCTGCCGAAACGGCATCAGGCGCGCGCGTTCTCCACCTGCTCGCGCTCCTGCAGGGCATTGCCGAGGATCTGCAGGAACAGGTCGAGCACGGCCGGCAGCGAGCGGCCGGAGCGGACATAGACGCCGAGGTCGCTCCACACGGGGCCGCCGCTGTCGAGCGGCACATGGACGAGGCGCCCCTCGGCGAGCTGCCGCTCCAGGCCGACCCGGGTCTGGAACGCGATGCCGGCGCCGCGCTCGGCGAGCTCCCGCATCAGCTCGATCGAGGAGGCCGTGACGCAGGGCTCGACCGAGCGGGGCAGGCGGGCCAGCGCCGGGCCGAGCAACTGGTTGATCGAGAGATCCGGCGTCGCCAGGATGATCGGGTGGTCGAGACAGGCCGCCAGGCTGACGGTCGTGCGGCCCGCCAGCGGATGAGCGGGCGCCATCACGGCGCCGAGCTTGAAGCGGCTCAGCGCCACCTGCCGCAGCTCCGGCGCGCGGCGCAGCGCGAAGGCGACCCCGACATCCGCGTCACCCGCCGCGATGGCGTCCGGGATCGTGAAGGACCCCATGGTCTGCACCGCGACGGTGACGCGCGGCGCGCGCGCCCGCAGCAAGCCGATCACCTCGGGCAGGACGGCGCCGCAGACGCCTTCCACCGTGCTGATGGTGATGTGGCCGGCGCGGGCCCCGCGCAGCCCCTCGACGTCGGAGCGGGCGCGCTCGAGATCCTGCAGCACCACCAGCGCGTGCCGGGCGATGGCCTCGCCCGCCGCGGTGAGCTTCAGCCCGCCCGGCAGCCGCTCGAACAGCGGCGTGCCGATCTCCGCTTCGAGCTTGAGGATCTGCCGGTTGACGGCCGAGGAGGCGACGTTCAGCCGGCGCGCCGCCTCGCGGATGGAGCCGGCGCGGCGCACGGCGTCGAAATACACGATGGCGGCGGAATGGATGCGCAAGACCGGGACCCGTCGGAACGCCTCGCGACGCGCGGGGGGCGCCGGCGAGCGCATCAGTGTAGCCCGGGGGCCCGGGATTGTGGACCTCGGGCCGGCCTCCACGGCCACATCGCACCTGCGGGCCGGGACGCGATGCGGCCAGGCCGCGCGGGCGCCGACCGGCCGGGGCCCCGGTCTGGCACGGCGTCGGCACGATATCCGACATGCAGGGCGGCCGGGGAGACATCCCGGCCACCCTGGTTGCATTCCGGGCGCCGGGCTCTTATAAGCGCCGCATCTCACACGCGGATTCTCGGCATCCAGCCGTCCGGTGGCGTCGGGCGATCGCTTCGCCGCAAGCGAAGTGTCGTTCGGGGTTCACACATCCGCGGCGGAAAAACCGGAGACGTTACAATGGCGCTGCCCGAGTACAGCATGCGCCAGCTCTTGGAAGCTGGCGTGCATTTCGGCCATCAATCGCATCGCTGGAACCCGAAGATGAAGGAGTACATCTTCGGCGCCCGCAACAATATCCACATCATCGACCTCGCCCAGACGGTGCCGCTCCTGCACCAGGCGCTGAAGACGATCTCGGACACGGTGGCCCGCGGCGGCCGCATCCTGTTCGTCGGCACCAAGCGCCAGGCCCAGGACATCGTCGCCGACAGCGCCAAGCGCTGCGCCCAGTACTACGTCAACTCCCGTTGGCTCGGCGGCACGCTGACCAACTGGAAGACCATCTCCGAGTCGATCAAGCGCCTGCGCAAGCTCGAGGAGATGCTGGCGACCGGCGAGGCCCAGGCCTACACCAAGAAGGAGCGCCTGACGCTCACCCGCGAGCGCGACAAGCTCGACCGGGCGCTCGGCGGCATCAAGGACATGGGCGGCCTGCCCGACCTCCTGTTCGTGATCGACACGAACAAGGAAGACATCGCGATCAAGGAGGCCAAGCGCCTCGGCATCCCGGTGGCGGCGATCGTCGACACCAACTGCAACCCGGACGGCATCACCTACATCGTGCCGGGCAACGACGACGCCGGCCGGGCCATCAGCCTGTACTGCGACCTCGTCTCGCGCGCCGCCATCGACGGCATCTCGCGCGCCCATGGCGAGGCGGGCATCGACATCGGCGAGGCCGAGGCCCCGGTCGTCGAGGAGCTGCCGGCCGAGCCGGCCGCCACCGGCCCGGGCTTCGAGTCGCTGTCGGGCCCGCGCGGCGTCGCCGACGACCTCAAGAAGCTCACCGGCGTGTCGCCGGCGATCGAGCGCAAGCTCAACGAGCTCGGCATCTTCCACTACTGGCAGATCGCCGCCTTCGGCCCCGACGCGGCCAACCATGTCGGCGATGCGGTCGGCCTGCCGGGCCGGGTCGAGAAGTGGATCGCCAAGGCCAAGGAAATGAGCGCCGAGGCCGAGTGACAGCGACGGCGGCGCCGGGCAGGGGCCCGCGCCGCCATCGATCTTTCGCGCCGCCGCGCCCGTCATCCGTCACGGTGGCGTCAAGTTAGTCGTGGATGCCCGATCCGGCACGGCCGGTCGGGCCTGGTCCGTCGACCGGGCCCGCGAGCGTCCCGCCCAAAGGACAATTCGACATGGCGAACATCAGCGCTTCATTGGTGAAAGAGCTTCGCGACAAGACCGGCGCGGGCATGATGGACTGCAAGGCCGCGCTCGGCGAGACCGAGGGCAACCTCGAGGCCGCGGTCGACTGGCTGCGCAAGAAGGGCCTCGCCAAGGCCGCCAAGAAGGCCGGTCGCGTCGCCGCCGAAGGCCTGATCGGCGTCGCCGTGAAGGGCAACAAGGGCGTCGTCGTCGAGGTCAACTCCGAGACCGATTTCGTCGCCCGCAACGACCTGTTCCAGGGCCTGGTGCGCATGGTCGCCCAGGTGGCGCTCGACGTCGGCACCGACGTCGAGGCGATCTCGGCTGCCAAGGTCGGCGACGTCACCATCGCCGAGGCGCTGTCCTCGGCCATCGCCACCATCGGCGAGAACATGACGCTGCGCCGCGCTGCCGGCGTCTCGGTCTCGCAGGGCGTGGTCGGCCAGTACGTCCACTCCTCGGTCGGCGAGGGCCTCGGCAAGATCGGCGTCATCGTCGGGCTGGAGTCGTCCGGCAAGACCGACGAGCTTCTCGCGCTCGGCCGGCTGGTCGCCATGCACATCGCCGCGTCGAACCCGCTGGCCGTCGACGAGTCCGGTGTCGATCCCGCCGTCGTGGCGCGCGAGAAGGACGTCCTGGCCGACAAGGCGCGCCAGCAGGGCAAGCCCGACAAGGTGATCGAGAAGATCGCCGAGTCCGGCATCAAGACCTTCTACAAGGAGGTCTGCCTGGTCGATCAGCCCTACATCCACGACACCGGCAAGAGCGTCGCCCAGGCTCTCAAGGAGGCCGAGGGCAAGGTCGGCGGTCCGATCAAGGTGACGGGCTTCGTGCGCTACGCCCTCGGCGAGGGCATCGAGCGCAAGGAGAGTGACTTCGCCGCCGAGGTCGCGGCCGCGGCCGGGCAGGGCTGATCCCACCCCACCGACGCTTCGCGGCGCGGCTTCGGCCGCGCCGTCCACGATCGGGCTGCGGGAGAGGGGTCACATGGCGGCGGCGGACTACCGGCGGGTCATCGTCAAGCTGTCGGGCGAGGCGCTGAGCGGCTCCGAGCCGTTCGGCATCGACCAGGCGACGGCCGACCGTTTCGCGGCCGACCTGATCGCCGCGCAGGCGCTGGGCGTCACGCTCGGCGTCGTCGTCGGCGGCGGCAATCTGCTGCGCGGCGCCACCGCGGCGAGTCACGGCGCCGACCGCACCATCGCCGACGTGATGGGAATGCTGGCCACCGTGATGAACGCGCTGGCGCTCGAGTCCGCCATCGAGCGGCGCGGCGCCAAGGCCCGCACCGTCTCGGCGCTGGCGATGCCGCAGGTCTGCGAGACCTACGAGCGCCGCGCCGCGCGCCGCCATCTCGACGAGGGCCGCATCGTGCTGTTCGCCGGCGGCACCGGAAACCCGTTCTTCACCACCGACACGACCGCGGTGCTGCGCGCCGCCGAGATGGGCGCCGACGCGGTCCTCAAGGCGACCAATGTCGACGGCGTCTACAGCGCCGACCCGAAGAAGGATCCGGCCGCCACGCGCTACGAGCGCCTCGGCTTCGACGAGGCGCTCGACAAGCGCCTCGGGGTGATGGACCTGACGGCGTTTTCCCTTGCCCGCGACCATGCCATCCCTATCATCGTGTTTTCGATCCGCGAGCCGGGGGCCGTCGAATCGGTATTGCGCGGCACCGGTCGCGCCACGATCGTCGGTGGCTGACATGCCGACGCACGGGACCGTGACGGGCAAGATCTTGATCACCGCGATCGCCGAGACTTCGATCCGCGAGACTCTGACGTCCGCAGCGTTCATTGCGGGCCGCGCGCCTGAAGGACCCGGGTCCCGCTCGGGTGCGGCGCCGTCGCTTCTGGAGAAATGTCGATGACCGATAGCTACGACATCAACGAGATCAAGCGCCGCATGCAGGGTGCCCTGCAGATGTTGAAGCAGGAGCTCGGCGGCCTGCGCACCGGCCGCGCCTCGACCGCCTTGCTGGACCACGTCCAGGCCGAGGTCTACGGCAGCCACATGCCGCTCAACCAGCTCGCCTCGATCAGCGTGCCGGAGCCGCGCCTGATCAGCGTGCAGGTGTGGGACAAGTCGGCCGTCCATCCGGTCGAGAAGGCGATCGTCGCCGCCAATATCGGGCTCACGCCCAACACCGAGGGCCAGGTGATCCGCCTGCGCGTGCCGGAGCTCAACGAGGAGCGCCGCAAGGAGCTCGTCAAGGTCGCCCACAAATACGCCGAGACGGCCCGGGTCGCGGTACGCCACGTGCGGCGCGACGGCATGGAGCTGCTCAAGAAGCTCGACAAGGACGGCACCATCGGCCGCGACGACCACGAGCGCATGTCGGACGAGGTCCAGAAGGCCACCGACCAGGCCATCGGGGACATCGACCAGACGCTCGCGGCCAAAGAAAAAGAGATCATGACGGTGTGAGCTCGCACCTCTGGAGTCGCACCATGTCCATTCCCGAGGCGGTGCGCAGCGCGACCGGGGCCGGTTGCGGTGCACCCCGCCACGTGGCCGTCATCATGGACGGCAACGGGCGATGGGCGGCGCAACGCGGCCTGCCGCGCCGCGAGGGTCATCGCCGTGGCGTCGAGGCGCTGCGGCGGACCGTCCGGGCCGCCGGCGAGCTCGGCATCCGGTTCCTGACCATCTTCTCGTTCTCGTCGGAGAACTGGTCGCGGCCGCCGGCCGAGATCAGCGACCTGATGGGCCTGCTGCGCCGGTTCATCCGCAACGATCTCGCCGACCTCCACAAGACCAACGTGAAGGTCCGGGTGATCGGCGAGCATCGCGGCCTCGATCCCGAGATCGCCAAGCTCCTGCGCGAGGCCGAGGAGCTGACCCGGGCCAACACCGGGCTGGTCCTGGTGGTCGCGTTCAACTACGGCTCGCGCCAGGAGATCGCCCGCGCGGCCCAGCGCCTCGCCGCCGAGGTGGCGGCCGGCCGGCTGGCGCCGGAGGCGATCACGGCCGAGCTGATCGGATCGCAGCTCGACGCCCCCGATCTGCCCGATCCCGATCTCATCATCCGCACCAGCGGCGAGCAGCGCCTGTCGAACTTCCTTCTCTGGCAGGCCGCCTACAGCGAGCTGGTGTTCGTCCCGATCTTCTGGCCGGAATTCGACCAGGCCGCCCTCGAAGGCGCGATCGCCGAGTATCGGCGGCGCGAACGCCGGTTCGGCGGCCTCGCTGCGGCGGGAGCCGGAACCTGACCCGTGCCCCACGACGCATCGGCCCCGGCGCGGCCGGGCGAACCTTCCGCCAAGACGCGCAGCGACACGCTGATCCGCATCGTCTCCGCCGTGGTGCTGGCCCCGATCGCCATCGGGGCCGTGCTGTTCGGTGGCTGGCCCTTCGTCCTGTTCTGGGCCGTGGCGGCCCTCGGGGTCCACTGGGAGTGGACCTCCGAGCTGCTGCGCACCGGCCGCCTGCCGCAGACGCTCGGCGCCGCCGTGCTGGTGATCGCCGCGCTCCTGGCCGGGATCGGCCGGCCCGGTCTCGCCGTCCTGGTGCTGCTCGCCGGCGTCGCCGCGACCGCGGCCGTGGTGCGCGAGCGGCGTGCCTGGTGCGTCAACGGGATAGGCTATGCCGGCCTGGTGCTGGCCGGCCCGGTCGTGCTGCGCGCCGATCCGGTGTGGGGCGTCACGGCCGTGTTCTTTCTGTTCGCCGTGGTCTGGGTGACCGACGTGCTCGCCTATTTCGGCGGCCGGCTGATCGGCGGGCCGAAGCTCGCCCCGTCGATCAGCCCCGGCAAGACCTGGTCGGGGGCCGTCACCGGGGCGGCCGGCGGGGTCTTGGCGGGCGTCGTTGTCGCGGCCCTGGCCGGGCTGCCGAATCTCCTCGCCGTCGCGGCCCTCGGCTTGGTACTGTCCTGTGTCTCTCAGGCCGGCGACCTGTTCGAGTCGGCCGTCAAGCGGCGTTTCGGCGTCAAGGATTCCAGCCGGATCATTCCGGGACACGGCGGTCTGATGGACCGGCTCGACGGCTTCCTGGCCGCGGCCGGCGCGGCGGCCCTGCTCGGCGCGATGCGGGGCGGCCTCGACGGTGCGGCGCATGGATTGCTCGTCTGGTGATTGTTTTATCGGTGTGCTGACATGAGTGCGGTTCCCCTCAACGCGACGCCGTCCAGCGGTCCCCTGGAGCGCAGCGTGACGCTGCTCGGCGCGACCGGCTCGATCGGGACGAGCACGGTCGACCTGATCCGGCGCGCCCGCGACCGCTATCGCGTCGAGGCCGTCACGGCCTCCACCAACGGCACGGCGCTCGCGGCGCTCGCCCGCGACCTCGGCGCCCGCTTCGCCGCGGTCGCCGATCCGGCCGCCTACGAGGATCTGAAGTCGGGCCTGTCCGGCAGCGGCATCGAGGCCGCGGCC
>NZ_NPEX01000245.1 GCF_003258865.1 Rhodoplanes roseus | reverse complement strand
CGGCGAGCGTCGCCGACAGCACGAAGGCGATCAGCTTGAAGCGGTCGACCGCGTAGCCGAGCGACACCGCCCGCGCCCCGGAACGACAGCCTCTAGCCCAGCCGCGCCAGCACGTCCTCGGCGAGTGACAGGCAGCTCGTCAGGCCCGGCGACTCGATGCCGAAGAGGTTCACCAGGCCCGGGAGGCCGTGCTCGGCCGGACCCTCGACGAGGAAGTCGGCGGCCGGCTCGCCCGGGCCGGTCAGCTTCGGCCGGATGCCGCAATAGTCGGGCGCCAGCGCCCCGTCCGGCAGGGCCGGGAAATAGGTCCGGATGCTGGCGTAGAATTTTTCCGCCCGAGCCGGGTCCACGTCGTAGCTCTCGGTGTCGATCCACTCGACGTCCGGTCCGAACCGCATCCGCCCGGCGAGATCGAGCGTCACATGGGTGCCGAGCCCGCCCTCGACCGGGGTCGGATAGATCAGGTGGGAGAACACCGGCCGGCCCGCGTACTGGAAATAGTTGCCCTTGGCGAGCACCAGCCGAGGCACCCGTACGGGCGGCAGCCCCGCCGTGGCGGCGGCGACGCGCTGGGCGCCGAGGCCGGCGGCATTGACCACCGCGTCGACCGTCAGGGTGCCGGGCTCGGCCCCGCCGTAGCGGACCTCCCAGCCCGCACGGTCGGGCGACAGCCCGGTCACCGGGGTGCGGAAGGCGACGACCCCGCCGGCGTCCTCCAGGTCCCCCTGCAACGCCAGCATCAGGGCGTGGCTGTCGACGATGCCGGTCTCCGGCGAGAGGGCCGCGGCGACACAGTTCAGCGCCGGCTCCAGCGTCGTCGCCTCGGCTCCGGACAGCATCGTCATGCCCTCGACGCCGTTCGCCTTCGCCTGAGCGCACAGTGTCTCGATCTTGGCGCGCTCGGCGTCGCGGGTGGCGACCAGGAGCTTGCCGCATTTGCGATGCGGCACCCCGTGCGCCTGCGCATAGGCGTAGAGCATCCGCCGGCCGCGAACGCAGTGGAAGGCCCGCACTGAGCCGGGCGGGTAGTAGATGCCGGCGTGGATCACCTCGCTGTTGCGCGACGAGGTGCCGGTGCCGATGGCGCCTGCGGCTTCCGCGACGATCACGTCGTGCCCGGCCCGCGCCGCCGCCCGCGCCACCGCGAGCCCGACCACCCCGGCCCCGACCACCAGAACCTGCATGCGCCCCTCCCGGCCGGGCCGCGCCCGCCGCCCGTCGGCTAACACCCTGGTCGGCCGTGCGCAATTGCGGAACCGGGACGCCCGGAATGCACGACATTGTCGGCGGCCCCCTACCGCGGACGGGATCGCATTCCCACATTTCGAAACGAGGGTGCGGTGCCGTGACGGGCCGTGCCGCAAACAACCAGGGGCGGGCTCACGGCACGCCCCGAGACGATGGTCCCCACGCGCCTTCGGGGCGGGCGGGCCAGGCCGAGGGAGAAGCACATGAATTTCGACAAATACACCGATCGGGCACGCGGATTCGTCCAGTCCGCGCAGTCGCTTGCGCTGCGCGAGGGGCACCAGCAGTTCGCCCCCGAGCACATGCTCAAGGTGCTGCTCGACGACCCCGAGGGGCTCGCCGCCGGGCTGATCGATCGTTCCGGCGGGCGCTCCCGCGACGTGCTGAGCGCCGTCGAGGCGGCGCTGAAGAAGCGGCCCAAGGTCGCCGGCTCGGGGGCCGGCCAGCTCTATATCGACCCGGCGCTCGCCCGGGTGTTCGACACCGCCGAGAAGGCGGCCGAGAAGGCCAAGGACTCGTTCGTCACGGTCGAGCGGCTGCTGCTCGCGCTGGCGATCGAGAAGGATTCCGAGGCGGGGAGGGCCCTCTCCGCCGCCGGCGTCACGCCGCAGAACCTCAATGCCGCCATTGAGGCCCTGCGCAAGGGCCGGACCGCGGATTCGAGCTCCGCCGAGAACGCCTACGACGCCCTCAAGAAATACGCCCGCGACCTCACCCAGGCGGCGCGCGACGGCAAGATCGATCCGGTCATCGGCCGTGACGAGGAGATCCGCCGCACCATCCAGGTCTTGTCGCGGCGGACCAAGAACAACCCCGTGCTGATCGGCGAGCCCGGCGTCGGCAAGACCGCCATCGTCGAGGGGCTGGCCCAGCGCATCGTCAACGGCGACGTGCCGGAGAGCCTCAACGACAAGAAGCTCCTGGCGCTCGACATGGGCGCCCTGATCGCCGGCGCGAAGTACCGGGGCGAATTCGAGGAGCGGCTCAAGGCCGTGCTGCAGGAGGTGACCTCCTCGGACGGCGGCATCGTGCTGTTCATCGACGAGATGCACACCCTGGTCGGGGCCGGCAAGGCGGACGGGGCGATGGACGCCTCGAACCTCCTGAAGCCGGCGCTCGCCCGCGGCGAGCTGCACTGCATCGGCGCCACCACGCTCGACGAGTACAAGAAGCACGTCGAGAAGGACGCCGCGCTGGCGCGCCGCTTCCAGCCCGTCTTCGTCAGCGAGCCGACCGTCGAGGACACCATCTCGATCCTGCGCGGGCTCAAGGAGAAGTACGAGGCCCATCACGGCGTGCGCATCACCGACGCGGCGATCGTCGCGGCCTCGACCCTGTCGAACCGCTACATCACCGACCGCTTCCTGCCCGACAAGGCGATCGACCTGGTCGACGAGGCGGCCGCGCGGCTGAAGATGCAGGTCGACTCCAAGCCCGAGGAGCTCGACACGATCGACCGCGAGATCATCCGGCTGAAGATCGAGCAGGAGGCGCTCAAGAAGGAGCACGATCCGGGATCTCGCGCCCGGCTCGGCGGCCTGGAGACCGAGCTCGCCGCGCTGGAGAAGCAGTCGGCCGACCTGACCAGCCGCTGGAAGGCCGAGAAGGAGAAGCTCTCGGACGCCCAGAAGCTCAAGACCGAGCTGGAGCAGCTCCGCGTCGAGCTCGCCAATGCCCAGCGCCGCGGCGAGTTCCAGAAGGCCGGCGAGCTCGCCTATGGCCGCATCCCGGAGATCGAGCGCAAGCTCGCCGCCAGCGAGGCGGCCGAGGGCAGGGGTGCCATGGTCGAGGAGGCCGTGACGGCCGATCAC
The DNA here is from genome assembly GCF_003258865.1 of Rhodoplanes roseus. Classification (GTDB taxonomy): domain Bacteria; phylum Pseudomonadota; class Alphaproteobacteria; order Rhizobiales; family Xanthobacteraceae; genus Rhodoplanes; species Rhodoplanes roseus. The sequence continues at coordinate 5,691 of NZ_NPEX01000245.1, read as the reverse complement.
GTCGCCCAGGTGGTGTCGCGCTGGACCGGCGTGCCGGTCGACCGCATGCTCCAGGGCGAGAAGGACAAGCTCCTGAAGATGGAGGAGCAGATCGGCCGCCGCGTCGTCGGCCAGGCCGAGGCCGTGCGCGCGGTCTCGACCGCGGTGCGGCGCGCCCGTGCCGGCCTGCAGGATCCGAACCGGCCGATCGGCTCGTTCATGTTCCTCGGGCCGACCGGCGTCGGCAAGACCGAGCTGACCAAGGCCTTGGCCGAGTTCCTGTTCGACGACGAGACCGCGATGGTCCGCATCGACATGTCCGAGTACATGGAGAAGCACTCCGTCGCCCGTCTGATCGGCGCGCCGCCCGGCTATGTCGGCTACGAGGAGGGCGGAGCGCTCACCGAGGCGGTGCGGCGGCGTCCCTACCAGGTGATCCTGTTCGACGAGATCGAGAAGGCCCATCCGGACGTCTTCAACGTGCTGCTGCAGGTGCTGGACGACGGCCGCCTGACCGACGGGCAGGGACGTACGGTCGATTTCCGCAACACCCTGATCGTGATGACGTCGAATCTCGGCTCGCAGTTCCTGGTCGACCAGCCGGAAGGCGAGGACACGGATGCGGTGCGCGAGCAGGTGATGGCGGTGGTGCGGATGTCGTTCCGGCCCGAGTTCCTCAACCGGGTCGACGAGATCATCCTGTTCCACCGGCTCAAGCGCGAGCAGATGGGGCGGATCGTCGAGATCCAGCTCGGCCGGCTGCAGAAGCTGCTGGACGAGCGCAAGATCAAGCTGACGCTCGACGCCCGCGCCAAGGAATGGCTCGCCGACAAGGGCTACGACCCGGCCTACGGGGCGCGGCCGCTGAAGCGGGCGATCCAGAAGGCCGTGCAGGACCCCCTCGCCGAGCTGATCCTGTCCGGCAAGGTCAAGGACGAGGAGACCGTGAAGGTCACGGCCGGCAAGTCCGGCCTCACCTTCAACGGCGAGGCCGTCGCCCAGGCGGCGTAGAGCAGCGGCGGTCGCCGAAAACGAAAACGGCCGGGACATCGTCCCGGCCGTTTGTCGTCATGGGTGGGACGGCGCGCCGGCCGTCCTCGTGCCGTGCGTCACACGTGCTCCGCCGCGCCCGCCACGTCGGCGGCGTCGTGCTCGGCCTTCTCGGCCGTGCCGAGGCCGTTGAAGAAGGCGTTGAGACCGACCGACATGATGGCGGCGAGCAGGATGCCCGACTCCAGCAGCGGCTTGAGCACCACCGGGAACTGGTGGAAGAAGTTCGGCGCCACCAGCGAGATCATGCCGAAGCCGACCGACAGGGCGACGACGAACAGGTTGAAGCGGTTGTGCTTGAAGTCGACCGCGGTGAGGATGCGGGCGCCGGTCGCCGCGACCATGCCGAACATCACGATGCCGGCACCGCCGAGCACGACCTGCGGCACCGCCTCGACGAGCGCCGACATCTTGGGCAGCAGGCCGAGCAGCAGCAGGATGACGCCCCCGGCCGCCGTGACCCAGCGCGAGCGCACGCCGGTGACGCCGACAAGGCCGACATTCTGCGAGAACGACGTGTAGGGGAAGGTGTTGAAGATGCCGCCGAGCAGCGTGCCGACGCCATCGGCCCGCAGGCCGCGGGACAGCGCCTTGCGGTCGATCGTGCGGCCCGTCATCTCGCCGAGCGCCAGGAACATGCCGAGCGACTCGATCATCACGACGATCATGACGATGCACATGGTCACGATCGGGACGAGGTGGAACTGCGGCGTGCCGAAGTGGAACGGGATGACGATGTCGAACCAGCGCGCCGACAGCACCTTCTCGAAATGCATCACGCCGAGCGCCGAGGCCAGCACGGCGCCGGCGATGATGCCGAGCAGCACCGCGATGTTGGCGACGAAGCCCTTGCCCCATTTGATCAGGGCGAGGATGACCAGGAGCACGAACAGGGCGATGCCGAGCCCGCCGAGCTGGCCGTAATTGGCGTTGAGCACCATCACGGCCTTGCCGTCGATCACGCCCGGGAACGCCGGCAGGCCGCCGCCGGCCCAGTTGATGCCGACCCGCATCAGCGTGATGCCGATCACCAGGATGATGGTGCCGGTGACGACCGGCGGGAACAACGGCAGCAGCCGGCTGATGAAGGGCGCGATCACGATGCCGAACACGCCGGCGGCGATCACCGAGCCGTAAATGCCGAGCAGGCCGATGTCGGGCTGGGTCGCCATCGCCAGCATCGGGCCGACCGAGGCGAAGGTGACGCCCATCATCACGGGCAGCCGGATGCCGACCCCCGGGAAGCCGATGCACTGCACCAGCGTGGCGAGGCCGCAGGCGAACAGGTCGGCGCTGATCAGGAAGGCGACGTCCTCGGGCGGCAGCTTGAGGGCGCGGCCGATGATCAGCGGCACGGCGACGGCGCCGGCATACATCACCAGGACGTGCTGCAGGCCGAGCGTGACCAGCCGCGGAATTGGGAGCATTTCTTCGACGGGATCGATGGCGCGCTGCAAGGCTTTCCCCCTCACGATTGACGGCGTCCGGCTCGAAAGGACAGTCAAGGCGTGTGCCACGACGTGGCCGCGGGGGTTCGGCGTCGCCGTGCACGCGGCAGGCGCGGGTTCGTGGGCCGAGGTCTCGGCACGAACGCCACGACGCCTGCCGTCTTTTGCGGCAGAACGCACGTGACGTGATCACGTTTCGAGAGAGTTGACGTCCGAGAATTTACGGAGACGTCACGGGCGGCTGCTCTGCGCCATCCGGGCAGTGCTCTGGCCGACCATGCCGTTGATCCGGTCGCGTTCGCGCTCGAAGCCGGCGAGCGCCGGGCCGTCGAGCACGCGGCCGCGCGGCAGGCGCACCCGCATCGGGTCGACGAAGCGGCCGTTCACCAGGATCTCGTAGTGCACATGGGCGCCGGTCGACAGGCCGGTCGAGCCGACGAAGCCGATCACCTGGCCCTGGCGGACCTTGGTGCCGACGTCCATGTTGCGCGCATAGGCGGTCATGTGGCCGTAGGCGGTCTCGTAGCCGTTGGCGTGGCGGAGCCGGATGTACTTGCCGTAGCCCGACTCCCAGCCGACCTTCTCGACCGTGCCGTTGCCGGAGGCGAAGATCGGCGTGCCGGTCGGGGCCGCCCAGTCCACCCCGGTGTGCATCTTGGTGTAGCCGAGGATCGGGTGGTGCCGCGAGCCGAAGCCCGACCGCATGATGCCGGCGCCGACCGGCTTGCGGACCAGGAACTTCTTCGCGCTCTTGCCGGTCTCGTCGTAGTAGTCGACGATTCCGTCGTCGGCCGACTGGAAGCGGTAATAGCGCTTGGCCTCGCCGCCGACCACGAGGCCGGCATAGAGGACCTCGGAGCGGCCGTTCGTGTCGTCCTCGCCCGCATACACGACCTCGAACGAGTCGCCGGCCTGCGCCTTGCGCTGGAAGTCGACGTCGTAGGAGTAGATGCGGACCAGATCCTCGATCACGGGGCGCGGGATGTTGTGGCGCAGCGCGGTCTCGTAGAGGCTCTGATAGAGGCGGACGCCGGTGCCGTCGTCGTCGTCGTCCTCGGGCTCGGTGACCTGCTGGGTCATGGCGCTCTGGACGTCGACCGATACGTATTTTCCGAGATCGGACAACGCGACGACGGCCTCGATCGTCGTTTCGCCGATCAGAACGACTCGCGCCGGTTGAGCACGGCCGCTCGGCAGCGGCGACATCAGGACCCGGAGCTTCTGGCCTTCCTTGAGGTTGCCGTCGCGGCCGCGCGGGCCGAGCAGGGCGGCGATCGCCTTGATCTCCTCGGGCGTCGCGCCGAGCTCCTTGAGCAGGGAGCCGACCGTGTCGCCCTTCTTGACCGGCACGATGCGCTCGTTGGCGGCGAGGCCGCCGGTCGTCTGGCTGGCCGTCTTGGGCAGCAGCGTGATGTTCTCGGGAACGATCCGCGCCTCGAAGCCGGCATAGGGGTCGATCTCGCCCTCGACCGCGTAGGCCAGCCGGGTGGCGCCGGTGAGGTCGGCCGAGGCGTAGCGGGTCGAGCCGGCGCCGGTCCAGTTGGCGGCCTCGCGCACGCGGCCCAGAATGTCCTCGAGCGGCACCGAGACGACGATCTTGGCGCGCGGCAGCACGGTGCCGAGATCGCGCGTCACATAGGTCACCTCGGCGTCCGGCGCGGCGTTGGCCACGTCCTCGCTGGCCGCCGTGTTGGTGCCCGGCTCGGCGATCAGCTTCTGCGGATTGAACGGCGGAATGCCGGCCGAGGCCTCGCTGAGCGACAGCGACAGGTTGGCGCCGACCCGTACATAGGGCCGCACCCGCACCATCTCGCGATCGCCGATCCGGGCCGTGGTGGAGACGCGGATGACCTGGCGCGCGGCGACCGACTCGGTGACGGCCGGCAGCCGGTCGCCCTTGCGCAGGCCGACGCGCTCGCCCTGGCCGCCCAGCGTGCCGCGCAGGCCAGCCTCGAACCGCTCCGGGCTGGCGGCGAAATTGGCTTCGCCGTCGAGCGCCGCGAACACGGCGCCGCCCATCAGGGCCGCGCCGCACAGGCCGGTGAGAATCGTGCCGGAAAACCACTGGACCGAGATGCGGCGACGGTCGAGCTCGCCGACCTCGCCGTCGACCGAGAGCGGTGGCTCGTTGCCGAGATCGATGGCCACGGGACCCGGTCCCGGCCGATACGACCCGCGCGGCCTGCCTTGATCCACTGACCCCGTTCCCCCTGGTCGAGCGGCCCTGGCGAGCCGCTCTCCATCCCCGATCCGTCACCGCCCCCCGGCGGTGCGCGCCAAGCCTCCGTCCGCGTCACGCGGAGCGGGACCAAGGCGACGGGCGGCCGATTGTTCTGTGGCCGCCGAATCCCGGAATGGAACCCCTTACCCGTGATCCGACACACTCCCGAAATTTGTGGCCGCAATTGGGCCCAAGCCCTTGACGGGGCCGCCCCGGCGCGCGGTTCGCCGGCGCGGTGGTGCGGGCGCAACACATCGGGTGTCCCAGGGAAATCCGAAATAGCCGAAAGGATCGAGGCCGGCCGGGGACGAGCGTCTCGACGGGCGCTCGCCACCGGAGCGCCGGCCGCCCGCCGGCCCGCGGGTCCGGTGGTCCCGTGGCGGAAGGCGCGGGGCGGTCATTCGACGGCGGGACATCCCAGGCGGCGAGCGTCGTCGGGACGCGCCGGCGAACAGCGCCGTCGTGGTGATCGAGGCCCGAGCCAAGGACCGCCAACCTCGCGAGGCGCGGCAACGCCCGTGATCCTGGCGCCAGGCGAGGGGCGGCACGACGATCGGCATGAGCGTCCACGCCGCCGGCTGCGTCCCGGTCCTCTGCTCGGCTGCCGGCCGCCGGAGAGGGTCGGGCTTAGTACGCAGGCCGGCCGCGGATTCAATTTCGGTCACTCGGACGCTTTCGGGCGGGTTGGGTCAGGATCCCTGCCCGACTCCCAAGCCATTGAGGATGCCAGTAAATTTCGGAGAACGAAAATTCTGCGAAATCGTTGTTGACTTCGAAGCGGGAGGGGGGCATATAAGCGTCATCACGGGCCGCCGCCGCCTCGGCGCGATTGCGCGTCTCTAGAGTTCCTCATTTCGACGTGGAACGCTGGACCCCGACGGTGTCGGGCGCATCGCTTCGTCGACAGCGGGCGGATCGTGACAGGGTGTGGGCTTCGGCTCATGACCTAGGGTAGGGGCTTCGGCTCCACGGGGACTTTGGTCCTCCGGAGGC
>NZ_NPEX01000244.1:4750-8914 GCF_003258865.1 Rhodoplanes roseus | reverse complement strand
GCCGGCGTCGGCTTCATCGTCGCGGCGCTGCGCCGGCCGCCGCTCGGGGCCGCCGGCGAGGCCCCGCCCGCTCCGGCCCCGGCCGACGCGCGGTGACGCTCGCCGACGAGCTGCGCCGGCGGATTTCGGCGGACGGCCCGCTGCCGCTCGCCGACTGGATGGCGCTCTGCCTCGGCCACCCGACCCTCGGCTACTACGCGACCCGCGACCCGCTCGGCGCGGCCGGCGACTTCACCACGGCCCCCGAGATCAGCCAGATGTTCGGCGAGCTTTTGGGGATTTGGGCCGCCGCCATCTGGCAACAGATGGGATCGCCCGAAAAAGTCCGGCTGGTCGAGCTCGGGCCCGGCCGCGGCACCATGATGGCCGACATGCTGCGCGCCGCCCGCGTGCTGCCGCCGTTCCGCGCCGCGCTCGACGTGCATCTGGTCGAGACCAGCCCGGTGCTGGAACAACGCCAGCGCGAGACGCTCGCGACCGCCGGCGTCGCGCTCGCCTGGCACCAGGCTCTCGAGGCGGTGCCGGACGGCCCGGCCATCATCGTCGCCAACGAGTTCTTCGACGCCCTGCCGGTCCACCAGGCCGTGAAGTCACGCCAGGGCTGGTGCGAGCGGACCGTGGCGCTCGACCCCGACGGCACCTTCGTCCTCGCGACCGGCCCGGCCGAGACGGCCCTGGCCGAACGGGTCCCGGAGTTCTGGCGGGTCGCCCCCTCCGGCTCGGTGTTCGAATGGCGCGACGCTGCGCCCGTCGAGGCCCTGGCACGACGGGTCGTCCACGGCGGCGCCGCCCTGGTGATCGACTACGGCCATGTCGACCAGGGCCTCGGCGAGACGCTCCAGGCGGTCCGCGGCCACGGCTTCGCCGACCCGCTGGCGACCCCGGGCGAGGCCGACCTCACCGCCCATGTGGACTTTTCCGCCCTGGCCGCTGCGGCCACGGCGGCCGGCGCCCGAGTCGACGGGCCGGTGACGCAGGCCGCGTTCCTGCAGCGCCTCGGCATCGTCGCCCGCGCCGAGAGGCTCAAGGCGGCGGCGCCCCAAAAGGCCGCCGACGTCGACGCCGCCCTGGCCCGCCTGCTGGCGCCCGGAAAAACCGGGATGGGCACGCTGTTCAAGGTTCTGGCCTGCGCCGATCCGGCGCTCGGGCCCCTGCCCGCATTGTCGGAGACCGACCCATGATGCTGCACGCCCGCTCCCTGGAGGCCCTGCCCGGCATCCGCCACGCCTTCTTCACCCGCGAGGGCGGCGTCTCGGACGGCCTCTATGCGAGCCTCAATGCCGGCTTCGGCTCGGGCGACGACCAGGACCGGGTCGCCGAGAACCGCGCCCGCATGGCGGCCGCGGTCGGCGTCGCGCCCGAGAACCTGCTCAGCGCCATCCAGATCCATTCGGCCGACGTCATCGTCGCCGAACGACCCTGGACCGCGGCGGGGCGTCCGAAGCTCGACGCCATCGTCACCCGCACGCCCGGCCTCGCCGTCTGCGCCTCGACGGCCGACTGCGGCCCGGTGCTGTTCGCCGATCCGCAGGCCGGGGTGGTGGGGGCGGCGCATGCCGGCTGGCGCGGCGCCCTCGGCGGCGTCACCGACGCCACCATCGCGGCCATGGAGACGCTCGGCGCCTCCCGAAAGACCATCGTCGCGGCGATCGGCCCGATGATCCGCCAGCCGAACTACGAGATCGGTCCCGAGGTGAAGGCGCTGTTCGTGGCGCAGGACCCCGGCCACGCCCGCTTCTTCGCGCCGGGCCGGGACGACCGCGAGATGCTGGACCTGGCCGGCTACATCGCGGCGCGCCTCGAAGCCGCCGGCCTGGGCGCCATCGAGGATCTCGGCCGCTGCACCTATGCGGACGAGGACCTGTTCTACTCCTACCGCCGCGCCACCCACCGCCGCGAGCCCGATTACGGCCGCCACGTCAACGCGATAGCCTTGGTGCCCTGAGCCGGAAGCTCGCCGTCGGAGATCGATCGCGCCGGCCGGCTTCTACACATCGGCACATCGGCGTCCTGCGCGGGCGATGCCGGCGCACGCCGAAACTCCGAACCGCGACCCGAAAGCCACACCCGAGGACTTTCGCACCGGCGGATGCCGCCGTCTCGACCGTCGCCACAATTACGGTTAAGCATCCGTTACCGACCGGCGCGGACACTAGCGCGACCGGCAACAGGCCTGCGGGCGGCACGGGACACCAAGGGATGCAGGGCGAACCGGCAGGGCGGATCTCTCCGCCACCGGCCTCACGGACGAGCCGCGGCGGCATGATCGGTGCGATCCTGCTGGCGCTCGGCTGCGCCGCCTGCACCCAGACCGCCGGCCCGGCACCGGGCCCCGTCGCCGCGGCGCGCGGCCCCACCGTCGCCTTCGAATCCATCGACGGGCCGCCCGAAAGCGTCTTCTCCCGCATGGTGCAGTCGCTGACCAGCGAGGCCGAGTCGCGCCAGCTCTCGGTCGTGTCGCGGGCGACCCCGGCCCATTACCGGGTCCGCGTCTACACGGCGACCATCGTCACGCCGAAGAAGTCGGTGGTGAGCTGGGTGTGGGACGTCTACGACGCCGAGCAGCGCCGCGTCTTCCGGTTGTCCGGCGAGGAGCCGGTGAGCGGTGCGGGCAGCCGGACCTGGGCGGCCGCCGACGAGCAGGTGATTCGCCGCATCTCGGCGAACGGCATGGACCGGCTGGCCGGTTTCATGGCCGCGCCGCGCAGCGCACCCGCCTCCGCCGGCCCCGGCCGGACGCCCGAGCCTGCGCCCGACACGGCCCCGGCCCGCGACGAGAGCATGGCGGTCGCCGCCTACGACGCGCCCGGCCCCTGATCGGCCGGCTCGCATTTCCCCGCCACCCGCCCGCCTCGTATCGAGAAACGCTTAATCCGCGCGGACACGTCCGGCGAAACAGCGTGTTCCCGCGAAGCCATACGGGGGCAAAAACCCCCGGGACAACAAAACCGTCGTATTGCACAGGGCCCGACCGCCTTGTATTCAGACGCCGCCGGTGGCTAGTCGCTCGCGTGGGCGTTCGGGAGGTCGGGAATGCCTGGCAAGAATGGAGCGATCAAGCTCGTCGCAGGCAACTCGAATCCGAGATTGGCCGAAGCGATCGCGGCGTATCTGAAGACCCCGCTGACGCGCGCCGTGGTGCGCCGCTTCGCGGACATGGAGGTCTTCGTCGAGATCCTGGAGAACGTGCGCGGCGCCGACGTCTTCGTCGTGCAGGCGACGTCCTATCCGACGAACGACCACCTGATGGAACTCCTGATCATCATGGACGCGCTCAAGCGCGCGTCGGCGCGGCGCATTACCGCCGTGATGCCGTATTTCGGCTACGCCCGGCAGGACCGGAAGCCCGGCCCGCGCACCCCGATCTCGGCCAAGCTGGTCGCCAACCTGATCACGCGCGCCGGCGCCGACCGCGTCCTGACCGTCGACCTGCATGCCGGCCAGATCCAGGGCTTCTTCGACATCCCGACCGACAATCTCTACGCCTCGCCCGTGATGGTGCGGGACATCAAGGAGCGCTTCGAGCTCGCCAAGCTGATGGTGGTGTCGCCCGACGTCGGCGGCGTGGTGCGGGCCCGCGGCCTCGCCAAGCGCATCAACGCGCCGCTGTCCATCATCGACAAGCGCCGCGAGCGCGCCGGCGAGTCCGAGGTGATGAACGTCATCGGCGACGTCGAGGACCGCACCTGCATCCTGGTCGACGACATCGTCGATTCCGGCGGCACCCTGGTGAACGCCGCCGATGCGCTGCTCGCCCACGGCGCCGAGCGCGTCTACGCCTACATCACCCACGGCGTTCTCTCGGGCGGCGCCGTCGCCCGCATCACCGCCTCCCGCCTCAAGGAGCTGGTGATCACCGACTCGATCCAGCCGACCGAGGCCGTACGGGTCGCCGAGAACATCCGCGTCCTCTCCATCGCCACCCTGCTGGGCGAGGCGATCGGCCGCACCGCCGCCGAAGAGTCGGTGTCGAGCCTGTTCGACTGATTTTTGTCGCCGGGCGGGACGCAGCGCTCGGCACGGCCGCTCCGGCGGCGACGTCCGCCCCGGCGAGCGCTTTGCAGAAGCCATTCGTCGTCCCGGGGCGGCGCGTCAGCGCCGAGCCCGCGCCCCATAACCCCTGTCTTTCGTGAGCCACTGATACCGGGAGTATGGATTCCGGGC
>NZ_NPEX01000244.1:3533-4740 GCF_003258865.1 Rhodoplanes roseus | reverse complement strand
GGACCTGCGGTCCGCGCCCCGGAATGACCAATTCTGCAAAGCCCTCCCCTCGAGGAGCACGACGGCGAAGCGCCGTGCGCCGCCGTCCAGGCCTCCCCGACTCGCGACCGCCGGCCGCATCCGCGAGAATCTGATCACGTCTCCTGATCACGTCCGACTCACGTCGGCGCGCCGCGACGTTTTTCCGCCCCGCGCGACTCGTTCCGGCTCCGATTCCGGTCTGTTCCACTTTTGATTCAAACCGCCGTCCAGCACGTTCGTCACCCGAGTCAAACTGTCGCGGTGGACAACGTCGATCCCTGTGGACCGAGTCCAGTGCGTCGTTGCGCGATTCAGCGGAATCCACGAACCCTTGCTGGCGGACCGGGACGTCGTCTCCGGCCCGCCGGAGCAGGGCTCGGCGGGCTCCGACGGGGGGTCCCGCAGGATCGTGCGAGCCGCTGCAAAATACTGGAGCCGGACCCGATTCCGTCGGAACGGGGCCCGCTCTATAGTCGATGGACCGAGTGATTCGGTGTTCGTGGAAGTCCCAGCGATGCAGGCGTTCCTGCAGGTTCGGGCGCTTCGGGCACCCGGCGCGTGCCGTCGCGTGGCGTGCGCGTTCGTGCGTTCGCTCCCGCGTCCGGCACTTGAGGGGTAGAAGCGGCATGTCGCTGATGGAGATCGAGAGCCCGCGGAACGCCAACCCGGTCGACATCGTCGAGCGGGTGGCCGCGGTCAACGACTGGTCCTTCGCGCGATCGAGCGAGGACGAGGTCACGCTCGTGATCACGGGCAAGTGGACCGATTATCAGGTCTCGTTCACCTGGATGAGCGAGATCGAGGCCCTGCATCTCGCCTGCGCCTTCGACCTGAAGGTTCCGGAGCGTCGCCGCGCCGAGATGGTCGAGCTGGTCTCGATCATCAACGAGCAGCTCTGGGTCGGCCATTTCGACCTGTGGGCCAACGACGGGCTGGTGATGTTCCGCCACGCGCTGGTGCTGGCCGGCGGCGTCGAGGCCTCGGGCGCGCAATGCGAGTCGCTGCTCTCCACCGCAGCCGAGGCGTGCGAGCGCTACTACCAGGCCTTCCAGTACGTGATGTGGGCCGGCAAGTCCCCGCGCGACGCCCTCGACGCCGTGCAGTTCGAGACCGTCGGCGAGGCCTGAGCGGGCGCCACGCCCCCGACTTCACCTCTCCCCTGCGGGGAGAGGTCGGATCGTGAAGC
>NZ_NPEX01000244.1:0-3523 GCF_003258865.1 Rhodoplanes roseus | reverse complement strand
CGATCCGGGTGAGGGGGTGCCGAGGCCTCTCATGAGCCTGGCCCCTCACCCCGTTCGCGAGTTGAGCTCGCGCCAGCCCCCCAAACGTGAATCGATCATAAGCGTGGATGCCGCCGTCCATCGCACCGCCTCGACGAGTTTCGGCGGGTGAAAGCTGCTATAAGGCCGCCCGGAAACGCTCTTAGACCATCCTGATCTGCGGCACCCGCGCATGAACATCCTGCTTCTCGGCTCCGGCGGACGCGAGCATGCGCTCGCCTGGAAGATCGCGGCGAGCCCGCTCGCCGACGCGCTGTGGTGCGCGCCCGGCAATGCCGGCATCGCCCAGGAGGCCGACTGCGTCGCCCTCGACGTCGCCGACCACGCCGCCGTCGTCGCCTTCTGCCGCGACCACGCCGTCGACCTCGTCGTGGTCGGGCCCGAGGCGCCGCTGGTCGCCGGCCTGGTCGACGACCTCTCGGCGGCCGGCATCAAGGCGTTCGGGCCGAGCGCGGCGGCCGCCCGGCTGGAGGGCTCCAAGGGCTTCACCAAGGCGCTGTGCCGGGCCAACGGCATCCCGACCGCCGCCTACGAGGTGTTCACCGCCGCGGCGCCCGCCAAGGCCTATGTCCGGGAGAAGGGCGCGCCCATCGTGGTCAAGGCCGACGGGCTCGCCGCCGGCAAGGGCGTTGTGGTCGCCGAGACGGTCGCCCAGGCCGAGGCGGCGATCGACGACATGCTGTCCGGGTCCCTCGGCGCGGCCGGCGCCAGCGTGGTGATCGAGGAGTTCCTGACCGGCGAGGAGGCCTCCTTCTTCGTCCTGTGCGACGGCGAGACCGCCCTGCCGCTCGCCTCGGCGCAGGACCACAAGCGCGCCTTCGACCACGACTTCGGGCCCAACACGGGCGGCATGGGCGCCTATTCGCCGGCCCCGGTGATGACGCCCGAGACCACGGCCCGCACCATGGACGAGATCGTCCGCCCGACGCTGCGCGCCATGGCGGCGATGGGCTGCCCCTACAAGGGCGTGCTGTTCGCTGGTCTGATGATCACGGCGCAGGGGCCGAAGCTGATCGAGTACAATGTCCGGTTCGGCGACCCGGAATGCCAGGTGCTGATGCTGCGCCTGATGTCCGACCTCGTCCCGGCCCTGCTCGCCACCTGCGACGGCCAGCTCGGCGACTTCGCGCTGCGCTGGTACGACGAGGCGGCCATCACGGTGGTGCTGGCCGCCAAGGGCTATCCGGGCGCCTACGAGAAGGGCAGCGTCATCGACAACCTGCGCGCCGCCGCCGAGGTCGAGGACGTCGAGATCTTCCACGCCGGCACGGCGGAGCGCGACGGCCGCCTGGTCGCGGTCGGCGGCCGGGTGCTGAACGTCTGCGCCGTCGGCAAGACGCTGGCCGACGCCCGCACCCAGGCCTATGCGGCGATCGCCGAGATCCGCTGGCCGGGCGGCTTCTGCCGCAAGGACATCGGCGCCAAGGGCTTGGCCCGGAGAGCACCATGAGCACCCCGGGTGCTGCGGCGGCCACCTCACCCGCGGCCGCCTCGCTGTGGCGCCGGCTGGTCGCCTTCTCGCTCGACACCACGCTTGTCGGCGCCGTCGGCTACGCGGTCGGGATGGCGATGTTCGACCTCGTGGTCGATCTCGGGCTGGCGGCCCGGCTGATCGGCCTCGCGCTGGCGCTCGCCTATTTCGGCCTTGCCGACAGCCGCCTCACCGGCGGCCGCAGCCTCGGCAAGCGCCTGCTCGGGATCGCCGTGGTCGGCCCGGACGGCGCGCCGCTGTCGATCGGCGCCGCGACGCTGCGCGCCCTCGTGGTGATGGCGCCGATCGTCCTCAACGACTTCGCGGTCGAGACCATCACGCCGATCGTCACCGGCCTGTGGAGCTTCCTGGTGATCGGTGTCGGCCTGTCGCTCCTCTATCTCGTGCTGTTCAACCGGCCGACCCGGCAGTCGCTGCAGGATCTCGTGGTCGGCAGCATGGTGGTCTCCGCCGGCGCGCCGCGCCCGGCGACGCGGCCGCTGTGGATCGGCCACCGCATCACGGTCGGCGTGCTGCTGGCCGCGAGCCTCGCCTTCGGCCTGATGATGCCGTCGATGATCCAGTCGTCGGACCGGGTGAGCGGGCTCCTGGCGGTGCGCACCGCCGTCGCGGCCCAGCCCGGCGTGCGCGACGCCGCCGTCGTCCGCACCTGGACCCGCACCGCCGGCTCCGACCAGGCCCGCGACTCCATCACCGTCACGGCGAGCTATTCGCGCTGGCCGGCCGATCCCGAGGCGCAGGCCCGCGACATCGCCGGCCTGGTGCTGAAGGAGTTCCCCGATCTGGTCGGGACCCTCCCGCTGATCGTCAAGGTGACGGTCGAGTTCAATCTCGGCATCGCCAACTACGCCAAGCAGCAGCAGATCGAGACCTCGGCCGCCGCCTGGCCCAAGATCGAGACGATCCGGAGCTAGGCACGCAGGGTTTCCGACTCGCACCGCCGCGTGTCTTACGGTCGCCACCGCAATCCGGCTATGCTGCGGCCCCGCTGGTCGAGCCTCCGGACCGGCGTCGTTTTCGGAGTCCCCGCATGTCCGATCTCGCCGACCTCTATCCCGGCTTCGAGTCCCACTGGATCGACACCAGTGCCGGCAAGCTGTTCGCGCGCTCGGGCGGCAGCGGGCCGCCGCTGCTGATGCTGCACGGCTATCCGCAGTCCAACGTCATCTGGCACAAGATCGCGCCGGCTTTGGCCAAGCATTTCCGCCTCGTGCTGGCCGATCTGCCCGGCTACGGCTGGTCGGCGGCGCCGCGCTCGGGGCCCGACCACGCGCCCTACACCAAGCGCGCCATGGCGGCCGGCATGATCGACCTGATGGAGAAGCTCGGCCACGCCCGCTTCTCGCTGGTCGGCCACGACCGCGGCGGCCGCGTCGGCTACCGGCTCGCGCTCGATCATCCGGGGCGATTGGAAAAACTCGCCGTGATCGACATCGTCCCGACCTTCGCCATGTGGCACCAGATGGACCGGACGCTCGCCTACAAGGTTTGGCACTGGACGTTTCTGGCCCTGCCGGCGCCCTTCCCGGAAACCATGATCGGCAAGGATCCGAACTATTTCCTCGACTGGAAGATGGCGAGCTGGAGCGGCACCAAGGATCTCACCCCGTTCGATCCGCGCGCGCTCGCCCACTACCGTGCCGCCTTCCAGGATCCCTTGCGCATTCACGCGAGCTGCGAGGACTACCGGGCCGGCCGCACCACCGATCTCGCCTTCGACGAGGCCGACCGCGCGGCGGGCAAGAAGATCGACTGCCCGCTGCTCGCGCTGTGGGGCGCCAAGGGCATCCCGAGCGAGAACTCGCCGCTCGCCACCTGGCGCGAATGGGCGGACGACGTGCGGGGCCAGCCGATCGACTCCGGCCACTTCCCCCAGGAGGAGAACCCCGCCGCCACCCAGAAGGCGCTGCTGGAGTTTTTGACGGGGGCGGCGTGACGGGCGGTTGGCCGATCATGGTTCGTGGCCGTCGTCCCGGGGCGGCCCGGAGGGCC
>NZ_NPEX01000243.1 GCF_003258865.1 Rhodoplanes roseus | reverse complement strand
ATGCCGGTGACGCTCCATGCCGAGTTCACCGGCAACACCGCGCCGGTCTCCTCGGTCGATCTCGAGGCGCGCACCGGCCGGCCGCCCGACTCCACGACATCGCTTCGCTCGCCCGCTTCATCTGGAGACCCCCGCATGACCGATCTCAGCCAGTCCCCGTCCGCCGCCGCACTGTCGCGGCGCCACGTCCTGATCGGCGGTGCCGCCGCCGGCGTGCTCGCGACGCTCGGCTCCGGCACGGCCTTCGCCGCCGACGGCAAGGTCACCATCGCCATGTCGCTCGGTGACGTCCCGCGCCTGTGGGCCGGGCCGGACGGCGGCTTCGAGGGCCTGCGCTTCGGCGGCTATACGGTGTTCGACGCGCTGGTCGGCTGGGATCTCTCCTCGGCCGACAAGCCCTCGACGCTGGCGCCGGCTCTGGCGGAATCGTGGAGCATGGACCCGGCCGATCCCAAGCGCTGGATCGTCAAGCTGCGCCGCGGCGCGACATTCCACGACGGCACGCCGTTCGACGCCGACGCGGCGGTGTGGAATTTCGCCTCGGTGTTCGACGACAAGGCGCCGCAGTATCTGGCCCAGCGTGCGCTCGGCATCCGGTCGCGCCTACCCAGTGTGAAGGGCGCCGAGAAGATCGACGCGACGACCATCGCGGTCCTCACCCATGCCGAGGATTCGCTGGTTCCTTATCAGCTCACCTTCCTGCTGTTCGCGAGCCCGGCGAAGTTCGCCGCGCTCGGCAGCGACTGGATGAAGTTCGCGGCCGAGCCCGCCGGCACCGGACCGTTCAAGGTCGTCAAGCTGGAGCCGCGGGTGCGGCTCCAGCTCGCCCGCAACGACGCCTATTGGGACAAGGCCCGCCTCGCCAAGGCGGCGACGCTGGTGCTGGTGCCGATCCCGGACGGCACGGCGCGCGTCGCCGCGCTGCGCGCCGCCCAGGTCGACTTCATCGAGTCGGTGCCGCCCGACACGATCCCGAGCCTGAAGAGCGCCGGCGTCGCCGTCACCATGAACATCTATCCGCACACCTGGATCTGGTACCTGTCGACGCTGCCGGGCTCGGCCTTCGGCGACAAGCGGGTGCGGCAGGCCGCCAATCTGGCGATCGACCGCGCCGGCATCGTCGAGATGCTCAACGGCACGGCCATCGCGGCCGAGGGCATGGTGCCGCGCTCGTCGCCCTGGTTCGGGACGCCGAGCTTCGTGCTGAAGTACGATCCCGCGGCTGCCAAGACGCTTCTGGCCGAAGCGGGCTACGGTCCCGGCAAGCCGGCGCGCGCGAAGATTCTGATCGCCAACTCGGGCGGCGGCCAGATGCAGCCGCTGCCGATGAACGAGGCGATCCAGCAGAACCTCAGCGCCGTCGGCATCGAAGTCGAGTATCAGGTCGTCGACTTTCTCACGCTGTTCACCGCCTATCGCAACGGCGCCAAGGCGCCGGCCGACAATCCGGTCGCGCTCAATCTCTCGCTTCCCACCCAGGATCCGACCAGCGGCTTCGTGCGCTGCTTCGACTCCGCCCTGACGGCGCCGCGGGGCACCAATTGGGGGCACTATGCGAACCCGGCCGTCGACGCCGCCTTCAAGGAGGCGCAGCTCGCCCGCGACACGGCGGCGCGCGACGGCGCGCTGGCCAAGGCGCACGCGCTGCTGGTCGACGATTGCGCCGCCCTGATGGTGGTGCACGACCGCAACCCGCGCGCCATGTCGGCCAAGCTCAAGGGCTTCGTCCAGCCGCAGAACTGGTTCGCCGACTTCACCCCGGTGTCGATGGGGTGAAGCCCTGGCGGGCCCTTCATACGGACATCGACCTCATGGTGAGGAGCGATCCGAAGGATCGCGTCTCGAACCATGAGGCCCCCGCACGTCGGCTTCCACCGACTTGCGTCCGTGGCACCACCGAAATCCGCCAGTCGATTTCGGTGGTGGCCGCCCTCGCCCTTCGAGACGGCTGCTTCGCAGCCTCCTCAGGGTGAGGGCGGAGGAGACTCGAACGCCCGGCGCAAGAGCCGCAACGAAACGCGAGAGATGACTCAATGAAAGCCGACCTTGTCGTGCGCAACGCGCGCGTCGTTCGTCACGACGGCGAGTTCTTCGGCGGCGTCGCCGTGGTCGACGGGCGCATCGCCGCGCTCGGCGCCGACGCGCTGCTGCCGGACGCGACGCGCGTCGTCGATGCCGAAGGCCGGGTGCTGATGCCCGGCGTCATCGACACCCACTGCCATCTCGGCTTCCACTATCCGTATGCCGAGGACCTGGCGACCGAGACGCCGCCCGCCGCGGTCGGCGGCGTCACCTCGGCGCTCGACTACACGCCGCTGGTCGACCCCGACTATCTCGGCTTCTTCCGCGAGAAGCAGCGCCAGATCGCGGAGAACTCGGCGATCGACTGGGGCTTCCACCTGATCATCCAGCGCGAGGAGGACGTCCACCGGCTCGAGCAGATCACGGCCGATACCGGCGTCGTCTCATACAAGTTCTACTTCGGCTACGAGCCCGACAACGCCATCGGCATCGTGCCGGCGACCGACGGCTGGATCTACGGGGCCATGCGCTCGCTCGCCAAAATCCGTGGCGGCGTCATCAACGTCCATTGCGAGAACACCGCGATCGGCACCTGGCTGGAGCGCGAGATCCGCCCCACCGGCCGCCAGGATCTCGGCGCCTATCAGGAATCGCGGCCGGGCTTCGTCGAGGAGGAGACGATCCGCCGGATGATCTTCTTCTCCGAGCTCACCGGCTGCCCGCTGCACGTCGTGCACACCACCATCGGGGCCGGCGTGAAGCTCGGCGTCGAGGCGCGCGCGCGCGGCGTCGACGTCACCATCGAGACCTGCCCGCATTATCTCACCCGCACCTCCTACGATCCCGATCTCGACATGAAGGCGAAGATCTGCCCGCCGCTGCGCACCAAGGAGGAGCAGGAGGCGCTATGGCGCGGCGTCGCGGACGGGGGGATCTTCTCCATCGGCACCGATCACGTGCCGTTCCGACCGAAGAAGGGACTGGATCTGTGGACCGAGTCGCCCGGCGCGGTCGGCTTCCAGTGGGAGCTGCCGCTGATGCTGCATTTCGGCCATCACGCCCGCGGCGTGCCGCTGTCGCGGCTGGTCGCGCTGAGCTCGTGGAATCCGGCGCGCCGCTTCGGCCTCGCGCCCAGGAAGGGCACGTTGCAGGTCGGCGCCGACGCCGATCTCGTACTGGTCGATCTCGATCTCGAGAAGACCGTGACGCACCAGGGCAAGGGGCACTGCATCTATGCGGGCATGACGCTGAAGGGCTGGCCCGTCATGACCATCGTGGCCGGTGCCGTGGTGGCCGAGAACGGCGCCTTCGACGACACTGCGGTGCGTCCGGCGCGCTGCCTCAACGTGCCGGCCTGACCCGGGCGCCGGCGGATCAGCTCCCGCCGAACAGGCGGTCGCGGTCGAGAGCGTCGACAGGCTGGCGGACCTCGCCGTCGTCGATCCGGACCTCGCCATGAGCGTGCCGCCGGCCCCGACGGCGCCGAACGGCGTCGATGCCATGGCGCACTGCATCGAGGCCTAGCCCAACCGCAGGGCCCATCCGCTGGTCGGCCT
The DNA here is from genome assembly GCF_003258865.1 of Rhodoplanes roseus. GTDB lineage: Bacteria > Pseudomonadota > Alphaproteobacteria > Rhizobiales > Xanthobacteraceae > Rhodoplanes > Rhodoplanes roseus. Next base: position 5,414 of record NZ_NPEX01000243.1, on the reverse strand, counting down.
CTCCGTGATCGAGGGCATCGGCGGCGGCCGGCCACGCGTTCGCCGATCGCTCGGGACCGCCATCACGTGCGGCAGGGCACCGCCTACCGGCTGTCTGGCGCCCGCTGCGACGCCGCGGCCGATCGTCGAAAGGCCGGCGAGCGAGATGAAGCTGGCCCGGTTCATCGCCGACGAGACACAGAGGTGGCGCAAGGTGATCGAGAGGGCCAATATCAAGGCGGGATGAATCGCCGGCCCGGAGCGCGGACGCGAAGACCTCGCGCGTGTCCGTACTCAGAGGGGCCGGCCGGCCATCGGGAGGACGACATGACCACCATGTCCCGTGCCGCCCTCGACAAGCGAGCCCTCGTGCTCGGGCTCGGCGCCGCGCTGGGCGTCGCGGTCGTCGGCTCCGACGCCGTCCGGGCCAGGGACGCCTATCCGTCCAGGTCGATCATGTTGATCGTGCCCTATCCGGCCGGCGGCGCGAACGACATGCTGGGCCGGCTGATCGGACAGAAGCTGTCCGACCGGCTGCGGCAGCAGGTGATCGTCGACAACCGGCCCGGTGCCGGCACCCTGCTCGGCGCCAGCCAGGCGGCCCGCGCCGCGCCGGACGGCTACACGCTGTTCGTCGGCGGCTTCGCCTCCAATGCGGTGAGCCCGCATCTGTTCAAGGCCGACTACCATCCGATCGACGACTTCGCGCCGATCGGCCTGTTCGGCACCGCGCCGACCATGCTGATCACCTACAACGAGTCGCCCTACAAGACCGTCAAGGACGTGGTCGACGCCGCCAGGGCGCGGCCGGGCGACCTGACGTACGGTTCGTCCGGCAACGGCTCGCCGCTGCACATCGCCGGCGCCAGCTTCTGCCTGCAGAACAAGCTCAGCATGATCCACGTGCCCTACAAGGGCGGCAGTGCGCACATTCTCGACCTGATCGGCAAGCGGCTCGACGTCATCTTCGACACCTCGACCAACGCGGCCGCGCTGATCCGCGGCGGCAAGGTGCGGCCGCTCGCGGTATCGTCGCCGCAGCGGCTGCCCGACTTTCCCGACGTGCCGTCCTTCGCCGAATCCGGCTATCCGAATTTTTCGGTCAACGGCTGGTACGCGCTCTACGCGCCGGCCAAGACGCCGCAGCCGATCATCGACAAGCTCAGCGCCGAGTTGCAGGTGGTGCTGAAGGCGCCCGACGTGATCGAGCGGCTGCGCAGCGTCGGCGTCACGCCCGCCTCCGGCCGGGAGGACGAGCTGATGGCCTACGCCAGGAGCGAATACGCGAAGTATCGCGATCTGATCCGCGACGCCGCCATCAAGGCGAACTGAGCCGACATCCTCCACCCGCGTGCGGGCCCGGCCTCGCTTCGGCTTGCCGCGGAGCGCGAGAAAAAGGCCCGCGCGACGAGGTCGGCGGGCCTTTTCGATATCTCATGGCGATGCGAGCAGGAGACGGGCGATCGTGACATCACTCCGGCCCGGCTCGAGGGTGGCGAGCCGCGGTCGCGTGGCGCGCCGGAGCGGCGCCCGCGTCGTCGCGGCCGGCAAGACCTCAGATCGCGTCCTTGAGCTCCTTGGCGGCCCGGAAGGCGATCTTCTTGCTCGCCTTGATCTTGATGGCCTCGCCCGTGGCCGGGTTGCGGCCCATGCGGGCGGCGCGCTTCTTCACCTGCAGGATGCCGAGGCCGCTGATGCGGATCCGGTCGCCCTTCTTGAGGTGCTTGGTGATGAGACCGACCACGTCGCCCAGGATCGTCTCGGACTGCTTCTTGGCGATCTCGTGGTTTCCGGCGATCGTCGCGGCGATGTGCTTCAGCGTGACGGTCGCCTGGGCGGGCTTGGCAGTCGCGGCGGGTTTGGCAGTCGCGGCCTTCGGCATTCGGGAGTTCCTCCTCGGCACTGATGAACAGATATCCCAGCCCATTATACGATTCGCGGACTCTGGCCAGTGTGGAATCGCGAATGTGCCGATGAATCCTCAGTCTTTTTGAAGGCAACGGGGGATTCGGGCCGTTCGGCGGGCGTTTCGGCCGCGTCGGGGCGCGTGCGGGGCGGTTCCGGCCCGCCGTCACGGCAATGCCGCCGCGAGGTCGCCGCGGACGGACTCGCGGAGCGCGAGCGTCGCGGCGGCGTGGCCGGTGGCCGATCATGGCGCGCGCTCGGGTGCCGACGATCGCGGTCGTGACGCCGGCCCGGGACAGCATCCGGGCGATCGCCAGGGCCGTAACGGCGGGCCGGATCGGGGCGCGCCGCGCAGCCGTCGCGGTCTTCGCGTCGGGCGGACTCGGGAACAGTCTCGTCGCGGCGATCGGAAAAAGAGGATCGACCCGCCGCTGTCGGCACGTCGTCGCCGGTATTCGTCTTCACGCTGTCAGCATCGTCGAGTCGCACGACTGAGTCCGGCCGCGCATGACCAAGGACTGTTCTGCATTGGCATGATTCCTGCTGATTTCGAATCGTGAATACGAGCCGGATGCCTGTACTAACCAGGGAGGGTGCGCGTGTTCAGAATCCTGATCGTGCTTCTCGTCGCGACGCCGGCCTATGCGCGCGACAACGGCGAATACGATCATGTCGACGAGCGTCTGCGAGCCTGGTTCAAGAAGCTGCGCTCGCCCGCCACCGGCGCCATCTGCTGCGACCCGTCGGACTGCAAGCGGACCGAGGCCGATACGGTCGGCGATCATCACCGGGCGCGGCTGCCGTCCGGCGAATGGGTCGACATTCCGCCCGAGCTGGTGATCCACGACTCCGGCAATCCCACCGGTGAGCCGGTTCTCTGCGCCCTGCCGAGCGTCGGCGGATCGCGCGCCCGCATCCTGTGCTTCGTGCCGGGCGCCGGCCTCTAGCCTTCAGAGTTGCACGCGGCAGCGTGGCGCGGTGTGGTGCTCGAGGTTGCGCAACCGGGCGATCGGATCGCGCGCCGGCGCGTCGCGCCGTGCCGGCCGTCCTGCCGCCGGCACGAGGTGGGACAACAGCGCGCCGCGCGATTGCGGCCCGAGCGAGCGGCGCATCAGCCGGCGCAGGATCGCGGCCGCGAGCGCGACCAGAATCCCGACGATCGAGGCGACGGTGACGACGAGCGTGGCGTCGTCGTCGGTCGCCCCGGCGCTACGCAGGCCGCGGCGTGCCGTATCGCCGAGCGCCTCGAAGGCGCGGCGCAGCGGATTGTCCCATCCGTGCGGCGGCGCCGAGGGAGGCGGCAGCGTATCGATCAGCCGCAGTGGGTCCGCCCCGGCGGCCGGCAGCCAGGCCGGGCGGGTGGTCTCGATCGGCGTCGGCACCGCGGCCCGGCGCGCGTCTCCGAGAACCGGGCTCAGCGGCCCGTTGCCGCTCAACGAGAGTCCGGCCGTGCCGAAGGCCGGGACGCTGGCGCGCTGGTCCGCCGTCACGACGGCGTTCTGCCCGGTCTGCACGTCCAGGACCCGGGCCTCGCCGCGCAGCACGTCGACGCTCGAGCGGATCTCGCCGATGGTGACGCGGAACTCGGCGTTCTGCCCGGCCGCGACGATGCGTGGCGTCTCGATCCGAAACGCCCGCTCGGTCGGTCGCAGCGCGCGCACGAGAATGGAGCCGCTCCGGTGCAGGATGGTGGCGGTGCTGTCGGGGTCGGCCGCGCGCGGCACCGTGACGGTCGTGTCCGGCGCCAGCAGCACGGATTCGTCGCTGCCGCCGCGCACCAGAAGGACGCGGCCGTTGGCGCCCGTCGAGGCGGTGTCGCCGGGTGCCACTACGGCGTCCGGGCTCAGCGGCGCGGTCCTGGCCGGGGTCGTCAGGCGGGCGTCACCGGAGACGCGGGCCACCCGCCAGCCGGCCTCCTCGGCGGACGAGGGCGTCGACAGACCGGCAGTCGCGAGCGACAGCAGGATCGCGAGTGTGGCGAAGCGCGAGACCGGGGGCACGGGGCACATATTGGACCTCGACGGACCGGAGCTTGGGGGTGGCGGCGCGACCCAGGATCCACGCTAGTCGAAAACTCCGAAAAACTGCTTAGCGGTATTGGGGTGTATTCGGCCGATCGGCGCAACGACTCGTCAACCATACGCGCGCTGCACCGACGCCGCGGCGGCTCTCGTAGTTTCGAGCCGTTCCAATCCGGATTTCCCCAAATGGCGGCACGCCCCCCGGACTGATACGCCGAAGGCACAGAAGGAGTGTGCCGCCATGGCCTACAAGATCATCGCGTCGCAATGCACCGCCTGCGGCGCCTGCGAGTTCGAGTGCCCCAACACGGCGATCGCCATGAAGGGCGACATCTATGTGATCGACGCCGTCAAGTGCACGCAGTGCGAGGGGCATTTCGACGAGCCGCAATGCGCGGCGGTCTGCCCGGTCGAGGGCACCTGCGTTCCGGCCTGACGGCCGACCTTTTCATATTCATTGTACAGCTTCGACGTCGCTGCCCGCTTCGGCATCGCCTTCGATCGCGCCCTGGTCTACGGCAAGGCCGGCTGGGTGTGGGGCCGCTTCGACATCAGCGGCGGCTCCACGTCCGGCGGCCATGTCGACAGCTACACGGGTGAGGAGACGCTCGACGGCCTGCTGCTCGGTGTCGGCCTCGAATACGCCCTCACCAACAACTGGACGACCAAGCTCGAGTACAACTCCCTGAACTACGGCGCCACCAGCGTCGCCCTCACCGAATGCTATTCGGTCGGCGGCTGCGATGCCTTCTCGCGCTCGCTGAGTGCGGATCAGCACATCGTCGAGTTCGGCGTGAACTCCAAGTTCGACGTCGGCGCCCCGCCGTTCTGAAGACGGTCCCGACCGTCGGTGCGTCAGAAGCCCCGGGCCACCAGCCCGGGGCTTCGTCGTTCCGGCTCCGCCGCGGCCCGTCGTAGAACGGGCTAGTATCATATTGACGTTAATACTAGCATTATTATACCATAACTCTCGTCCTGGCGGAGGCGCGCCGGGCTGCGGTTTCGGGGGCGGAACCGGTTGTCCTGACATCACCGGGGCGGGGAGCATGGGGGCCGTGAGGCACACAAAGGCCGATTTCGAAGCACTTTCGATCACGACAGGCGCCGATCCCGAAGACGCCGCGGCGGCTACGGCCAGCGACCCTCTTCCTGGGGCCGACACGATGCGGGCGGAGACCGTCACCACGATCGAATTCGCGACCGGGGCCTGGTCCGGCGACGACGAGGTCCTGCTGGCGGACCTGTTCGGCGACAGCACCATCGACTGCTGGACCGGGACGGACATCGCCGTGCTCGACGATCGCGGCTCCTCCGGCGCCGGCTTCCTGGCCCACGAGGTCGACACCAGCCCCTCCACGCTCGTCTTCACGGACGGCCGGGCCCCGGCGAACAAGACCGTCGCGACCCTGGTCTTCACCGACGAGGTTCGCGTCCCGGCATGACGACGCAGCGTTCTCGGCCCGCCACGCCGGCAGGCCGTGATCGCCGGGCGCGGGCTCCGACCCGCGC
>NZ_NPEX01000242.1 GCF_003258865.1 Rhodoplanes roseus | reverse complement strand
CATCAGCTCGCGGAGGCGGCCGCCCTTTGTGGTGGCTGCCTCTGCCGAGACCCGCCGGAGCCGCGTCGCGGCCGCCGGGACTGGGCCATGGAACGACAATTGTATTTCGGTACCGCATAACTGGCTTGAATTATGCGGCGAAATGGCTCATATAAGCCGGGAGCGGGTTGACCGACCTCTGGTTGGTCCCCATGGGCCGCGTGAACGAATCCAACAACGGTTTCGGCCCGATCCGCCACCCGAAGGCAGCCCAGACCACGCGGGATGTCCCGTTCATCCGCTGCACGCGGCGCGCCACAGCTGCGCCCGGGCTCTATCGCAGAACAGAAAGCACCCTTTGACTTCCTTCCAAGGATTTGGACTGGCCGAGCCGATCGCTCGCGCCCTCGTCGATGAGAACTACGTCACTCCCACCCCGATCCAGGCCCAGACGGTGCCGCTCGCCCTCGCCGGGCGCGACGTGATCGGGATCGCCCAGACGGGCACCGGCAAGACCGCGGCTTTCGCGCTGCCGATTCTCAATCGCCTCTTCACCGACCGCAAGCCGACCGTTCGCAAGAGCTGCCGGGTGCTGGTGCTGAGCCCCACCCGTGAGCTCTCGGGACAGATCCTCGACAGCTTCCGGGCCTACGGTCGTCATATGCAGATCGCCACCGATCTGGCGATCGGCGGCGTCTCGATGGGCCGCCAGGTGCGGGCCATGATGAACGGCCTCGACGTGCTGGTCGCCACCCCGGGCCGGCTGCTCGATCTCGTCAACAGCAACGCCCTGCGGCTGAACGCCGTCGAGGTGCTGGTGCTGGACGAGGCCGACCGCATGCTCGACATGGGCTTCATCCACGACATCCGGAAGATCGTGTCGAAGCTGCCGAAGCAGCGCCAGACGCTGTTCTTCTCGGCGACCATGCCGCAGCAGATCGCCGAACTCGCGTCGCAGATGCTGAACGACCCCTCCCACGTCTCGGTGACGCCGGCCGCGTCCACGGTCGACCGCATCGACCAGCGGATCGTTCACGTCGACAAGGCCGCCAAGCCGACCATCCTGGCCGAGATCCTGACCAGCGAGCCGCTCGATCGCTGCCTCGTCTTCACCCGCACCAAGCACGGCGCCGACAAGGTCGTCCGCGGCCTCGCCAAGAGCGGCATCGACGCCGAGGCGATCCACGGCAACAAGTCGCAGAACCAGCGCGAGCGGGCCCTGGCGGCGTTCCGCAGCGGCGACACCCGCATCCTGATCGCGACCGACATCGCGGCCCGCGGCATCGACGTCGACGGCGTGTCCCACGTCGTCAACTACGACCTGCCGAACATTCCGGAGAGCTACGTCCACCGTATCGGCCGCACGGCGCGCGCCGGGGCGGACGGAATCGCCATCTCGTTCTGCGATTCCGAGGAGCTCCCGTTCCTTCGCGACATCGAGAAGCTGATCCGCCGCAGCATCCCGGCCACCGACCGCCGCACCGGCGGCCGGCCGCTGCCCACCGCCCGCCCGGCGCATCGCCAGGGCGACGGACGGCGCCAGGACGGTCGCCGGCAGGAGGGCCGTCGCCAAGGCGAGGGTCGCCAGGGCGACGAACGCCAAGTCGAGGGGCGTCAAGGCGAGGGACGCAACGGCGGTGGTCGCAACGGCGAGCCCCGCCGCGACCAGCAGCGGACCCGCAACCAGGACCGTGACCGGAACCAGCAGCGGAACCGTGACGGCAACCCGCCGCGTTCTTTCGATGACGCCGGCCGCGCCGCGGCGCAGCGTCAGCCGTCGGAGCCGCGCTCGCAGAAGCCGTCGCAGCGTCCGCACCGGCAGCAGCGCGACCCGCAGCGGCCGCGCCAGCCCGATGCTGGCCGGCCCCACGATGCAGGCCAGCACGGCTCGCCCGTCAGGGTCGGCGTGCCGCTCGCCGAGCGGCCCGCGAACCGCAGCGGGCCGGCGGTCGAGACCGCCCTCGATCAGGTGGCGTTCCTGCGCCGTGGGGTGCCGGGCCGCCGCGATGTGGGACAAAGCGTCGAGCGCTGATTGATCGGAGCACAGCCATGGCGAAAGAAGAGCTGATCGAATTCGAAGGTCTGGTCACTGAAATCCTGCCGGACACGCGTTACCGCGTGACGCTCGATACCGGCCACGAGATCATCGCCTATACGGCCGGCAAGATGAAGAAGAACCGCATCAAGACGCTGGCGGGCGACCGCGTGATCGTCGAGATGTCGCCCTACGACCTCGAGAAGGGCCGGATCATCTTCCGCCACAAGGAGACGAACTCGGGCGGTCCCGCCCGGCGTCCTCCGCAGCGTCAGCAGTTCCGCCGACGCTGAGCGACCGGCCGCCCGGCTCCGGGCGGCCACCGCCTCTCGGGGCGGTCACGTGGGGTGGGGAAGAAAGGCAAAGCACATGCGACTGTTCATGTTCGAGTCGGAGACGACCAACGACCTGCGGGCTTTCGCGGGCGACTCGTCCGGCAGCAAGCTTCCCGCCCAGCACGGCCCCTGGCACTCGACCGGTGTCGTACGTCCCGACCGTGACCCTCCGCACAAGCTGTCGCGGGCCACGATCGAGAAGGCGATCGAGGCGAAGGGCTTCCAGCTCTGGCGGGTGAAGGCGGCCGAGAAGGCCTGAGCCCGAGATTCGTCGGGCAGCGTATTCGGGACTGTTGTCCGAGAGGGTGGCTGCGGGCGACTGCTGGTGCCGCATGTGAGCGACATCACGTCTGCCCCGGCGGGCCCGTCCCCTGCCCCGCCGGCCCTTGCGGCTTCGGCCCCTGCACTTTTCCGACGGACGAGAGACCGGCAACGGGCCCTTGCGCAAGCGGGGCCCTTTTTATCAGAAAGCCCGCCGAGGCGGGCTTTCGAACGGGATCGTAGGCTCAGACGGCCCGAAGCTGATCGGCCGAACTCTTGCCGGTGCGGCGATCCTGGGTCAGCTCGTACGACAGCTTCTGCCCCTCGCGCAGATTTGTCATACCGGCTCGCTCGACGGCGCTGATGTGAACGAACACGTCCTTGCCGCCATCATCGGGCTGAATGAAGCCATAGCCCTTCTGCGCGTTGAACCACTTCACGGTGCCGGTGCTCATAGACGTCCTTTCGACTGACGAGCAGGTCTATATCCGCGGACAGAAAGAGCCGCCCACGGTGGGTTTCTCGAGTGTTCAGTCAGATCTCGTCGGTCAGACGCAGGACGGGGCCCGCATGCATGGCCAAGTCGTTCGGCCGAAACTTCGATGCAATCTGATTATCATGACCAGAAAAGCACACAATCCGTCGCCCGCGGCTTCGGCAAAAAAAATTCGATGCGCCTTGAGTTTGGGCATGCCGCAGTTTTAGGCGGGACCTTGTCGGTCCACATTATGATGCGCCGCAATAGTTCATAGACATACCTTATCATCGATATCAGTTCGGACGACGTAGAAGCACCCGACCGCCCCTTCACAAACGTTACATTATTCACTCCGCCTGCCGCGCGTTCGCGACACCGCGCAGCACGTCTCCGTTCTGCACCCGACGCGAATTCGTCGCCATTCGGACAAGTGTTGACGGAAATCAGCGCGCCGCCGCGCCCGCATGCGAATGGAGGCGAGCGGCCACGGCGCCTCGCATCCTGGCGACCGGCCCGCTACGCACGGTCTCGTTCATTCTTCTCGACAGCCCACCGCGCCGGCCCGCGACACCTCGCTCCGAGGCGACACGGCCCGACACTTGCAAGGACGAAGGCGAATGCCGGGGCGCAGTTCCGTTGGACACTCGACCAATCTGGTGGGCCTGCCGACCGATCTGCTGGCGAGCTGTGCCTACAACGACTACCCGGTTCCGCTGCGGATCTCGGGTGTTCGTGAGATGAACCGGAGCCTGTTCGAGATGCTGTCGCAAGCACCGGATCTGGCGGACGCGGGCATCGCCTTCGCGAGCTACATGATGGCGATGTTCGGCCTCGATCCCGAGCAGCAGGAGCCGGTGCACGACGGCCGGCCGGCGACGCGCCGCTATCGCTCGTCCTTCCTGCGCCTCATCAAGGGCTGGGGCTACGACTCCAACAGCCCGGAAGGCGCCGTGATGAAAGGCTGGGTGGAGAGCCGCTTCGGCATCTTCCCGACCTTCCACAAGCAGGTGATCGCCCGCATCTCCGACGAGGGCTGGGCCACCTATGTGGAGCAGAAAATGTCGAGCCGCTTCCACAACAACTCGATCTACAGCCAGCTCGACCTCGTCTACGAATTCTGCCAGTGGGCGCTCGCCACCATGGTGGCTCCCGGCGAGGACCACGTGACGCTCTATCGCGGCGTCAACGATTTCGACGAGCACCAGATCGTCGCCCGCTCCGACAAGCGCCACGCGGTCGTGCGGATGAACAATCTCGCCTCGTTCACGTCGGATCGCGGCGTCGCCGACTGCTTCGGCGACATCATCCTGACCGCGCACGTGCCGACCACCAAGATCGCCTTCTTCAACACGCTGCTGGCCGGCCATCCGCTCAAGGGAGAAGGCGAGTATCTGGTCATCGGCGGCGACTACCGGGTGACGGCGAGCTACTTGTAGGACATTGCCATGCAGGGGCCGACCCTGGACGAGCGGGCGCTCGGCGCCTTCCTGGGTCTTGCCGTGGGCGACGCGCTCGGCGGCACGGTCGAGTTCATGACCAAAGGCGAGATCGCGACACGCTACGGCGTGCACGATCGCATCGTCGGCGGCGGCTGGCTGCGCCTCGCCGCCGGCCAGGTGACGGACGACACCGAGATGGCGCTGGCGCTCGGCCGCTCGCTGCTCCGCAAGGACGGCCTCGACCTCCAGGACTTGTGCGAGGAGTTCACCCGCTGGATGCGCTCCGGGCCGATCGACATTGGCAATACCTGCCGGCGCGGCATCCGGCGGTTCATCACCGAGGGCACGGTCCAGGGGCCCTCGTTCGACGGCGATGCCGGTAACGGCGCGGCGATGCGGATGCTGCCGGTGGCGCTGGCGACGCTCGGATCACCCGACACTGGCGCCGCCTGGTGCATCGCCCAGTGCCGAACCACCCATCATCACCCGCTGTCGGACAATGCGTCCGTGGCGCTGATGCACATGCTGCACCGGCTGCTCGCCGGCGGCGACCGGGACTCGGTCCGCGACATCGCCGATGCGCTCGTCGCAGAGCATCGCGGCTTTCGCTTCGCGAACAGCCCCGGCCAGTCGTCCGCCTATGTGGTCGACACGATCAGGACCGTCCTGCACTTCTATTTTTCGACCGGGACGTTCGCCGAGGCCGTCGTGAAGACCGTCAACCAGGGCGGCGATGCCGACACCACGGGCGCGATCGTCGGCATGCTGGCAGGTGCGACCTACGGGGTCGACGCGATCCCGGCGCACTGGCTCAAGCGTCTCGACCGCGAGGTCGCGATCGAGATCCGCAACCAGACACCCCGGCTTCTCGGCCTCGCCGCCGCCCTGCGGGCGAAGGCCGCCCATCCGCCGCGGCAGCCGGCTCCCCCGGAGCTGCCCACGCCACTCCCGTTCCGACGCGCGTGAACCGAGCGCCCGTCCCGAGCCTCCAACGCCTGGAGTCATCGAGACGGAGGCCCGCACGATGCGCCGAACCAGAGCGATCGCCGTCGTCGGCGTCCTGATCGCCGCGGCAGCCGCGCTCGCGGCCGTGTCCTATGCCCGGACACGACCGTCAGAGCTCGATGCGCTCGCCACGCGAGTCACCGTGCTGCACGTCGCCCAGCGCTTGGACGAGGCGCTGCCGCTCGCCGAGCGAGCCGTCGTCCTCGCCCGCGCCCAGGACGGCGAGACCGGCCCGCGCTACGCCGCCGCGCTGACGGCGCTCGGCACGCTGCACCGCGACGCCTGGCGGCTCGACCGGGCCGAGCCGCTGCTGGCGACGGCGCTCGCCGTGACCGAACGACACCACGGCGCGGACTCCCCGGAGACCGCCGACGCGCTCACCACGCTGGCGCTGCTTCACCTCCAGCAGAAGCGCTGGGACGACGCCGAACGGCTGTTCTTGCGCATCCGCGCCGTCGTCGGCAGGGTGCCTCCGGAAGAACGGCCGCGCCTCGCCGCGCCGGCGGCCCGCGGCCTCGCCGACGTCTATGCGGCGAGCGGCCGCGTCGACGCCGCGGCCGAACTCTATCACGAGGCGATCGCCGCCATCGATGCGGAGTGGGGCCCGGACAACGCGATCGTGGTGTACGTGCTACAGCGGCTGGTCGATCTTCATGCCGCAAATGGCCGGCCCGAGGAGGCCGAGCGGCTCGCGCGCCGGCGCCTCGCCATCTCGGAGAAGGCGGACGTGGACGGCAGGTCCCCGCTCGGGGTTGCCCTCAGCCTCGTCCATCTGGTGACGTTGGACAGCGTCCGCGCGCGGTCCGGCGAGGCCGAGCCGCTGGCTGAACGCGCCGTGGCGCTCGCCGAGCGGCAAGCCCCGGCGCCGCTCCGCGATAGGGTCCTGGCGGATGCTCTCGATGCGCTCGCCGGGCTGCGTGACGACGCCGGCCGCACCACCGAGGCCGCGGCTCTGAAGAAGCGCGCCGCCGCCCTGCGCGAGCGGACGGCGCGACGGTGAAGCCGCGGCTCAGCCGAACTTGAACAGCACGCCGTAGCCGCCGCGCGGATAGGTCCAGGTGATGTCGCCCTTGCCTTCCGCCAGAACACGACAGGTACCGCACTCCATGCAGCCGTCGTGGGCGACCTCGACCTGGCCGTTGCCGTTGAGCTCGTAGCAGCGCGCGGGGCAGAGCTTCACGAGGGCGAGCAGCTCCGGCGACGGCGTCACGTGCGGCGTCACCTTGATGTGCGACCGTCCGGAGTCGACCCGGTAGCGGTTCTGGTAGAGCTTGTCCTCGACGCGGACGTCGGTTTCCTTCGTCATCGCTCCCTCCGGTTCGTGTCGATCGTCGAGGTCAGCGCCACGCCCGCGCCATGCGGACGGCGTCACCCAAAAGCCCGCCGAGCGAGCGCGCGGCGAAGAACGACTTCATGGTCCGCCGCTCCTTCTCGATCTTCGGCGTGCCGTCGACGCGCACGAAGTTCTGCATCGCCTTGGACACGAGCTGCGGATAGGTGAGGAAGAAGTTCTGTGAGCTGGCGTGAAGGAGCGCCGGCATGTCCTTGTACTTTTTCAGATCCTGCATGACGAACGACTCCATCATTCGGGTCTTGTAGGCGGCGAGATTCTTGGCGGTCGGCTCGAGTCCCCGCCCCTTCAGCTCCGCAACCGTCTCGCCGGCCATCTGGCCGGAGGCGAGCGCGAGGTTGGATCGCTCGCGATGGATCGCGTTGTTGAGCTGTGCGGCGTCGCCCGCCACCACCCACCCGTCGCCGTAGAGGTTCGGCACCGCCTTGTAGCCGCCCTCGGGAATGAGATGCGCGGCATACTCCTTCACCTCGGATCCCTCGAGCAGCGGCGCGACGGATGGATGCCGCTTGAACGCCTCGAGCAGCTCGTAGGGCGAGTGCCCCGTCTTGGCGAGATCCGACACGATGCAGCCGAGGCCGACCGAGATGCTCTCGCGGTTGGTGTAGATGAAGCCCATGCCGGCCATGCCGCGCGAGATGGTGCCGGCCGCCTCGATCACGGCGCCCTCGTCGCCCTTCAGGTTGAAGCGCGCCTCGATGGTCTCACGCGGCAGGAAGTGCATCTCCTTGACGGCGAGCGCGACGTTCTCGCGCGTCGGGCGCTCGCGCAGGCCGGCCCGGGTGCCGAGAAGGCCATTGACGCCCTCCGCCAGCACCACGACGTCGGCCAGCACCTCGCCCTGGGCGCGGTCGGTGCGCACCCCAATCACCCGGCCGCGCGCATCCTGCAGGAGCTCGAGCGCGGTCGTCTCGGTCAGCACGATCGCGCCGGCCTCCTGTACGTGCTTCGAAAACCAGCGATCGAACTGCGAGCGGATGATGGTGTAGCGATTCGGCCGCTCCTCGTTGAACTCCTCCGAGCGATAGTGGAGGCCGGTGTGCGAGGCGTCGTCCATCATCCAGAAGCGCTGCTCGACCAGGTGCCGCTCGAGCGGCGCGTCCTCCCGGAATTCGGGGATCAGCTTCTCGACCTGGGCGGCGTAGAGGATCGCCCCCTGCACGTTCTTCGAGCCGGCATACTCGCCGCGCTCGAGCTGCAGCACCTTGAGGCCCCGCTTCGCCATGGTGAGGGCGGCGGCATTTCCGGCCATCCCGGCGCCCACCACGATCGCGTCGAACTTTTCCGTCATGGCGCGTCCTCTCTCAGCTCGCGATGCGGTCGCGGATGTGCGGCGACAGCCGCCGGCGGAAGGCCTCGGTCAGCTTCGGCAGCAGGTGCAGGGCGTCGGTGACGATGCCCACATGCGCGAAGTCGAAGATCGGGGCGTTCTTGTCGGTGTTGATGGCGACGATCAGGTCAGCGCCTTCGACGCCGACACGGTGCTGGATGGCGCCCGAGATGCCCGCGGCGATGTAGAGCTTCGGCCGGATCGTCTTGCCGGTCTGGCCGATCTGCCGCTCGGCCGGTTGCCAGCCCTTCTGCACCAGCGGCCGCGAGCAGCCGTATTCCGCGCCGAGCACGGAGGCGAGCTGGTGCACGAGCTGGAAGTTCTCCGGCGAGCCGAGGCCGAGGCCACCGGCGACGACCACATCGGCATAAGCGAGGTTCGACTTCGTCGAATCGCGGTCCGGAAGAAACTTCAGGACCTTGGTGATCACGTCCTCTTCGACCATCGCGAGCGGATGCTCGACGAGGCGGCCGAGCGGCCGCTCGATCCGGTCCGGCATCGCCATCACGCGCGGCCGGATGGTCGCCATCTGGGGCCGGAAGTTGAGCGTGTAGATGGTGCACAGGAGCGAGCCACCGAAGGTCGGCCGGGTGGCGGCGAGCGATCCGTCCGGATCGACGTCGAGCGCCGTGCAGTCGGCCGTGAGGCCGGTGAGCAGCGTGGTCGCCACGGCGCCGGCGAGATCGCGCCCCAGCGTCGTCGCGCCGAGCAGCAGGACCTCCGGCTTGTAGGTTTCGACCAGGTCGGTCAGCGCCTTGGAATAGGGCTCGTTGCGGTAGTCGGCCAGGATGTCGTTGGTGATCGTGTAGACGAGGTCGGCG
>NZ_NPEX01000241.1 GCF_003258865.1 Rhodoplanes roseus | reverse complement strand
CGCTCCGCCTCGACCGAGCCGGACCGCGCTCCGAAACCTGTTCCGGCGCGCTCGCGCCGGCGGACCTCACGGTTCACCGGCCGAACGGCGCCGGCTTCTACTCGTCGCCGCCCTCGTCGTCGTCCTTCTCCGGCTCGCCGGCGAGGATCTTCTCGGCGATCAGGCCGGCGTTCTGGCGAATCGCCGCCTCGATCTTGGCGGCCATGTCCGGATTGTTGCGCAGGAAGCTCTTGGCGTTCTCGCGCCCCTGGCCGATGCGGGTCGAGTCGTGGGAGAACCAGGCGCCCGACTTCTCGACCAGACCGGCCTTCACGCCGAGATCGATGATCTCGCCGAGCTTGGAGACGCCCTCGCCGTACATGATGTCGAACTCGACCTGCTTGAACGGCGGGGCCAGCTTGTTCTTCACCACCTTGACGCGGGTCTGGTTGCCGATGACCTCGTCGCGCTCCTTGATGGCGCCGATGCGCCGGATGTCGAGGCGCACCGAGGCGTAGAACTTCAGCGCGTTGCCGCCCGTGGTGGTCTCCGGCGAGCCGTACATCACCCCGATCTTCATGCGGATCTGGTTGATGAAGATCACCATGGTGTTGGAGCGGCTGATCGAGGCGGTCAGCTTGCGCAGCGCCTGGCTCATCAGCCGCGCCTGCATGCCGGGCTGGGCGTCGCCCATCTCGCCTTCGAGCTCGGCGCGCGGCACCAGCGCGGCGACCGAATCGACCACCAGCACGTCGACGGCGCCCGAGCGCACCAGGGTATCGCAGATTTCGAGGGCCTGCTCGCCGGTGTCGGGCTGCGAGATCAGGAGGTCGTCGAGATTGACCCCGAGCTTGCGCGCATAGATCGGATCGAGGGCGTGCTCGGCATCGACGAAGGCACAGATGCCGCCCTTCTTCTGCGCCTCGGCGACGCAGTGCAGCGCGAGCGTGGTCTTGCCGGACGATTCGGGCCCGAAAATCTCCACCACGCGGCCGCGCGGCAGCCCGCCGACACCCAGCGCGATGTCGAGCCCGAGCGAGCCGGTCGACACCGTCTCGATCTCCAGCGGCTTGGTCGACTTGCCGAGCCGCATGATCGAGCCCTTGCCGAACGCCCGCTCGATCTGAGTCAGCGCGGCATCCAGGGCCTTGGTCTTGTCCATGGAGGAACTCTCTACGACTCGCAGGGGGGCCGAAGCCATCAACACCTCCTCTATGCCCGGGATTCGGAGGGCCGACAACGCAGACGCCGCGCCTCCATGGCCCACATGTACACCATCTGTTCTCCGTTCGCAATATGTTCTTCGCCCGGGACGTTTAATCGGCTCTATCCCCGGCGAGCCGACGAATCGCGGTAGGGCCGGGCCGGCGCTGCTCGGAGCGCGGCGCTGTGCTATGTCGGCGCGTGGCAACGGCCGAGGATTGCTCATGCGCAGACGACCTGGCATCCGGATCGCGGCACGGCATCTGTCGGTCGCCCTAAGCCTTTTAGCCTTCACGGTTTTCGGCGCCGTGACGGGCGGCGCGGCCGACCTTCCGGGCCCGGACGACATCGACACCATGCGGTCTGGGACGGCGGCGACGCCGCCCGCGTCGGGCGAGGACGCGGCGGAAGCGGAGCGGCTGGCCGTGCAGGCGTTCGGGGCCAGGAATCCGACCTGCCTGGCATGGGGGGACGGCTGCGTCACCTGCCTGGCCGAGGAGGCGGGCAAGCCCGTCTGCAACAATCCGGGGCCCGCCTGCACGCCGCGCGAGACCGCCTGCACGCGCCGCCGCGACGTGCCGCCGGAGCCGGCCAAATAGCTGTCTGCTCAGGAGCTTAAAGGATGGAGCGCGGCGTCACTTGCCGCAGTTCCAGACCGGGCCGATGGGGGTGTCGGTCCAGCACGGGCCGAAGCCGCCACCGTTCCAGCGACCCTGGTAGAAGCGGGCACCGCCCCAGCCGTAGACCCATTGCCAGCCGCCCGGGGTGAGGTAGCGGCGGCCGGGGCCGTAGGGGCGCGCGATCCACGAATCGTAGCGCGACGCATACGGGCTCGGGCGGTCCGGCGGCTCGTAACCGGGCAGGAATCCGTAGCCGCGCGAACGCCTTACCGTCACGGTCGTCTTCTTCTTCGCGGCCGCTTTCGGGGCCTCGGCCTGCGCCGAGGCGGCGTCCGCGGCCGGTGCGGCGAGCACCGGCGGGACCGCGAAGAGCAGCGAAGAGGCGAGGAGAATCAGCGGGATGCGGGACATGGCGGTCCTTCTGCCGGACGAGCGCGGCGCAACTGCGGCGGCCCTACCCTAACGCTGCGGCGCGCCGAACCAAAGCCCGTCGCGGCCCGGGGAAACACATTGAAACGAAACGGGATGAAGGCTCCGTATCGAACCGGGCCGGAGCCCCTCACCAGCCGGCGCCGATCACCATCATGCGGCGAGACGGAGCGGCGGCGGGGCGCTGCGCCGTGATCCTGGCCCTCGCCTTCTCGCTCGCCGAGTCCTTGGCCACCCGCCTGGCCACCCCCTCGCCACCCCCGGCGCCACCCCCGGCCCCTTGCCGCGCCACGGCGCCGCCCGGACCCGAGACGGTCGTGCAGCCGGCCAGCGCGATCGCCAGACCAAGCACCAGCACCGAACCCACCACGGACGATCGTGTCATGTCGCTTCCCCCCGGGGCAGGGTGCAGTCGACATGGTTAACGGACGGTTGTCGGTTGCAGAAGCGGGCCACCACCCCGGCACCCCGGAGGCTGGGGATCCGTGACCCCGATGCCACAGGCCCGGCGCCCCGGCTGCCCTGCCCCAAGGCGCTCAGGCGCTCAGGCGTCGGCGGTGCGGGGATGGCGGTCGTGGAGAAACAGCGCGAGCGATTCCCGCAGACCTTCGTCGCGCTCGCTTGCGTGGCCGGCCAGGATCGCCTCCTCGAACAGGTCGTGCTGCACGTCCTGCGGCAGCCGGCCCCACACGGCCAGCACGGCCGAGCCGAGAATCTTCTCGAAGTGCCCGGGGGCGAACGGGTCCGGGCGCTGGTCGGCACGGTTGTCGACGTCCATGACGGTCTCCCTCGAACGGCGGCGCATGCGGGCCGCGACGGATCACCAAAGAGGCACCGGGCCGATTGTTCCGCGGCTCTCAGCGGCGGCGCGCCGGCCGGCCCACATAGGTGCCGAGGATCGCCAGGCAGGCGGCCCGCTCGGCCGCGTCGAGCTGGCCGGCGAAGTGGCCGATATGCGGCGCGACCGCCGCGTCGATCTCGTGCAGCAGACGAATGCCGGCCCGGGTCGGCGCCACGTCGGTCGCCCGCGGGTCGCCGGCCGCGCGCTTCGTCGCGGCCAGCCCGGCCGCGACGAGCTGCTTCACCAGCGACGAGGCGAAGGACGGCGAGACGTCGAGCCGCGCCGCGACCTCGTTGACCCGCAGCCGCCCGTCGGGCGAGCCGTGGATCTGCAGCAGCGCCTGGTGCGCCATCGGATCGATCCCGCGCCGCTTGGCCTCGGCCTCGATCATCCGGAAGATCTTGCGGACGATGAAGCGCGTGTCGGCGACGCTGCGGAAATAGGCGCGTCGCGCCGCCTCGCCCTCGCGCGCCGGAGCGGCCGCGCCCGTGCGGCGCGACCCCGCGCCCCCTGCCCTGCTCGACACCTGAGCCACTCGCCTCCGTGAGATCCGCACTGTGCCAGCGGGGGCGACGGACGCACAAGGCCGTCGCCCTGCAGCCTCTCCGGCGCCGATCACGGCACGGCATGCTCAGCATTTATACTTTATTCAGATTGCTTATCTGACTAACATACCGGAGACGCCGCCGGCTCCGCTGGAGCTCCGGCTGGTCGAGAAAACTCCGAGCGGAGGACGAATGCCGGACACCCGCGACCGGGACCTGCGGAGCTTCATCGATCGCGTCGACGCGCTCGGCGCGTTGCGCAAGGTCGCGGGCGCCCACCCGGTGCACGAGATCGGCGCCATCACCGAGGTCGCCGCCGGCAAGCCGAACGCGCCCGCGCTGCTGTTCTCCGACATCGCCGGCTGCGACCCGCGCTTCCGCATCTTCACCAATGCGACGACGACGCCGCAGCGCGCCGCGCTGGCGCTCGGCATCGACCCGATGCTGCCGCCGCTCGCCGCCCTGAAGGCCTGGATGCAGCGCCGCCAGACGCTGAAGCGGCTGCCGCCCGTGAACGTTCCGGACGGCGCCTGCCTGCAGACCATCGTCGCGGAGGACGACGTCGATCTCGGCCGCTATCCGGTGCCGGTGTGGCACAAGGCGGACGGCGGCCCCTATATCGGCTCCGGCAGCATCGTGGTGATGCGCGATCCGGACGACGGCTGGATCAACGCCTCGATCTACCGGGTGCAGGTGCACAATCGCAGCCAGGTCACGGTGCAGTTCGATCACACCGGCCGGCACGGCGCGATCATCGCCAAGAAATACTGGGATCGTGGACGATCATGTCCGGTCGCCATCGTCAACGGACCCGACCCGTCGCTGTTCGTCGCCGGCTTCGAGTATCTGCCCGAGGGCTATTCCGAATACGACTTCGCCGGCGCCATCCGGGGGGCGCCGCTGGAGACCATCGCGGCGCCGCTGACCGGCCTGCCGGTGCCGGGATCGTCGGAGATGATCTTGGAGGGCGACCTCCTGCCGATGACGCAGCAGACGCTGCCGGAAGGGCCGTTCGGCGAGTTCACCGGCTACTACGCCGCCGACACGCGGCCCGGCCCGGTGATGAACGTGCGCGGCATCTGCCACCGCGACGACTGCATCCTGTTCGGCTCGCCGCCGATGAAGCCGCCGCGCTTCCATTTCGGCCTGCCGCTTCGTGCGGCCGGGCTGTGGGAGGCGCTCGCCACCGCCGGCATCACCGACGTGGTCGGCGCCTGGCAGCACGTCTCGCAACTGATGACCGTGATCGCCATCAGGCAGCGCTACGGCGGACACGCCAAGCGGGCCGGCCTGATGGCGGCCGCGAACAGCTACATGGCCCGCCTCGTGGTGGTGGTGGACGACGACATCGATCCGTCCAACCTCGCCGACGTGATGTGGGCCGTGACGACCCGCAGCGAACCCGCAGAGACCATCGACATCGTGCGCGACGCCTGGAGCTCGGCCCTCGACCCGCGAATCCCGCCGGACCGCAAGGCGGCGGGCGTCACGAGCCACTCCAAGCTGATCATCGACGCGTGCAAGCCCTTCGCCTGGCGAGACGACTTCCCGACCTCGACGGCGCTGTCCGCGGACGAGGCGGCGCGCATCGAGGCCAAGTGGGGAGCCGTCATCGCCTGACCGTCACGTCACGTGCCGAAATGAAGACGCTCGAGCTGCTCGTGGGGGAGACACCAGTGTCGGTATCACTCTATGACCTCAGCGTGCCGACCTTCCTGCAGACGGTGAGGGCCATCGGAGGCTTCCTCGACCGCGCGGCCACGCATTTCGCGGAGAAGGGTGTCGATCCCGACAGTGTCGTGAACACCCGCCTCGTCGACGACATGGCGCCGTTCCATTTTCAGATCGAAGCAGCGTGGCACCATTCCGTGTGGGGCGTTGAGGCGCTGAAGACCGGCGCATTCAATCCTCCGGCCCTCGTCGGGCCGGTTCCTTTCGCCAACCTGCGGGCCATGATCGTCGAGGCGGAAACGACGCTGCAGGCATTCACTCCCGACGAGGTCAACGGCTGGGCGGGGAAGGACCTGGACCTTCGGATCGGCCCGCGAAGGCTGTCCTTCACGTCGGAGACCTTCATCCTCTCCTTCTCGCTGCCGAACTTCCATTTTCACGCCGTCACCGCCTACGACATCCTGCGATCACAGGGCGTGCCGCTCGGGAAGCGTGATTACGAAGGCCGGCTACGCACGAGATCGTCCTGAAATGAAAGTCCTCCGTCCAACCAGGATCATCGCCGACAAAAATCCCGCCGACCGCGAGGGCCGCTTCTACCAGCGCAGCCAGCGGCGGCCCGCGAGAGCGCCGGCGACGACCACCACGGCGGTGGCGAGCGAGTACCAGGCGGCGACGAAGAACGGCGAATCGTCCGGGCAATGCAGCCCGTAGAGCGTCGCCCCCGCCGTCGCGCTGAACAGGCCCGCGGCCGCCCCGGCGCGGGCCGGATGGAGCGGCGCGCCGCGGCGCAGCGCCCAGAGGGTCGCGGCCAGCAGCGGCGCGGCGAGCAGCGGGATGCTGGCGAGGCACACCGCCGCGTTGGAGCCGACCAGGCGGGCACCCCAGTCCGCGGCCGGCACCGCCACGAGCTCGCCGACCACCCCGGCGGCGAGGAGGCCGGCGGCCACGGCGAGGCCGGCGACCAGCCCGCGTGTCGAGGATCCCGGCTGGGCGAGCCGGATCGCCAGCAGACCGCCGAGCGCCGCGAACAGGCCCATCTCGACCGGCTTCAGCACGAACCGCACCGTCTGCGCCGCCGCGCCGATGTCGGGCCGCAGGCCGAGCACCACCACGAACAGCGCCAGCGTGCCGACCAGGCCCACCGCTGCGAAGGCCGGCAGCGACACGGCGAGCGGCCGCTCCCGGATGGGGCCGTCCGCCACCAGGGCGCGGACGAGATCGTCGGTCCTCATCGGGTCACGTCCTTTCCTGGGCGGTGCGGCTGAGCCGCGCCAGCCCGCGATGCAGCGCCACCCGCAGGGCACCTTCACTGGTTCCGAGCCTGCTCGCCGCCTCGGAGAAGCTGGCGCCGTCCACGGCGATCGCCGTGACGGCGGCGCGCTCGCCGGCCGGGAGGCGCTCCAGCGCCCGAACCAGCTCGGTCTCGCGGATCGCCGGCTCCTCGGCGGGGGCCGGCAGGATATCGACAATGTCGTCGAGCGGCACGCCGGCGCGGCCGCCGCGGCGGCGGAGCGCGTCGATGGTCTTGTGGCGCGCGATCGCCGACAGCCAGGGACCGATCGGCCGGGCCGCGTCCCAGGTGTGGCGCTTCAGATGCACGGCCAGAAGAATCTCCTGCACCACGTCCTCCGCATCGCTCGCGGCGAGCCCGGCCCGCGTCACGGCGCGTCGCACGCCGCTGCGGAGCCGCGACGCCATGCTGCGCAGGCAGCGGTCGTAGGCCGCCCCGTCGCCCGCCATGGCGAGCCGCATCAGACGGCTCCAGTCGTCGTCGTCCTTGCTCACCCGAACTGTCCTTCGGCGGCGGCACCCGGTTCGTTACATGCCCGGCCCTGATACACGACGCCGTGACCGTCGTCGCCCGGCGAACACATGCCCGTGAAGACGTAACCCGCGACCGTCGCGCCCGTAAGAGCCCATACGGCCGGCCGCTCAGGCCCGCCTGCGGCGCCCCGCCGGGACGCCGCGACGGACCCCGATCTTGTCACAGGAGACTGCGATGACCACCAAGCCCGCCCTCGCCGCCGTGCTGGCCACCTCGTTCGCGGCCGCGCTGTCGCTCGCCGCCGCGCCGGCCGCCGCCCAGGGGGCCGACAAGGAGAAGTGCTACGGCGTCGCCCTCAAGGGCCAGAACGACTGCGCCGCCGGCCCCGGCACCACCTGCGCCGGCACGTCGAAGGTCGACTACCAGGGCAATGCCTGGAAGCTGGTCGCCAAGGGCACCTGCACCACGATGACCACCCCCAAGGGGATGGGCTCGCTGATGCCGAAGTCCTCCTGACCAGCCCCTCCGGCGCGGCGGGGCGATGCGCCCCGCCCGCCTTCGCCGTCGTGAAGCCGAGACGAGGCCCGACCATGCTCGTGCGATCCACCCTGCCGGCGGATGCCGGTGTCGGCTTCAAGCCGCAGCACCGCGACGCCCTCCTCGCCGACGACGCGCCGATCGGCTTCGTCGAGATCCACGCCGAGAACTACATGGGCGCCGGCGGCCCGCCGCACGCCATGCTGTCGGCGTTGCGCGAGCGATACGCGCTGTCGATCCACGGCGTCGGCCTGTCGATCGGCGGCCTGCGGCCGCTCGACGGCGAGCATCTGGCGCGGCTGAAGGCGCTGTGCGCCCGCCATCCGCCGGCGAGCTTCTCGGAGCACCTCGCCTGGTCGTCGCACGGCGAGGTCTTCTACAACGACCTGCTGCCCCTGCCCTACACGCCCGAGACCCTGGCGCGCGTGTGCGAGCATGTCGACGCCGTGCAGGCCGCGCTCGGCCGCGAGATGCTGCTGGAGAATCCGTCGACCTACGTGCTGTTCGAGACCAGCACCATCGCCGAGACGGATTTCTTGCGCGAGGTGGCGCGGCGCACCGGCTGCGGCCTGCTCCTCGACGTCAACAACGTGGTCGTCTCGGCGACCAATCACGGCACCTCGGCGGAGGCGTATCTGAATGCGTTTCCGCTGGAGCGCGTGAAGGAGATCCATCTCGGCGGTCATGCCGAGACACACGACGACGCCGGCGCGCCGCTGCTGATCGATGCGCACGGCACGCCGGTCGCCGATCCGGTCTGGACGCTCTACGAACGAACCATCGCCCGCACCGGAGCGCTGCCGACCCTGATCGAATGGGACAACGACGTGCCCGAGTGGCCGGTGCTCGCCGCCGAGGCGGCGCGAGCCCGGGCGATGCTGCGGGCGGACGCCGCGGCTCGGAAGGACGCCGCATGAGCAGCGCCCCCTTCGCCGCCGCGCTGCTCGATCCCGACCGGCCGCTGCCGGGCGAGATCACGTCGCACACGGCGCGGCATCCCGAAAAACGCTTCGCGGTCTATCGCAACAACGTGACGGTCGGCCTCGTCGAGGCGCTCCGCACGCGGTTTCCGGCGACGGAGAAGATCGTCGGCGAGGCGTTCTTCGCCGCCACCGCGCGCGAGTTCGTGCGACGGCACCCGCCGCGCTCGCCCTTGCTGATGCACTATGGCGACGGGTTTCCGGACTTCCTGAAGGACTTCCCGCCGGCCGCCGACATGCCATGGCTCGCCGACGTGGCCCGGGTCGAGGCGGCGCGCACCCGCGCCTATCACGCCGCCGACGCGGGGCCGCTCGGTGCCGAGGCGTTCTGCGCCGTCGCGCCGGAGGCGCTCGGCGGCTTGCGCGTGACGCTGCATCCCTCGGCCGAGATCGTGCGCTCCAAGCATCCGGTCGTCACGATCTGGGCCATGAACAGCGGCGAAGCGGCGCTCGGCGCGGTCGACCTCGGCATCGCCGA
>NZ_NPEX01000240.1 GCF_003258865.1 Rhodoplanes roseus | reverse complement strand
TCCGGGTTCGGCGCTGCGCGC
Source organism: Rhodoplanes roseus (assembly GCF_003258865.1). Lineage (GTDB taxonomy): Bacteria > Pseudomonadota > Alphaproteobacteria > Rhizobiales > Xanthobacteraceae > Rhodoplanes > Rhodoplanes roseus. The sequence continues at coordinate 9,104 of NZ_NPEX01000240.1, read as the reverse complement.
CGCCCCGGAATGACGGAGATTAAACCCGCTCACCCCGTCTGCGCCATCAGCTCCGCGGCCCTCTCGATCGGCACCGGCGAGACGCGCATGTCGCCGCTGAACGGGTACTCCTGCAGGGCGACGAGGCCGAGTGCGATGACGGCGCCGAGCGTGAACACTGCCATGGCGGCGATCTTGGCGCGCGGCTTGTCGAGGTGGACGAGCGCGACGGCGATCTGGGTGACGATACCGAGCGCCAGCACGGTCAGCCACTTGATGTCGTTGGTCTGGTCGGAGGCCAGCGCCAGGCGCTCGGCGCGCGCATCGCGGATGCGGATCACGGCATTGAGGAGGGCGGTGGCCGCGGTCTGGCCGGCGTCGCGGGCGATCGCCGGATCGGCGGCGTGGCGCAAGAGCTCGCGCAGCGCCGCCCCGGTCGCCGGCGAGCGGCGGCCCTCCGCCATCACGGCCCATTCGTGCTTCAGCACGCTGTCCGTATAGGCCTTCAGCTGCGCCCGGATGGCGCTCATGTCGGTGACGGCGGCGAGGCTCAGCGTATTGAGCATGACGATCGCACTCGCCTCGCCGTTGACGGCGCGCCAGGCCTGCCGGTTGCGGTCGGCGATGTCGCCGGCCAGGAATCCGGTGAGCAGCGAGAACAGCACGCTCACGGCGGCGATGAACGGCGCCACCACGCCGGTGAAGCTCTTGATCCAGGAGCTCACGGGCGACGCCATCACCAGCCAGGCGATCAGGGCGGCGGTCGCCGTGTAGAAGGCGACCAGGATGCCGAACAGCGCCCAGGCCGGGAGGGTCAGCCATCCGTTGATCATCGGAAACTCCTCCACCCGCGTGCGAGCACGCTGGACCGGAGTGGACCGGGACGCCATACCGTCCGGTTAACGCCCGGCGAGAGTCGGTCGAGCCGTCGGCTGCAAGGGGGGCCTTTTCGATGTCCAAGCACGTCGCCGTCCTGATGGGGGGCTGGTCGTCGGAGCGCGAGGTGAGCCTCCGCTCGGGAGCGGCCTGCGCCGCGGCGCTCGAATCCCGCGGCTGGCGGGTCACCCGGATCGACGTCGCGCGCGACATCGCGGGAGTGCTCGCGCAGGTGAAGCCGGACGTCGCCCTCAACCTGCTGCACGGCCGGCCCGGCGAGGACGGCACCATCCAGGGCATCCTCGAGGTGCTGCAGATTCCCTACAGCCACTCCGGCGTGCTGGCCTCGGCGCTCGCCATGCAGAAGGACACGGCCAAGCTGGTGCTGGCCGCCGGCGGTGTCCCGGTCCCGGAGGGGGTGACGGTCTCGCGTGGCGAGGCGGCGAAGACGCACGTCCTGCCACGGCCTTACGTCATCAAGCCGATCTGCGAGGGGTCGAGCGTGGGGGTGTTCATCGTCACCGAGCAGCACGAGCACCCGCCCCAGGAGCTCACCCGGCCGGATTGGTCCTACGGCGAGCAGGTGTTGTGCGAGCGCTACATCGTTGGAAAAGAGTTAACCTGTGCCGTGATGGGCGATCGCGCCCTCGATGTGATTGAAATCGTTCCGAATGTCGCCTTTTATGACTACGAGGCCAAGTACGCCCCGGGCGGCTCCCGGCATGTTTTGCCGGCCGAAATTAAACCGAATGTTTACCAACAGATCCGAACACTGGCTCTCCGAGCGCACCTCGCGCTCGGCTGTCGGGGCGTCAGTCGGGCCGACTTCCGGTTCGACGATCGCCAGGAGGGGGTCTCCGGGCTGTTCTGCCTGGAGGTCAACACCCAGCCCGGCATGACCGAGACGTCACTGGTGCCCGAGATGGCCGCCTATGCGGGCATCCCGTTCGAAGAGTTGGTCGAATGGATGGTGGAGGACGCGTCTTTGAACCGCTGACCGGGCGAAAGCCCGGCGGTTCGCCGCGTCCGCGTGGCGGAGCGGCCGGTGCGCGGAAGCGCCGCCGTCCCACCGCCGGCCGGCCCGGCCGGTTCGCCACCTTCGGCCCGATCGCGACCGTGCAGCGCCAGTTCGAGCGTCTCGTCTGGGCGCTCGAGCGGTTCCACTGGCCGCGTTACGGCGGCGTGACGGCCACGGCCCTGATCATCCTGTCGAGCATCGGCTTCGGGATCGTCCGCGGCGGGCACACGCCCGTGGTGGTCGACTGGATGTGCGACGTCCGCGACATGGGCGCCAACGCGGTCGGCTTCCGCATCGCCGGCGTCGCGCTGACCGGCCACAAGCATCTGTCGCGCGACGAGGTGCTGGCGATCGCCGGCGTCAGCGGCCGCAGCTCGCTCCTCTTCCTCGACGCCGCCGAGGCGCGGGCCCGCCTGAAGGCGAACCCCTGGGTCGGCGACGCGACCGTCCAAAAGCTCTATCCGGACCGGCTCGCCATCGACATCACCGAGCGGGTCGCCTTCGCGCTGTGGCAGAAGGACGGGCAGGTCAACGTCATCGCCTCCGACGGCACCGTGCTCGAGGCCTTCGTCTCGAAGAGCGTCATGACGCTTCCTTTCGTGGTCGGGGCCGGGGCGGAGACGCGCGCGCGCGACTTCGTCGCGCAGCTCGACCGCTATCCGGCCATCCGGGACCAAGTCCGCGCCTCGGTGCTGGTCGCCGAGCGGCGCTGGACCCTCAAGCTCAAGAGCGGAATCGACGTGCGCCTGCCGGAGAACGATCTGCCGCGCGCCCTCGACCAGCTCGCCACGCTCGAGCAGGACAAGAAGCTCCTGTCGCGCGACATCGTGATGATCGACCTGAGACTGCCCGACCGCGTCACCGTCCGCCTCTCCGACGACGCCGCCCAGGCGCGCGAGGAGGCCCTCAAGGCCAAGCGCCCGAAGCCGAAGGGGAACGCCGCATGAGCGATCTCCAGTTCGGCCTCGCCCCGAAGATGAAGCCGCTGGCGCCGCGGCGCAGCGCCGTGGTCGCGGCGCTCGACGTCGGCACCTCGAAGATCGCCTGCCTGATCGCCCGGCTGACGCCGCAGCCGCCCCAGGAGGTGCTGCGCCGCCGCAGCCACGCGATCGACGTGATCGGCTTCAGCCACACCGAATCCCGCGGCCTCAAGGCCGGCGGCGTGGTCGATCTCGCCGAGGCCGAGGTGGCGATCCGCCACGCCGTCGATCTCGCCGAACGGGCCGGGCGCTGCCAGGTCGAGGCCGTGATCGTGTCGCTGTCGGCCGGCCGGCCGTCGAGCGAGCTGTTCGCCGCCTCCGTCGACGTGCCCGGCACGGTGCGCGAGGGCGACATCGCCCGCGTGCTCGCCGCCGGCAGCCGCTCGTCGGTGCGTCCGGGCCGGGTGGTCCTGCATTCGGTGCCGATCGGCTACACGATCGACCACGAGCGCGGCATCCGCGATCCTCGCGGCATGCTGGGCCAGCGCTTCGGCGTCGACATGCACGTGCTCACGTCGGAGGCCGCCGCGGCCCGTAACCTGATGCTGGCGATCGAGCGCTGCCACCTCTCGGTCGAGGCCATGGTGGCGAGTCCTTATGTCGCAGCCCTGGCCGCGCTCGCCGACGACGAGGCCGAACTCGGCGCCGCGGTGGTCGACATGGGGGCCGGCACGACGACGCTCGCAGTCTTCACCGGCGGGCGTTTCGTGCATGCCGACGGCTTCGCGCTCGGCGGTCAGCACGTCACGATGGATTTGGCGCGCGGACTCTCGGCTGCCGTGCCGGACGCCGAGCGAATCAAGACGCTCTATGGCAATGTTCTGGGCGGCGCGATGGACGACCGCGACATGATCGCCGTCCCGGCGGTTCCGGGCGACGACCGCGAGCCGCCTCAGTTCGTCTCCCGGGCGACCCTGACGCGGATCATCAAGCCGCGCGTCGAGGAAATCCTGGAGATGGTCCGCGATCGGCTGGCGGCGTCGGCGTTCGCGGCCGAGCCGCGGGGGCGCGTCATCGTCACGGGCGGGGCGAGCGAGCTGACCGGATTCACCGAACTCGCCGCGCGGATACTCGGGCGTCCCGTCCGGGTGGGGCGGCCGCTCGGCGTGGCCGGCCTGCCGGAGGGCGCCAAGGGGGCGGCCTTTGCGGTCGCCGCCGGCCTCCTGGTCTATCCCCAGGTGGCGCATTTGGAGCATTTCGATCCGCGTCGGGCACACCGCACACGGGCGGGCGCCAGCGGATATTTCACACGGGTCGGACGATGGCTACGCGAGAGCTTCTGACGACCCGAAAGGGATTCATGAACCCCGTCGGTGGCGGACCGGCGGAACCCGGGGGCGTCGTCGACGCCCCCGCATCGAAGAGGCAGCCATGAGCATCAATCTGAAGATCCCCGATATCAGGGAATTGAAGCCGCGGATCACCGTGTTCGGTGTCGGCGGTGCCGGCGGCAATGCCGTCAACAACATGATCCGGGCGGGCCTCCAGGGGGTCGACTTCGTCGTCGCCAACACCGATGCTCAGGCGCTGACCATGTCGGAGGCCGAGCGCATCATCCAGATGGGCGTCTCCGCCACCGAGGGTCTCGGCGCCGGCTCGCAGCCCGATGTCGGGCGTGCCGCGGCCGAGGAGGTGATCGACGAGATTCGTGATCACCTCACCGGCGCCCACATGGTGTTCGTCACCGCCGGCATGGGCGGCGGCACCGGCACGGGCGCGTCCCCCATCGTGGCGCGGGCGGCGCGCGAGCTCGGTATACTGACGGTCGGTGTCGTCACCAAGCCGTTCCACTTCGAGGGCCAGCGCCGCATGCGGCTGGCCGAGAACGGCATCTCCGAGCTCCAGAAGGTCGTCGACACCCTCATCATCATCCCGAACCAGAACCTGTTCCGGATCGCCAACGAGAAGACGACCTTCGCGGACGCCTTCGCGATGGCCGACCAGGTGCTCTACTCGGGCGTCGGCTGCATCACCGACCTGATGGTCAAGGAAGGCCTGATCAATCTCGACTTCGCCGACGTTCGTGCGGTGATGCGCGAGATGGGCAAGGCGATGATGGGCACGGGCGAGGCGACCGGCGAGAAGCGCGCGCTGCGCGCCGCCGAGGCCGCGATCGCCAACCCGCTGATCGACGACGTCTCGATGAAGGGCGCCCGCGGCCTGCTGATCTCGATCACGGGCGGCAAGGACCTCACCCTCTACGAGGTGGACGAGGCCGCGACCCGCATCCGCGAGGAGGTCGACGCCGACGCCAACATCATCGTCGGCGCCACCTTCGACGAGGGGCTCGAGGGCATCATCCGCGTGTCGGTGGTGGCCACCGGGGTCGACCCGGCGATGATCGGGGCGAACCAGCAGCATGCGCCGGTGCCGGCCGTCGAGGCCTTCACGTCGCGCACCCCGGACAGCCAGGCGGCCGCGGCGCACGAGTCGCGCATCGCCGAGCTCGCCAACCGGCTGCGCGCCGACAACAAGCGGATCTCCGACCGCATCGACCAGGCCGGTCCGTCGGCGGCCGAGCGGGCCGCCGCCCAGCCGCTGATCCCGGCGGAGCCGGGCCCGCAGCCGACCATCGACGCCGTCGCCACCGCGGCCGTCGCCGATGCCCTGATCCCGCGCGAGATCGAGGACGTCACCATTCGGCCGCTCCAGCAGCCGAAGGCGCCGTTCTTCACCGACGCGATGGCTCCCGAGGCCCCGGTCGACGCCCACGACGCGCCGCCGAAGGTGTTCATCCCGCCGCAGCCGGAGCGGCCGGCCAGCCGTCCGGCCCGGATGCCGCGGATCGACGAGCTGCCGCTCCCGGCCCAGAACGAGCTGCGCGCCCAGCGCGGCGAGCCGATCGGCGAGGAGCACCCGGAGAAGCGCCGGATGACCCTGCTGCAGCGCCTCGCCGCGGTCGGTCTCGGCCGTCGCGAGGACGAGGTCCGTCCGGTCGAGCCGAAGGCGGCGGTCCGCCCGGCCGCTCCGGCCGAGCGTCCGATGGCACCCCGCATGCCGCCGATGCCGCCCGTCGGCCGCGGGTCGGATCCGGTCTCCGACTACGCCCGCCGGCCGGGCCCCGGCCCGCAGGCGCCGCAGGGGCTCGACCTGCACGGCCGTCCGGCCGCTCCGCAGCAGGGGCTGCCGGACGACGACCAGCTCGACATCCCGGCCTTCCTGCGGCGGCAGGCGAACTGATCGCGGGCGCGGGAGCGCCGCCCGCCCCGGCGCTTCCGCGCGCAGTGTTCCGCGCGCGGACCGGCCGAACTGCCTCCGGACGGTCTGCAACGAATGGCCGGGCGTTTCGCCCGGCCATTCTCGTTTCGGCCGGCCGTCCGCGTCAGCGAGGTCGGCGGTCCGTGATCGTCATCCGTGATCGCCGTCCGTGATCGTCGTCCGTGATCTCCCCCTCGGCCCGCACCCGCCGGGGTACGTCCGCAGATCGAATCGCCGGTTCGGGCTTAGTGATTCGCGAATCACCGATTCGCCGCGATGCGGCCGCATGAACCCAGCGCTTTCGCAGCAACGGACTTTTCGGACGATGGATGTCGTCTGTAGCTCCGATGCCACATGGCAAGTCTCCGACGGTATCGAATGGCCGTTTTCCCCGGGATTTCATGGCCGAAACCGGGTCTAAAGCGTTCGTTTTTCAGGTAACAAACCGTAAGAAAGCGTGAATTGGCCCAGCCGGACCATACGGTTAATGTTCAAACCGGCACGGGGACAAAGTTGGGCCTCAACGGGGCAATCCGAGCGCGCGTAGAACAGCGACGGGTTGGTTGGGTCTGGAGACGTCCCGTGGGGGAAAAACTTGAACGGACAGCCGCACCACTCGCGGCGCGCTGAAGTTTTTTGGGATGGGACGTTAGGCATGAAATCCGGCCGACAGACGACGCTGCGCTCCGACGCGACCGTATCGGGGATCGGCGTCCACTCCGGTGTTCCCGCCACCTTGACGCTTCACCCCGCCGAGCCCGGCACCGGGATCCGCTTCGTGCGTCCCGGCACCGACGGCAAGCCCGACCGCGAGGTGAAGGCCGACGTCCGCTCCGTGGTGGCGACCGAGTTCGCCACTGTGATCGGCGACGCGTCGGGCCCTCTGTGCTCGACGGCCGAGCACGTGCTCGCGGCACTCTCCGGCCTCGGCATCGACAACGCGGTGGTCGAGATCGACGGCCCCGAGATGCCGATCATGGACGGCAGCGCCGAGGACTTCGTCGCGGCGATCGACCGGGTCGGCCTGCAAGCGACGGCGGCGCCGCGTCGCTACATCAAGGTTCTCAAGCCCGTGCGGGTGGCCAATGGCCGCTCCTACGGCGAGCTGCGTCCCTACGACCGCGGCATGCGCTTCGAGGTGGAGATCGCCTTCGACCACGCCCTGATCGGGCGGCAGACGATGGCCTTCGATCTCGACCCGCTGCATTTCCGGCGCGAGATCGCCCGGGCCCGGACGTTCGGATTCATGAGTGACGTGGCGAAGCTGTGGAGCGCCGGCTATGCGCTGGGCGCCAGCTTCGAGAACACCCTTGTGGTCGCGGACAACCGCATCCTCAACCCCGATGGCCTGCGTTGGACCGACGAGTTCGTGCGCCACAAGGCGCTCGACGCGATCGGCGATCTGGCGCTGGCCGGTGCCCCTCTTCTCGGGGTCTATCGGTCGGTTTGCGGCGGCCACAAGCTCAATCACGCCGTGCTGTCGGCCCTGATGGCCGACCGGTCCGCCTGGACCGTGGTCGATGCGACGGCGCTCGCCCGCACGACGGTGCGGGGCCGCGCCGAGCTCACCACCGGCGTCGCGGCGCCGGCCTACGGCCCCGACGTGTCCTGACGCGCGGCTCGCCCGCGCGACGTCCGTCCCGGATTCCGAGACCATCGGTCTGCCCGAGGCTTGCGGTCGTTCGCTCGACCCGGCTCCCGGCGTCGTCCGGCTTCGCGTGAGACCTCACGCGAGGCCCGCTGCCTTCATGTGTCACTCGAGCGTTCGGGCCGGCTGCCCTGCGGCGGCCCGGTCGATACCCCGTTTCGAGGAGGCCCGACGATGCCGACACCCCCGACCAGCCTCTCTGCCGCCCCGGTCCCGCCCGACCCGGACCGCTCGGCCGACCTCCTGGGCCTCGTCTGGACGGCGCTCGGCGGCGACCCAGCGCGGCTGTCCGGAGTGCGGGTGACCGGCCCGGGCGATCTGCCGTCCTGCTTCCGCGTGACCGACCTCGCCTCCGCGGCGGTGGGGGCCGCCTCGCTCGCGATTGCCGAGCGGATCGGCATCACGACCGGCACGACTCCGGCCGTCACGGTCGATCGGCGGCTGTCCTCGCTGTGGTTCGGCACCTCCATCGTGCCGGAGGGCTGGGCCCTTCCGCCGGCCTGGGATCCGATCGCCGGCGACTACGCCACCGCCGACGGCTGGATTCGGCTGCACACCAATGCCGCGCACCATCGGGTCGCGGCACTCGCGGTGCTCGGCGTCCCGGCCGACCGCGATCTCGTCGCCGCGGCGGTCCGCTCGTGGCGAGCCGACGCGCTCGAAACCGCTGTGGTCGGGCAGGGCGGCTGTGCCGCGACCATGCGGACGGTCGCCGACTGGGCGGTCCATCCCCAGGGGCGGGCCGTCGCGGCCGAGCCGCTGGTCGACGTCGTGCCGACCGATTTCGGCACGCCGGATCGGCCCTGCGATCCGGCCCGCCCGCTCGCCGGCCTGCGCGTGCTCGACCTCACCCGCATCCTGGCCGGCCCGGTCGCGACCCGCTTCCTGGCCGGCTTCGGCGCCGACGTGCTGCGGATCGATCCGCCGGGTTGGGACGAGCCGAGCCTGGCCCCCGAGGTGACCCTCGGGAAGCGGTGCGCCCGGCTCGACCTGCACAGTCGCGAGGGACGCGACCGGCTGCTCGCCTTGCTGGCGGACGCCGATGTCCTGGTGCACGGCTATCGGCCGGATGCGCTGGACCGGATCGGCCTCGGTGCCGACGTCCGGCGGGCGGCGCGTCCCGGTCTCGTCGACGTCTCGCTCGACGCCTATGGCTGGACCGGCCCGTGGGCCGGCCGGCGCGGCTTCGACAGCCTGGTGCAAGTGAGCTGCGGGATCGCGGCCGAGGGCCTGCGCCGATTCGGGCGCGACCGGCCGACGCCGCTGCCCGTGCAGGCGCTCGATCACGCGACCGGCTGGCTGATGGCTGCCGCCGTGGTGCGGGGGCTGACCGCGCGCGCCGCCACCGGCCGCGGCTGCCGGGCCCGGTTGTCGCTCGCCCGGACGGCGATGCTGCTGGTCGAGG
>NZ_NPEX01000239.1 GCF_003258865.1 Rhodoplanes roseus | reverse complement strand
GGGCGCCCGGGTGCTGGCGCTCGGCGAGGAGATGCTGGCCCTCAAGGACCAGGTGATGGCGCTGCGCTCCGGCCCGGCGCCGAGGCGCTGGCTCGCATCCGGCATCCCGAGCTCGGCGTGCTGCTGCCCGGCCGCTTCCTGCCCGGGATCGACGAGGCGAGCCTGCTCGAGCTGACCGAGTACGCGCTGGTCTCGGCCATGGCCGACTGGGCGACCTTCCGGGCCGCGGGCTTCAACCTGCGGCTCGCCGTCAACGTGCCGGTGCACGTCCTCGGCCGGCTGCCGATCGCGGCCTTGGTGGCCGAGCATCGTCCGGACAGCCCCGACTGGCCCGGGCTGATGGTCGAGGTCACCGAGGACCAGATCGTCCGCGACATCAAGCGCGCCCAGGCGATCGCCGAGGGGCTGCGCGACAGCGGCATCACGGTCGCGATCGACGATTTCGGCGCCGGCTACTCGTCCTTTTCCAGCCTGCGCGAGCTCGCCTTCGCCGAGCTCAAGCTCAACCACAGCTTCGTCAAGGACTGCGCGACCGACGCCACCAACGCGGCGATCTGCCAGACCGCGATCGACCTGGCGCACCGCTTCGGCAGCGCCGCCGTGGCGGAGGGAATCGAGAGCCTGGCGGATCTCCAGGCGCTCCAGATCATGGGCTGCGACTTCGGGCAGGGCGTGCTGCTGGCGCCGCCGATGCCGAAGGAGCGCTTCCTCGGCCTGCTGCAGCAGCGCGCCGCGAAGCCGGCGGCCGCGGCGGCGCCGACGGGTGGCGCGCCACCCGCCGCCGCCACCGCCTGAGACTCAGATCTTCGGCTCGGCGAAGGGCAGGGCGGCGCCTTCGGGAACCGGCACCCGGAACGCGTCCAGCGTCATCGCGACCAGCGCGTAGTAGCCGAGAATGCCCATGAACTCGACCATCCCGGCGTCGCCGAACAGCTTGTGGAGGCGCACATAGGTGCGGTCCGACACCCGCTTCTTGCCGTACAGCTCGGTGACGAACGCGTAGACGGCCTTCTCGTCGGCCGCCGCGCGGGCCGGCGCACGGCCGGCCTTGAGATCGGCGATGGTGGCCGGTCTCACGCCGGCCTTCTGGGCGATCGGCGCGTGGACGTGCCATTCGTAGTGGGCGCGCCAGTGCCGCGCCGTGACCAGGATGGCGAACTCCGACAGGCGCGGCGACACCGACGTGCCGAAGCGGCAATGCGCGCCGAGCTCCTGCGCCAGCGCGCCGAACGCCGGCGCATGCATGAACACGCCGAACGGGCCGCGCAGATTGAGGCCGGCGCCGCGTGGGCCGGCCCGCATGGCGGCGAGCAGCGCGCGCTGCGCCTTGTCGAGCTTCGCCTCGTCGAGATCCGGCAGCCGGTAGGAGGGCGCGGCGAGCTTCGTGGACTTGGTGCGGCGGGCGGCGGCCTTCGGCGCGGCAGGCGTTCTCGCTGTCGGCGTCGTCGCTGCCGGCTTGATCGCGGCGGCCCTCTTAGGACCGATCGGCTTGGCGACGGGCTTCGTCGCGGACTCGCGTGCGGCGGGCGTGCGGGACGGGGCGGGCTTGGTGGATCGGGCCATGGGTTCTCCAGTCGGAATGCGGCCGGATCGCACCGGAACGCTGCGCGGAGGCTTGGCCGATTCCGGCGGCCCTGACAACGCCGCGACCGGCGACACGGCCGCGGAGGCCGATCGTTAAACTTGTCCGGACCGGCTGAACCGGGTCGAAAAGCCTTTGTGTCATCGTCTCCGACGTCGAGGGGACGACGGGGGCGAATGCGATGTGGGCCACGATGATCGCGGTCATCGTGCTGGTGACGACTCTCCTGCACGGGACCGACGAGCCGAGCGAAGCCGCGATGCGGCGCGCGTTCACGCGCAGCGTGTCGGACGAGGTGCGGGCCGTGCTTGACTTTGTCGGCGAGACCGAGGGCACGGTCGGGATCGCCCGCATCCGGCGCGCCGGTACGGCGCTGTTCGAGATCCGAAGCTTCACCAAGCACGACTGCACGCGCCTGCCGGAGGGCGACCATCACTGCGGCTTCGCGGTGGAGGTCGGTACCGTCGCCGGCCCCCTGCAGCAGACTCTCCGCGGGCGCTTCCGCACGCGACCCGGCGGACTCGCATTCTTCCACGCGGCGTGACGTCCGACGGCCGCGCCAAGCCGGGCGTGCCAAGCCGGGTCGGCACATGGTATAGCTTGTCGCGATCGGATCGGGACCGTCTCGGTCGCGCCCGGTCCCATGGGCCCGAAGGATGGAGCAGCAGGACAGAGCATGAAGGCCGCCCTGGTGTTCGCGGGCCCGACAGCCGCCACGGCGACGTTTCGGCCGTATCGGTCGCGCGCCTTCATCGGCGCACTGGCGGACGCCGGCATCGATGTCGTCCTGATCGATCTCGATCTCGAAACCGAGCAGCGCTTCGCGACCGTTCCGGCCGAACGCCCCGGCCTGGTGAGCTACCGCAACCACGTCGATCGCCTGCCGCTGATCCTCGCGCAGGAACGCCTCGCGCTGGTGCAGACCTTCGGGGCGACCGCGGAGCTCGGGCCGGTGTGGCGCCATGCGGCCCGGACCCGGACGCCGCTCGTTCATTTCGTCTCGTCCGAAGGCGGGATCGTCGATCGGCCGGCCGGCGGCGCGCGCCTCCTCACGGGGCTCGGCCGCGGCGACCGCGGCTTCATGCAGTGGCGGACGCGCCACGCGTCGCGCCATGTCGCCGGCGTGCTGGGATCGAACCGCGCCGACATGGGCCGCCATTTCCGCAACGGGTTCTTCCCGCGCTCGCGCTTCTCCATCGTCGCGCCCCCGGCCTCCGCGCGTCCCCCCGCGGCCGTGTCGCCGGCCGTGGTCGAGCGCCGCAAGATCCCGGTGTTCGGCTTCTACGATCCGGAGGCGACGCCCGAGACGCTGGAGCTGCTGCTCCGCGCCGTGGCGCTCACCGGCCAGAGCGACCTGTTCACGCTGCGGATCGCGCCGCGGGCGCTCGCCGGCGTCGTGAGCCTGCCCTCCGCCGTGTCGGCGGTCGAGGCCGCGGATGCCGACGCCTTCCTGCGCGAGGTCGACGTGCTGGTCGTCCCGCGCGCCGACGATCGCGCCGTCGTCCCGGTGCTGGCCGCCCTCTCGGCGCGCAAGAGCGTCATCGTGCCCGACACCGGCGCGCTCACCGAGATCGTCGACTACGGGCGCCGCGGCCTCTTGTACACGGCCGGCAGCGCCTATCACCTCGCGATCGCGATCAACGTGATGGCGCAGGCCTGGGGCAACCGGCCGTTCTCGTTCGAGGGAGTCGAGGAGGCGATCGGGCGGACCACGCCCGAGGCGCTGGCCCGCGTCTTCGCGGCGACCTGGCGGCGGCTCGCCTGACATGAGCCAGATCGATCCCGTCTTCGGCCTGATCGTGATTGGACGCGGCGACCCGCGGCTCGCCCGTGCGACCATCGCGGCGTCGCGCACCTGGCGGCATCCGCCGGCCCGCGTCGTGCTCGCTGTGCCGAAAGGCCGCGAGCATGTCTTCGCCAATGTGGCGCCCCCCGGACAGACCGTCTCGACCGTGGCCGCAGCCGAGCCCGAGATGCTGGCGGCGGCGGTCGCGTCGCTCGCCGGCGAGGTCGATCTGGTGCTGGCGACGCCCGAGGGCGTGGTGCTGGATCCGGCCTGGCTCGCCGGCCTGCGCGATCACGTGATCCTGTACGAGGACTCGATCGCCGGCGTCGACCTGGTCCCGGCGGTCGTGAAGATCGACACCGAGGCCGGCGGCGCGTCGTTCGACCTCGCGGTGGCGGACCGGCCGCGCGAGCCGCGCCTGCTCTCGCGTCTGCGCGGTGCGATCCGGGCGCGCAGCCTGATGGGCGCGGTGTTGTGGGCCCGCATCGAGACGCTCCGCCAGATCAAGCTCGCGACCACGGGCGAGGGCGGCGACGCGGTCAGCTTCATGCTCGCGCTCGACCAGCTGCGCGAGCGCGGCCGCACCACGGTGCGCCCCACCCAGCACGGCTGCCACGTCCGCCTGCTGCCGGAGCGGCGCACCGGCTTCGACGCCGGTTACGGGCTGTACCGGCGGCTCGAGCAGCTCGCCGACGCGCGCCGCAGCGCCGCGGCGGTCGGCGGACCGTCGACGAGCCACATCGATCTCGACCTCGAGCGGCTGCGGCTGATGGCGGAGCAGATGCTCCGCTCGGTGCTCGGCAAGGCCGGGCGGCACAACGCCGCGACGTTCCTGAAAGGCGCGCTCGCGGCACGTCGCGATGCGCTGGCGGTGCGCCGGACCGTGGTGCGGGATCTGCGCGAGCTGAGGTGACGCCGTCCCGGCCGCCCGACGGCCTCGGCGCTCAGCAGCTGTAGACGCCCTGCAGGTGCATGATCCGCTCCTGCAGCCGCATCTCCCGGATCACCTCGGTATGGTGCCAGACGAGCTCGGCCAGAAGCTCGGCGCGCGACACCAGGTCGACGGGCAGCCCGTCCTCGTCCAGCACCGCGACATGGTCGGCGTCGTGCGTCAGCAGCGCGAGCGCATCCGGCACGCTGGTGGCGAGCGACGCCGCGGGCGCCGCATCGACGAGGTCGGCGACCCGCAGATCGACCGCCGCCGTGCCGGGACGGCGCATCGCGGCACGTGCAAACGTCTTCATCGAGACGATGCCGCGCAACGTGCCGGCCTCGATCACCACTGCGGCGTCGCGATCGTGATCCGCCAGCAGCCGGGCCGCGTCGGCGAGCGTCGCGTCCGGTGCGACGGCGAGGAGAGGCGGGCGCCCCAGCTCGACGAGCCGGCGCAGGGTGCGAAACGGCCGGTCGAGGCCCGTGCTCATCGGCCGTGTCCGGTCGGTGCGATCAGCGTCGCGGTGAGGTCGTCGCGGCGGCCGCCGCACCAGCGGTCGAGCGCCGTGCCGAACACGGGCTGGTCCGGCGCCGCGGCCTCGAACAGCGTCATCGACGAGCGGAACTTGAGATCGTCGGGCGAGCCGAAGAGCGCGTGCAGCGACGGTGCCGGACAGTCCAGCACGGCCCGGGTGCAGGCGAGGAGCCGTGGCCCGAGCAGCGGGTGCTCCAGATAGGCCCGCGCCTCGTCGAGCGAGCCGATGCCATAGGCCTGCGCGGTGGGGGATCGTCCCAGCGCGCGGTGCTGCGGGAAGACGAACCACATCCAATGCGTGCGCTTGCGGCCGGCCTTCAGCTCGGCCAGCGCCGTCTCGTGGACCGGCGCCTGCGCGGTGACGAACCGGGCGAGGTCGAACGGATCGGACATTCTCTGGTCTCCTCACCTGTCCTGCCGGGAGCAGCGGCCGTGTCGCGCCGGTGAGGCGCTCCGACGATGTCGGCCTGGGCAGGCAGCCGAAAATATGAACAGGCGCGACGATGCGCCAGTCACATCGCCGGTCGATGCGCTCCGGCTCCCCGGCGTCGCGCCAGGGGTACGACGAAAACCCCTGCGCCGTCGGAACGATCCCGCGCTGCAGTATGATTTCGCTGTGCCGGATATCGGTACATTGTTCTGAAATCTGGCATGAATTATGAATAGGTCGTCCGGTCGCTACGCCGCACATCCGAGGTGGACGCATGGCCGCACTTTCGATCGACACCGACGAGCTGGTCGCGCTCACGCTGGCGCTGTGCAACATCGAGAGCCCGGCCGGCCGCGAGGCGGAGGTCGGCGGCTTCATCTTCGACTGGATGGCGCGGGAGGGTTTCTCGCCGCGCAAGATCGGCATGATGCCGGACCGTTTCAACGTGCTCGGCACGCTGCCGGGCCGCGGCGACGGCCTCAGCCTGATCTTCAACAGCCACATGGACACCGGGCGCAGCAAGGCCGACCGGTGGAGCATCCGCGCCCCCGATGCGCCGATCAACCACGGCGCCTGGATCGAGGGCGACGCGCTGCACGGCGAGGGCGTGGTCAACGACAAGGGGCCGATGGCCGCCTTCCTGATCGCAGCGAAGGCGATCAAGGCGTCCGGCGTCGAGCTGCGCGGCGACCTGCTGCTCTCCGCCGTGCCGGGCGAGATCGGCTACGAGGCCGTCGACGAGTTCGAGGCGCCGCAATATCTCAGCAAGGAGGTCGGCACCCGTTATCTGATCCAGCACGGCGGCGTCGCCGACTACGCGCTCGTCGCCGAGGGCACGGATTTCCGCTACGCCGCGATCGAGGCCGGCAAGGCGTTCTTCAAGATCACGGTGTTCGGCGATCCGCAGTACTACACGCCCTTCGTGCCCGACGCCGAGGTCGATGCGAAGCATCCCAACGCCATCGTGCGAGCCGCGCTGCTGGTGCCGGCGCTGCAGCAATGGGCCCGCGACTACGAGAAGCGCGAGGTCTACACCTGCGAGCACGGCACGATCGTGCCCAAGGCCGTGATCGGCGCCATCCGGGGCGGCAATCCGTATCACGTCACCCGCACCTCGGAGCTGTGCGCGCTCTATCTCGACTGCCGGCTGACGCCCGATTCCGATCCGCTGGCGCTGCGCCGCGAGCTGCGCGAGCTTCTCCGCGGCTGCGGCCTGGAGGGCAGCGTCGAGCTGTTCCTGTATCGCCGCTCGTACGGAGCGGGCGACACCGGCGCGCTGCTCGACGGCCTGAAGTCGGCGCACCGCGCCGTGCACGACGACGAGCTGGCGCTCGCCGCCCCGGTGTTCTCCAGCATGTGGCGCGACGTGCTGATCTTCAACGAGATGGGCATCCCGTCGATCACCTACGGCCCGCCGCGCGCCTTCCGCAAGCAGGCCGTGGCGATCGCGGACCTGGTCCGCTGCGCCGAAGTCTATGCCAAGCTCGCGATCGACGTGTGCAGCCGCGAGAAGCTGCTGCGCCCGTGACGTTCCGTTCGGTCGTGGCCCGACGGTGGCCCGACCCAGAAGCCTCGTGCATCACAAGGAGAGACCGTCGATGCGACCAGCCGCACCCCCGCCGCGCCGCGCCGCGAAGCAGGCCACCCGACGGGTCGTCCTGAGCGCCGCCTTGTCCGGGCTCGTCCTCGCCGGCCTCGGCGGTCTCGCGCCGGCCCGAGCCGCCGACTATCCCAAGCAGACGATCCAGATCGTCGTGCCGTTCACGCCGGGCGGCAACACGGACCTGCTCGCCCGCATTCTCGGCGAGAAGCTGCAGACGAAGCTCGGCGAGACCGTCACGGTGGTCAACCGGCCGGGCGGCGGCACCAATATCGGCGCTGCCGCGGTCGCCTCGGCACGGCCGGACGGCTACACGCTGCTGATCGGTCCGCCCGCCTCCTTCGTGGTGAACCAGTTCATCTATCCCTCGATGCCGTTCAACCAGGACACGGCGTTCGAGCCGATCTCGCTGATCGCCCAGTTCCCCAACGTGATGGTGACGGCACCGTCGACCGGCATCACCTCGATCCAGGATCTGATCAGCAAGGCCAAGGCCGATCCGGGCAAGCTCAACTACGCCTCGGCCGGCATCGGAGCGGCGAGCCATCTCTCCGGCGCCCTGTTCAACCAGATGGCCGGCATCGACACCGTGCACGTGCCCTACAAGGGCACGTCGCAGTCGCTGCAGGATCTGGTCGCCGGTCGCGTCTCCTTCACGATCGACAACCTCGGCCCGATCTACCCGTTCATCCAGTCGGGCCAGCTTCTCGCGCTCGGCGTCTCCACCACGAAGCCGGTCGACATCATCCCGAAGGTACCGCCGATCGCCTCGGTGCTGCCCGGCTACGAGCTGTCGTCCTGGAACGTGCTCGCCGCCCCTGCCGGCACCCCGAAGGAGATCGTCGATCTGCTCAGCCGGGAGTGCGCCGCGATCCTGAAGATGCCCGACGTGATCGAAAAGATGCGGTCCTTCGGCTCCGAGCCGGTCGGCGGCACGCCGGCCGAAACGACGGCGTTCCTCAAATCCGAGCGCACCCGCTGGGAGGCCGCCGTGAAGGCAGCCAAGATCAATCCCGACGAGTTCAAATAGGGCACGGACCACCTGCGGTGAGCCGCGGCGGCGCGTCTCGCCGCGGCGGATACGACGTGATCGCCTCTCCGACGTCGCCGGTCCGATGACATCGGCCGGCGACGTGACGAACCCCCGCGCATCACAAGGAGCCCCCGATGCGATCACCCGTCCCGACGCCGCGCGGAACTCCCGATCCTCCGACCCGACGCCGCGTCGCGTCGGCGCTCCTGGCCGGCCTCGCCGTCGCCGGCTCCGGCCTCCTCGTGCCGGCCGCGGCGGCCGACTTTCCCAAGCAGCCGATCCAGATCGTGGTGCCGTTCCCGGCCGGCGGCAACACCGACCTGGTCGCGCGCGTCCTGGCCGAGAGACTGCAGGCGAAGCTCGGCGAGACCGTCACGGTGGTGAACAGGCCGGGCGGCAGCACCAATATCGGCGCGCTGGCCGTCGCCACCGCGCGGCGCGACGGCTACACATTGCTGATCGGCTCGCCGGCCTCCTACGTGGTCAACCAGTTCATCTATCCGGCCATGCCGTTCAACCAGGACACCGCTTTCGCGCCGGTCTCGCTGGTCGCGCAGTTCCCCAATGTCCTGGTGACGGCGCCCTCGACCGGGATCGGCTCGATCCGGGATCTGATCACGACGGCGAAGGCGGAGCCCGGCAAGCTCACCTACGCCTCGGGCGGCATCGCCGCGTCGAGCCACCTGGCCGGGGCGCTGTTCAACCAGATGGCCGGCATCGACACGGTGCACGTGCCTTACAAGGGCACGTCGCAGTCGGTCCACGACCTGATCGCCGGGCGCGTGACCTTCACGATCGACAATCTCGGGCCGCTGCTGCCGTTCATCCAGTCCGGCCAGCTTCTCGCGCTCGGTGTCTCCAGCGGCGAGCCGGTCTCCCTGCTGCCGAAGGTTCCGCCGATCGCCAGCGTGCTGCCCGGCTACGCGCTGTCGTCCTGGAACGTTCTCGCCGCGCCGGCCGGCACGCCGGCCGAGGTCGTCGAGCTGATCAGTCGCGAGAGCGCCGTGGTCCTGACGATGCCGGACGTCATCGAGAAGATGCGCGCCTTCGGCTCCGAGCCGGTCGGCGGCACGCCGGCCGAGACGGCGGCGTTCCTGAAATCCGAGCGCACCCGCTGGGAGGCCGCCGTGAAGGCGGCGAAGATCAATCCGGAGGATTTCAAGTAGGAGGCGATCGGGGCGATAGGCTTCACCCGCAGGCCCGTTTCACCTCCCCTGGAGGGGGAGGTCGGATCGCGTAGCGATC
>NZ_NPEX01000023.1 GCF_003258865.1 Rhodoplanes roseus | reverse complement strand
GGCGCCTCGGCGTGGCCAGTCCGGCACCCCGAGGCGGTCTGCGCCACCGCCGCATTAGCGTCGTCGAACACCGAGCCGATCGTGTCCGCTCGCGATTGCACCGGTGCACGAGCGTATTTGCAGCGCAGCAACGCGCTGCCGCCGGCTCGACACTTTCCCGACATCTTCCCGGCCGTGGCGAATACGATTCGCCATCTTTCGACGAACTCATATTGGGTGCCACGAACATTTCAAGCCGCCGCCGCGAGCACCTTTTGTTGATTGGCGAAAGCCGGTGCTGCACCGCACATGTCGCCCCGACGGACAACAAAAACCCCTCGACGGTGGCGACCTCGATCCGTCTGCGCCACCGGTCTTCAGGAGCACAACAACCATGACCCCCATCCGCTCGAACGCGACCCGCTTCGCCCTCGCCGCCGTGCTGACGCTCGCGACCGCCACCGGCGCCTTCGCGGCCTCCCGCAGCGAGATCAACGCGGCCCAGGCCGCCCGTGAAGCCGCCGCGCAGCGCACCCAGGCCGCCTGGGGCGCCTATGCGTACCAGCCGAGCACGCCGTCCTTCGGCGCCTATGGCGACGCCCCGCAGGGGTACGGCTACGGCTATACGAGCCTGTCGTCCCCGGATCGTCACGATCAGGCCAAGGGCGACATCGACTGACCCAGGCTTCTCCTCCGAAGCTGCCCAGAGGCCGGCGCTCGCGCCGGCCTCTTTTCGTTCGGGACGACCATCGCGCAACGCATGAAGCGCAACGCGGCGGTATCAGCGAGCTTGGGTCCGCGCATCGCGGTGGCGTCGCGATTGCGGCCGTTCGTCTCGCTTGCCAGCGACATCGTCAAGCGAGCGGAACAACCTTGCCGGCTCCCGTTTCTCCCCTGGGACAGCATCCCCGAACGCAATCTCACGGGAGTTACGAATGAAAGCCGTCAATCTGATCACGCTGCTGCTCGTCATCGTCGGTGGCGTGAACTGGGGCCTCGTCGGCCTCGCGCAGTTCGACCTCGTCGCCACGCTGTTCGGCGGCCAGAGCGCCACCTTGTCCCGCATCGTCTACGCGCTGGTGGGTCTCTCGGCGCTGTGGCAGCTCGTGCCGTTCTCGAAGGCCATGTCGACCGACGAGCCTCTCGCCGAACGAGGCTACCCGACCGCGCGCTAACGACGCACGAGGTCCTGACGCCGATCGACGAACGGGTCCCGCCACGCGGGGCCCGTTCGCGTATTCCGAGGGTCGCGTGACGGAGGTTCCGGGCGACGTCGGGCGAGTGGTGCCGCCGTTCCGGGTCCTGTAGAGGATCGGGATCGCTTCGCTCCCCTCGCCGAGACATCGACGTGATCCCCTGGACCCTGCGCGACAGCACCGACATTCCGGAGGGCGGTACGCTGCGGCTGATGCAGCGCGGCGCCGAGTTCTCGATCATGCTGGGATCCGTCGAGCTGATGAACAGCCGGCGCGGCGGCTCCGAGGAGGCGCTCGGCACCCTGGCCTGCCAGCGGATGTTTGGGCGGACGCGGCCCGAGATCCTGATCGGCGGGCTCGGCATGGGCTTCACCCTACGGGCGGCGCTCGCCGCGCTCGCCGACGACGCGCACATCACGGTCGCTGAGCTGGTGCCGGCCGTCGTGGCCTGGGCGCGCGGGCCGATGGCCGAAGTTTTTCGCGGATGCCTCGACGATCCGCGGGTCGCGATCGTCGAGACCGATGTCGGGCGGGTGATCCGATCGGCGCGGACGCGCTTCGACGCCATCCTGCTCGACGTCGACAACGGCCCGGATGGACTGTCCCGCACGGGCAACGACGGTCTCTATGACGCCCCCGGACTGGCGGCCGCATCCACCGCGTTGCGGCCCGGCGGCGTCCTCGCCGTGTGGTCGGCCAGACCCGACAAGGCCTTCGGCCAAAGACTTCGCCGCGCCGGCTTCGCCGTGGACGAGACTTCGGCCCGCAGCCGCACCGGACGCGGCGCCCGGCACGTGATCTGGCTGGCCGCCAAGCCCGCCGCCGCGTGAGCGCACGCCATTTTCCGCGCGGCCAGCCTTACGCCCCTACCCTGTCGCGGTCATCGACACGTCGTCCGCGAGCCGGCCGAGTCTCGGCCACGGTCAAGCGGATTCACCCGACATCGAACGAACAAATTTTTTGGCGGTGATCTGCGTGGGAAACTGCCGAGGCGAGTCGCTTCACGGGCCCGCATGCGCTATCCCGCGCCTCCCGAGCTTGGTGCCGCGTTCCTCTGGCGAGCTTGCGTACAAGCCGACGCTGCAAGGCGTCACCGGACGCCGTTCGTGTCCGTTCACAAGAACCGTAGATGTCGCAGACCGTCATGGCCGTCGAGACCATCGCCCGCAAGATTCCGACCGACCGCGCGCCGTCGTTCCGCACGGCGCCGCACAATATCGAAGTGGAGCAGGCGCTGCTCGGCGCCATCCTGGTGAACAACGAGTCGTTCTACCGGGTCTCTGACTTTCTCGAGCCGACGCATTTCTACGAGCCGATCCACGCCAAGATCTTCGAGCTCGCCACCAGCCTGATCCGGGCCGGCAAGACCGCGACCCCGGTGACGCTGAAGACCTTCCTGCCGGCCGATCTCGACATCGCCGGGCTGACCGGCAGCCAGTACCTGGCGCGGCTCGCCGCCGAGGCGACCACGGTCATCAACGCGATGGACTACGGCCGCACGATCTACGACCTGGCGCTGCGCCGGGCGCTGATCGGCATCGGCGAGGAGCTGGTCAACGAGGCCTACGATTCGCCCGTGGATTCGAGCCCGCGCGACCAGATCGAGGCGGCCGAGAAGAGCCTGTTCGAGCTCGCCGAGACGGGCCGCTACGACGGCGGCTTTCAGCGCTTCGCCCAGGCGCTCACCACCGCGGTCGACATGGCCGCCCAGGCCTATCAGCGCGACGGCAGCCTGTCCGGCATCGCCACCGGGCTGAAGGACCTCGACCGGATGATGGGCGGCCTGCAGCACTCCGACTTGATCATCCTGGCCGGCCGCCCCGGCATGGGAAAGACCGCGCTCGCCACCAACATCGCCTACAACGTCGCCAAGGCGTGGGAGGGCGGCGTGCGCCCGGACGGCCGGATCGAATCGACCAATGGCGGCATCGTCGGCTTCTTCTCGCTCGAAATGTCGGCCGAGCAGCTCGCCACCCGCATCATCGCCGAGCAGACCGAGATCCCCTCCTACAAGATCCGCCGCGGCGAGATCGAGGCGCACGACTTCGACCGCATCGCCGAGGCGGCGCGGGACATGGAGGTGGTGCCGCTCTACATCGACGAGACTGGCGGCATCTCGATCGCTCAGCTCACGGCGCGGGCGCGCCGCCTCAAGCGCCAGCGCGGCCTCGACCTGCTGGTGATCGACTACATCCAGCTCCTGTCGGGCTCCTCCAAGCGCGCCTCCGAGGGCCGCGTCCAGGAGATCACCGAGATCACCACCGGCCTCAAGGCGCTGGCCAAGGAGCTGGCGGTGCCGATCATCGCGCTCTCGCAGCTCTCGCGTCAGGTGGAGAACCGCGAGGACAAGCGCCCGCAGCTCTCGGATCTGCGTGAATCGGGATCGATCGAGCAGGACGCCGACGTGGTGATGTTCGTGTTCCGCGAGGAGTATTACCTCAAGAACCGCGAGCCGCGCCCCGGCACCGAAGAGCACTTCAAGTGGATGACCGAGATGGACGCCGTGCACGGCAAGGCCGAGGTGATCCTCGGCAAGCAGCGCCACGGCCCCACCGGCACGGTGCAGCTCCAGTTCAAGGCCGAGGTCACCCGCTTCGCCGACCTCGCCGACGAGGACAAGCTCCCGGCCCGGATGGAGGATTGAGGCTTTCCAGCGCGTTCGCCGTCTCGTGACCTTGCCGGGCCGCCGGGGTGCCTTTCACCTCTCCGGGCTAGGCGGAGAGGTGCCGCCCTGTGCATCCCTACCCTTGTCCCCAGGCGCGAACGGGTTTAGTGCCGGACCCCCGGCCCCAGGCCGGCGGACGTGATGGGAGGGCCCGATGACGGTGCAGGACTTGCCGAGGATGCGCGCTGACGAGCTTCAGCAGGGCGCCGCCGGAGCCGCCGCCGCTCCGGGTGCGGACCGCTCCGTGCCGGTCTCCGAGGCCGGGCCTCCCGTGATGGAGACGGGTGGCGTCCTCACCATCGACCTCGCCGCCATCGTGGCCAACTGGAGCGACCTCGCGCGCCGTGTGGCGCCGGCCGACTGCTCCGCCGTGGTCAAGGCGGACGCCTATGGCTGCGGCCTCGTCGAGGTCGGCGGCGCCCTCGCCCGCGCCGGCTGCAAGACCTTCTTCGTCGCCCATCTGTCGGAGGCGCGCGCCCTGCGGCGCGCCCTGCCCGACGCCGTGATCTACGCCCTCAACGGCATTCCGCCGGGAGGCTCGGCGGCCTTCGCGGACGCCCGCGTCCGTCCGGTGATCGGCAGCATGCCGGAGCTGGTGGAGTGGGACGCGTTCTGCCGCGTCAACGCCTGGACGGGCGGCGCGGCGCTGCATGTCGACACCGGCATGAACCGGCTCGGGTTGAGCGTCGAGGAGGCGGCCGCCCTCGCCGTCCGGGTCACCGCGCCCGACCACGGCATCGCGCTGGTGATGAGCCACCTCGCCTGCGCCGAGCAGACCCGGCATCCGCTGAACGAGCGCCAG
The DNA here is from genome assembly GCF_003258865.1 of Rhodoplanes roseus. Classification (GTDB taxonomy): domain Bacteria; phylum Pseudomonadota; class Alphaproteobacteria; order Rhizobiales; family Xanthobacteraceae; genus Rhodoplanes; species Rhodoplanes roseus. The sequence goes on along the minus strand of NZ_NPEX01000023.1, from coordinate 34,418 downwards.
ATCCAGACCTTTCGCGAAGTACGCATGCTGTTCCGCGGCGTCGACTCCTCGCTCGCCAACTCCTCCGGCATCTTCCTCGGCCCGGCGACCCATTGCGAGATGGTGCGCCCCGGTGCCGCCCTCTACGGCCTCAACCCGACGCCCGACGTGGCGAATCCGATGCGCCCGGTGGTGCGGCTGGAGGGCCGCGTCGTCCAGGTGCGCAAGGTGCGCAAGGGCGAGACGGTCGGCTACGGCGCGAGCTGGACCGCATCGCGTGACAGCCGCATCGCCGTCGTCGCGGTCGGCTACGGCGACGGCTTCTTGCGCGCCGCCGCGGCGACCGGGGCCGAGAAGCCGATCGCCATCGTCATGGGCAAGCGTTGCCCGATCGTCGGCCGCATCTCGATGGATCTTCTGGCCGTCGACGTGACGGCCCTGCCCGAGGTGTCGCCGCGCCGCGGCGACTGGGCGACTCTTCTGGGCGAGGAGTTCGGCATCGACGCCGCCGCCCCCTTCGCCGGCACGATCGGCTACGAGGTCCTGACCAGCCTCGGCCGCCGCTATCACCGCAGCTGGCGGAGCTGAGGCGGCCCGCGTAGGCACATGGCGCGGACCAGGCATGGCAGGATCGGCGCTCGGCGCCGTCCGGGTCCAGACTTCGCACCACAGCGCACCGGTCCGACGAGCGGCGGCTCATGCGCCGATCCACCTACGTTGATCGGTCACGCTCCACTATAATAAATTCCCTATGGAAGGAGCGCCATCATGACCGTCCTGAAGCTGACCGCGATCGGATCCTCGACCGGCGTCGTCCTTCCGAAGGAGGTGCTGGAGCGCATGAACGTGGCCAAAGGCGACTCCCTCTATCTCGTGGAGGCGGCCGACGGCGCCTATCGGCTGACGCCCTACGACCCGACGATCGCCAGAAAGATCGAAAAGGCCGACGATATCGTGCGCCGATACCACAACACGCTTCAACGCCTCGCAAAATGACGGGCGCCGGACTTGTTTGGCTAGACGACGCCGATGTTCTCACGCTCCACGATCGTCTCCTGGCCCTACACGGCGGCCCCGCCGGTTTGCGCGACGAGGGATTGCTGCACTCCGCGCTCGCCCGCCCTCGACAATTGGCGGTCTACGGCGAACATGCCGATGTGATCGACTTGGCGGGGGCCTACACGGCTGGCCTGGTCAAGAATCATCCCTTCATAGACGGCAACAAGCGGACCGGTTTCGTCGTCGGCATTCTGTTCCTGGAGCTGAACGGCTACCGCTTCACGGCGAGTGAGGATGCCGCCGCGGCGGCTGTTCTCGATCTCGCAGCCGGATCACTGGACGAGCGCGGCTATACGGCGTTCCTGCGCGAGAACGTCGTGGCCGATGCTGAGAGTTCGGATAGCGGCTGAAGTTTTTGGGCGGATCAGGCACGTGACGCGTGATCCGCCAATGAGGTCTCGCCGGCGGGTCACGCGCCGGTGGCGCTGACCCGATCTGCGCTAGGGTCGGGACTCAATTGAGCCACCAGGCGACGGTGGCAGCCAGGATTGCGCCGGCGAGGAAGTTTCGGGCGAGCTTGTCGTATCGGGTCGCGACGCGACGGAAGTCCTTGAGCCGCGAGAACATCCGCTCGATTCGATTGCGGCGCCTGTAGGCGATGCGATCATAGGGGATCGGCTGCTTGCGGCTGGTGGTCGACGGGATCACGGCCTTGGCGCCGCCCTCGGCGAGCAGGCGGCGGAGGCTGTTGGCGTCGTAGGCCTTGTCCGCGATGAGGCCGGTGATCGGCCCGACCCGGGCGATCAGCGTCGGCGCGAACGCGATGTCGTTGATGTTGCCGGGCGAGAGCAACAAAACGACAGGCCGGCCGCAGTGATCGGTCAGGGCGTGGATTTTCGTCGTCCGCCCGCCGCGCGAACGGCCGATCGCCTGCTTGAAGGCCCCCCTTTTCCGCCCGCCGCCGAGCGGTGGGCCTTGATGTGGGTCGAGTCGATCGCGACCGTCGCGATGATGCCGGTCGAGCCCGTGAGCGCTTCGAAAATCTCGAACCAGAGGCCTTGCCGGCTCCAGCGATTGAAGCGGTTGTAGATGGTCGTGTAGGGGCCGTACCCCTTCGGGCAGTCGCGCCAGCGGGCGCCGATGCGCAGCATGTGCACGATGCCGCTGATCACCCGCCGGTCGTCGACCCGGTGAGCTCCACGCCGGCCACGCGGCAGGTGGGGCTCGATCCGCGCCCATTCGGAATCGCTCAGCCAATAAAGCTGCTTGCTCATCAAGGGCTCCGTGCCCCCCGGAGCCCTTGAATCAGTCAATGCCCCGCGTCGCAAGCGAATTGAGTACGAACCCTAGAGGTTGCTCACCGCGCCCACCGCTCCGGCCGGAACGGCGCGCGATCGACCATCGGCGCCTCGCCCGTCATCATCTCGGCGAGCAGCCGACCGGTCGCGGGGCCGAGGGTAAATCCCTGGTGGCCGTGGCCGAAATGGAGCCACAGGCCGTTGTGGCGCGGCGCCTCGCCGATCAGCGGCAGCATGTCGGGCAGGCAGGGGCGCGTGCCGAGCCACGGGGCGTTCTCCACCGGCCCGCCGAGATCGAGGAGGCCGCGCGCCGCCTGCTCGGCCCGATCGAGCTGGACCGGGCTCGCCGGCGCGTCGATGCCGGAAAACTCGGCCCCGGTGGTGAGCCGCAGGCCCGCCGCCATGGGCGCGGCGACATAGCCGAAATCCGCGTCCTTGAGGGGCAGGTCGAGCCCGGGCGCCGCGCGGAAATGGCGGTGATAGCCGCGCTTGCGGACCATCGGAATCCGGTAGCCGAAGCGGCCCAGCAGCGCCGGCGCCCACGGCCCGAGCGCCACCACGGCGGCGCCGGCCTCCAGCGGGCCATCGGCGGTCTGCACCCGAAAGCCGCCGGCCGGGCGGGCCTCGAGCGTGCCGGCGTCGCCGTGGACGAGCGTTCCGCCGGAACGGACGAACAGCTCGGCATAGGCGGCGACCAGGGCACCGGGATCGCGCACCGCCCAGGTGTCGAGCCAGTGCAGCGCGCCGGCGCCCGTGTCCTTCAGGCCGGGCTCGGCGGCCGCGAGATCCCGGGGCGACATCCGGCGAAACGCCAGGCCGAAGACCTCGTGCAGCCGCTCCGCCTTGACCGTGTCGGCGTCGAGCTTCGCCTCGCTGCGGTGAAAATCCCGGTAGCCGTCGCGGCGGACGAGATCGTCGGGAACCCCCGCCGCCGTCATCAGCGCCTGGTGCTCGGCGGTCGCCCGGCCGATCAGGCCGGCATAGGCGGCCGAGATGACCCGGTGGCGCGTCGGCGCCGAGTGCCACCAGTAGCGCAGCAGCGGCGCGGCATGGCCGAGCAGCGCCGCGAGCTCGTAGCGCACGTCGTTGCCGCGGCCGAGCACGACCGCCAGGAGGCTCGCGACGTCGCGCGGCATCGGATAGGGCTCGACCGCCTCGGCCTGGATCAGGCCGGCATTGCCGTAGCTGGTCTCGCGTCCGGGGGACTGGCGGTCGACCAGGGCGACCGAGCGGCCGCGCATCTGGAGATGCAGGGCCGTCGCCACACCGACGATTCCGGCCCCGAGAACAATCACGTCAGGCATTCGAAGACTTTCACACCATCTGCGGCCGCCGTGCAGCCGCCCGGATCACCGGTGCAAGCCCGATGCCGCCCGGTGTTACCTTCGATCTTGGCGCGGAATCGCGGCGGCATCACAACGGCACCCACACGTCGCGGGAAAAATCGAACCAGCGCGACACGCGCCGGCCGTCCCACTCGTACTGCAGGTGGCGCTCCTGGACCGGGATGCCGACCACGTCCGGCCAGAACGCCGCGACGCAGTCGCCGCCCGGATGCCGGACGCTGGGATAGACGATCCCGTCGCTCCCGGCCGCCCGTCGGGCGCGCCCGAAGGGTTGGCTCGCGGCGTAGGACTCCGGGTCGAGCAGCGGGCCCCGCTCGGGCTCGGGCAGCGCGGCGACGTCGTCCAGACGGTGGCTGATCGTGCCGACCAGCACCCGCATGTCCTCGCGGCGCAACGGGTCGCCGGCATCGGCGGCGAAGCGGCCGAAGTGATGAACCGTCTCGGCGATGGCGGTGTCGAGCGAGGCGGCCGCGTAATAGACGCCGAACGTCCCGTCGGAGAAGCGCGAGCCCTTCGGGTTGAGATGCGTGAACGCCGCCATGACGAAGGAGGCGCCCGGCCCGCTCACCCGCCGCTGCGGCGGCACCAGCGCGATCTCGCCGAGGGCGTCACGCACCCGCGGATTGGTCGCCTGCTCCAGCGCCGCGAGGACGTCCCAGACGGCGGGATCGGGCGTCAGCCGCTCGAACAGGTCGATGGGCGGATAGCGCGAGGCGATGATCCGCCACGCCTTCGGCCAGTCGACCAGCCGGGCCGGCAGGGTTTCGCGCGGCTCACGACCAGGGGGCACGGGCGGCATCGAGATAGGCCCGCACGGCGGCCAGATCCGTGACGTCCCCGGCCGCCATCCGGGCGAGCGGCGTCTGCCCGCCGAAGGCCGCGTTCGGCCGGTTCGGCCACGAGTCGGCGAGCGCCGGGTCCGAATAGACGATCTGCAGCGCCTTCCAGATCCCGGCGACCCAGCCGATCCGGCGCAGGGTGTCGTCCGGCAGCCGCACCACCCGGCCGCGCTTCCAGTCGTAAAAGGTGCGCTCCGCCGGATTCCCGAGGATTTTCCGGGCGGTGCGGTTGTCGACTCCCCACCGGTCCATGATCGCGAAGAAGCCCGTGACGGCGAGCCCATGGCGCTCGCCCGCCAGGATGTCCGCTTCGGTCCGCTGCTGCGGTAATGCAGTCATATGGCCTCTTACTGCGGTTTTGCAGTACGCCTGATATAGCACGATCGCGCGCAAATGCCAGGGGTGGGCGACGGGCCCGCGAATCGTTGACTTCTCCGGGCCGTGGAGGCCCACATCGGCGATGGCCAAGAAGACCGACGAATTCGTCTGCCAGAACTGCGGCGCCGCCTACAAGCGCTGGCAGGGCAAGTGCGACGCCTGCGGCGAGTGGAACACGATCTCCGAGGAGAGCACCGCGACCGAGCGGATCTTGTCGGCCGGCCCCGGCCGGCCGCCCCGCAAGGGCAAGCCGTTCGCCCTCGCACCGCTGGCCGGCGAGCAGAAGGAGGCGCCGCGGCTTCCGTCCGGCAACAACGAGTTCGACCGGGTGGCCGGCGGCGGCCTGGTGCCCGGCTCGGTGCTGCTGGTCGGCGGCGACCCCGGCATCGGCAAGTCGACGCTGCTGATCCAGATCGCCGGCGCGATCGCCGCCGCCGGCAACCGCTCGGTCTACATCACGGGCGAAGAATCGGTGGCGCAGGTGCGGCTGCGCGCCGAGCGCCTCGGCCTGACCAGGCTGCCGGTCGAGCTCGCGGCCGAGACATCGGTCGAGGACATCATCGCAACCCTCTCGCAGGGCAAGGTTCCTCGCCTCGTCGTGATCGATTCGATCCAGACCATGTGGACCGACATGGTGGAGTCCTCGCCCGGCACGGTGACCCAGGTGCGCGCCTCCGCCCAGATGCTGATCCGTTTCGCCAAGCGCTCCGGCGCCGCCGTGATCCTGGTCGGCCATGTGACCAAGGACGGCCAGATCGCCGGCCCGCGCGTCGTCGAGCACATGGTCGACGCCGTGCTGTCCTTCGAGGGCGAGGGCGGCCACCATTTCCGCATCCTGCGGGCCGTGAAGAACCGCTTCGGGCCGACCGACGAGATCGGCGTGTTCGAGATGACGGGCGGCGGCCTGTCCGAGGTCGCCAACCCGTCCGCCCTGTTTCTCTCCGAGCGCGACCTCGGCGCCCCCGGCACCGCCGTGTTCGCCGGCATGGAGGGCACCCGGCCGCTGCTGGTCGAGATCCAGGCCCTGGTGGCGCCCACCTCGCTCGGCACGCCGCGCCGCGCCGTGGTCGGCTGGGACCCCAGCCGGCTGGCCATGGTGCTGGCCGTGCTGGAGGCGCATTGCGGCGTGAAGCTCGGGGGTTACGACGTCTACCTCAACGTCGCCGGCGGCCTGCGCATCCAGGAGCCGGCGGCCGACCTGGCGGCGGCGGCCGCGCTGGTCTCGTCGCTCGCCAAGACTCCCCTGCCCGCCGACGCCGTGCATTTCGGCGAGGTGTCGCTGTCGGGCGCCGTGCGTCCCGTGTCGCACGCCCCGGCCCGGCTGAAGGAGGCCCAGAAGCTCGGCTTCGCCCGTGCCGTCGCACCGGACGCTACCCGCGGCGGCGAACGCGACGGCCTCTCGATCGCCCCGATCGCCAGCCTGAACGACCTGGTCGCCCGCATCGTGCCGGACCGCCCGGCGCCGCGACGGGAGGCGCGGAGCTAGAGGAGGACTCTTGAACGGCCTGCGGCTCCGCCGTAAAATACATATCCTTCAGATAATGCGAACGAGACGCAGGATTCAGACATGAAGGTCTCGACCGCGGACTTCATCAGGAACTTCGGGTCGCTGTCCGACAAGGCCCTCTCCGAGCCCGTGACCATCACCAAGAACGGCCGGGACCGGTTGGTCGTGTTGTCGGCCGAGGAATATGCTCGCCTCAAGCGGCGCGACCGCCGGGTGGTGACGCTCGAGGAGTTCACCGAACAGGAGGTCGCCCTGATCGCCGAGGCCGAGGTTCCGCCCGGCCACGAGCATCTCGACGCGGAGCTGAAAGACTGGCGGCCGTGAGCTGGCCGGTTCCTCAGCCGGGCCTGGTGATCCGGTACTCTTACCTGTGGGCTCGCGAGGCTCGCGAGGGGCGGGAAGAAGGCCTCGAGGACCGCCCCTGCGCCATTGTGCTGGTCGTTCTTCGGGACGGCGACGCTCCGCTGGTGCGCGTGCTCCCAGTAACCCACTCGCCTCCCGCCACGCCCGCCGATGCGCTCGAAATCCCTCAGGCCGTCAAGCAGCGGCTCGGTCTCGATTCGGATCGCTCCTGGGTGGTCCTGACCGAGGCCAACGACTTCGTGTGGCCCGGTCCGGACCTGCGGCCGGCACTTCCGGGAGACCTCTCCTCCGCGGCTTACGGCTTTCTGCCTCCGGGCTTCTTTCGGGTGCTGCGGGACCGCATCACCGAGCAATATCGGCTGAAACGACTGAGGGCGCTTCCGCGGTCGGAGTAGCGCTCCCCCTGCAGTGGCCGGACCCGGCCCCCCGCCATGACCGCCTTGCCACAGGTCGCGCAGAACCGTCGGCAGCGCCGTGGATTTCTCGGCGGGCCGGTTCCCAGCCGAACGAAAAATGCTCTATACACGGGCCGCATCCCGTGGCCGGCGCATGTCCCGGCGGGGGACCCCATGGAACGAGCCCGCCTCAGATGTACCTGGACATCTTCCTGATCGTCGTGATGCTGATCTCGGGGCTCCTGGCCATGGTCCGCGGCTTCATGCGCGAGGTGCTGTCGATCGCGGCCTGGGGCGCGGCCGCGGTGGCGACCCTCTACGCGTTTCCTCGCCTCCTTCCTTACGCCAAGCAGTATTTCAACAATGATTACGTCGCGATGGGCGCGGTCGTCGGCGGCGTCTTCCTGCTGACCCTGATCATCGTCTCGGCCCTGACGGTGCGGATTTCCGACCGCATCCTGGACAGCCGGATCGGGGCGCTCGACCGCACCCTCGGCTTCCTGTTCGGCCTCGGCCGCGGGCTCCTGATCGTCGTCGTCGCCTTCATCTTTTTCGACTGGCTGGTCCCGGTGAAGTCGCAACCGGACGCGGTGCGCAACGCACGGTCGCATGTCGTGCTGAAAGGGACCGGCGATTGGCTGATGTCCCTGTTGCCGGAAGACCCCGAGAACACCATCTTGAAGCGGTTCAAGAAGCGACCCGCCGACGAGGATCCGGACAATCCGCCCGAACAGCGTTCGGACCGTGTGCCGAGCCAGCGTCTCGCGGACCTCGATGGTCCCGACGGGACGCGCACGAGTGTGGTGCTGCGGTAGCGTAACGAGGCTCTGTCGGGCCTCTTGAACGTGACGGCCGATCCGTCCCCGCCCCGGCGGGACGACGGAGCGGTCGTCCTTCTGTTTTTCGTGGCCGGGCTTCCGGCCGTGTCGCGGGCCCGCCGGTCCGCCCCGTCGATGCCCCGAGGGAACTGCCCATGACTGTCTCGACCGACCACGAGCAAGGGTTCTCGATCTTCGATCCCGCGCTCGACGGCGACCGGCTCCGCGAGGAATGTGGCGTCTTCGGCATCTACGGGCATCGCGACGCCGCCGCCATCACGGCGCTCGGGCTGCACGCCCTGCAGCACCGTGGCGAGGAGGCGGCCGGCATCGTCTCGTTCGACGGCAGGCGCTTCCATTCCGAGCGGCGGCTCGGCCTGGTCGAGGACACGTTCTCCAAGCGCCACGTCATCGAGCAGCTTCCCGGCCACATGGCGGTCGGGCATGTGCGCTACTCGACGACCGGCGGCACCATCCTGCGCAATGTCCAGCCTTTCTTCGCGGAGCTCGAATCGGGCGGCTTCGCGGTCGGCCACAACGGCAACCTCACCAACGGGCTGACGTTACGGCGCCAGCTCGTCGGCGAAGGCGCCATGATGCATTCGACCAGCGACACCGAGGTGATTCTGCACCTCGTCGCGCGCTCGCGCCGCAACCGCTTCGTCGACAAGTTCATCGAGGCCCTGCGGCTGCTCGAGGGCTCCTACTCGCTGGTCGCTATGACCAACAAGAAGCTGATCGGCGCCCGCGACCCGCTCGGCATCCGGCCGCTGGTGCTGGGCGATCTGGACGGCTGCCCGATCATCACCTCGGAGACCTGCGCGCTCGACATCATCGGCGCCAAGTACGTGCGGGAGCTCGAGAACGGCGAGGTCCTGGTGTTCGACGAGAACGGCGCCCAGTCGCACAAGCCGTTCCCGCCGACGCCGCCGCGCCCCTGCATCTTCGAGTACATCTACTTCTCGCGGCCGGACTCCATGGTCGGTGGCCGCAGCGTCTACGAGGTCCGCAAGAACATGGGCCGCGAGCTCGCCCGCGAGGCGGCGGCCGCCGCCGACGTGGTCGTGCCGGTGCCCGACTCCGGCGTGCCGGCGGCGATCGGCTACGCCCAGGCCTCCGGCGTCCCCTACGAGCTCGGCATCATCCGCAACCACTATGTCGGCCGCACCTTCATCCAGCCGACCCAGTCGGTCCGTGAGCTCGGCGTCCGCCTCAAGCACAACGCCAACCGCGCCGTCGTCGCCGGCAAGCGGATCGTGCTGATCGACGATTCGCTGGTGCGCGGCACCACCTCGGTGAAGATCGTGCAGATGATGCGCGAGGCCGGCGCCACCGAGGTGCATTTCCGCATCGCCTCGCCGCCCATCACGCACCCGGACTATTACGGCATCGACACGCCGGAGCGCGAGAAGCTGCTCGCGGCGACCCACACGATCGAGGAGATGCGCCAGTATATCGGCGCCGACAGCCTCGCCTTCCTGTCGGTCGACGGCATCTACCGGGCGGTCGGAGAGCCGGGCCGCGACAATGCCCGCCCGCAATTCACCGACCACTGCTTCACCGGCGAGTATCCGACGCCGCTGACCGACATGTCCGACGATGCCAGCGCGCCGCGCCAGCTCTCGCTGCTGGCCGAAGCGAGCTGAGGCGGACGGCCGGGCCATGCACCGGCACGCAGTTGCGGCGGCCGATCGACCAGACGATCGGCTGACCCCGTCGTCGTCGCCGCGACCGCTCGCGCGGGCGAAGCCGCGGCGGCCCCGCCGTGCGTGATGCATTGTCCCCTCGCAGTCTCGGCCCCGCCTCCCTCCGCGGCGGCCTAACCGATCATTGCAAAATTGATCGAGGTCTATATTCCGTGTCCGGAAACAAGGCCTGATCGGGCCGTACGCGCAACTCGAGCGGACCGTCGCGATGGTGGTCGCGGCGGCCCGGATCGGGGACGTGTGTGGTCGCGCCGGCGGTCCCGTTTTCCCCGCCGTCCTCTCCCGCCGCGGCCGAGATCTCTTCACCTTCAATCACTCAGCTCATTCGATTGGACTCGACCGCCGCATGACCAAACCGCTCGCTGAAAAGATTGCGCTCGTCACCGGGGCTTCCCGCGGGATCGGCTACGCCACCGCCCTCGCCCTCGCCCAGGCGGGAGCCCATGTGATCGCCGTCGCCCGCACGGTCGGCGGCCTCGAGGAGCTCGACGACGCCATCCAGGCGGCCGGCGGCACGGCGACGCTGGTCCCGCTCGATCTCACCGATCACGACGGCATCGCCCGCCTCGCGCTCGTGCTCGACGACCGCTACGGCCATCTCGACATCCTGGTCGCCAATGCCGGCCAGCTCGGCCCGGTGACGCCCGTCCCGCATGTCGAGGTCAAGGAGTTCGACACGCTGATGCAGGTGAACGTCACGGCGAACCTGCAGCTGCTGCGCTGCTTCGACGCGCTGCTGCGGCGGGCCGACGCTGGCCGTGTCGTGTTCGTGTCGTCGGGCGCAGCCCATGCCGGGCGGGCCTATCGGGGACCCTACGCGATCTCCAAGGCGGCGCTCGAAGCGATGGCCCGCACCTATGCGGCCGAGACCGTGACGACGCCGATGCGGGTGAACGTGTGCAATCCCGGCCCGACCCGCACCAAGATGCGGGCGGCCCTCATGCCGGGCGAGGATCCCAAGACCGTCCAGCCCCCGGAGGAAGCAGCCGCCGCGATCGTATCGCTGTGCCTGCCCGGCTTCCAGGAGACCGGCCGGCTGTTCGATCTGCGCGCCGGCCGGCTTCTGCACTACAATCCGCCGGACTGAGTGCGGCGGGCCCGACCCGGCTCCTCGCGCCGGAGAAGCGGCTGCGGCTGCGCCGCCGGTGCGCCGCCGGTGCGCCGGGGGTCTGCCGCCGGCTTGCGGCGGTGGAGAACATGTTACGGTTGCGTATAGCGAACGCGCAGGCGTCGGGCCGCACTTGCCCGTCGCGGTCCGACCCACCCATCGGAGGGGCTCTGCAGGTCGATCAGGTCGATACTGTAAGGTCGTCGCATCGAGCCCCGCGCCGTCGAGGCCGTTTGGACAGGTACAGCTTTTGAAGCTCTTCGGACGTCCCCCGCAACGCCCCCGGGAGCCTCTCCCGATCGCCATCCTGTCCTTCGATCGGCCCACCTATCTCCGCTCCACGCTCCTCAGCCTGCGCCGACAGACCACGCCGGCCGACCCGGTCCTCCTGTTCCAGGACGGCGCCTTCAATCCGCACAGCGGACGTCTCAAGGGCGACCAGACCCGGATCGAGGCCTGCGTCGCGCTGTTCCGCGAGATCTTTCCCTGGGGCGAGGTGTTCCAGGCGCCCGAGAATCTCGGCATCGCCGACAACTACCAGCGGGCCGAGACGCATGTCTTCGTCCAGCGCGACGCCGCGGCCGCCCTGTTCCTCGAGGACGACCTCGTGCTGTCGCGCCATTATCTCGGCGCCGTCGACCGGCTGATCGGCTTCGCCCTCGCGGATCCGCGCATCGCCTATGTCTCGGCCTATGGCGATATGTGGGCGCGACGCATCGCGCAGTGGCGCGACCGGCGTCGCCTCATCCACATGCACGAGAACTGGGGGGCCGCGACGACGCGCCGGGCCTGGCAGGACGAGCAGCCGTTCCGCCGCCGCTATCTCGCGTTGCTCGAAGGGGCAGACTATTCGGACCGCGACCACGAGCGCATCCGCGCGTTCTTCCGCGAGCACGGGCTCGACACCCGCATCACCAGCCAGGATGCCGCCCGCTGGCTCGCCACCGTGCTGCTCGGCAAGGTGCGGTTGACCACCGCGGCCTGCTACGCGCGCTACATCGGCCGGTTCGGCGAGCATGCGACGCCGGACTACTACCGCGCCGGCGGTTTCGCCGGCACCCGGACGGCGCTGTGGCCGCCGGCCGACATCGAGCCGCCGAGCGACGAGGAGATCGCGCAGTGGCTGGCGGCCGAGCGCGAACGGTTCACCGGGGCCTTCACGCCCTTCTACTCAGGCCACAGCGAGTGAGAGCGTCCTTGCCCGAGATCGTCGTTCGCATCGCCCCGCCGGCCTGCAGGAACGGAACCCGGACCGTGGCGGCGGAGATCACCGGCTTCGGCAAGGACGCGGTCCGGCTGTGGTACCGGATCGCCGACGAGCGGCCGATCGCCGAGGTCGCCGTCGCGCACGCTTTCGCAGTCTCCATCATCAACCAGGCCATGGCGGCCGGCCGCGACCTGGTGATCGAAGGCCCGCTGACCGCCGGTATCGTCACCAATCTCCACGACTACCAGCGGGCCTTCGCGGCCTGGATGCCGGAGACGTTCCGCCCGGTGGCGGTGCGGGCCCGCACCCTGCTGCCCGAGATGGCCTACCAGCCCGAGAAGCGGTTCGCGGTGCCGTTCTCGGGCGGTCTCGACAGTTGCTACTCGGCCCGGATGCTCTCCCGGGACGGCACGCTCGGCGCACTCGTGTCGGTTCACGGGCTCGATGTCGGTCTCGACCGGACGGACCAGTGGAACGCCGTCGCGACGGGCCTGCGCGGCTGTGCCGAATCGCTCGGGGTGCCGCTGATCGAGGTCGCCACCAACTGGAACGAGCTGGCGGTCCGGCTGCCCGGCTATCTCGGCTACTTCCTGCCCGCCGTCGCGGCGGCTCTGCTCACCGACCAGTACGGCGGCGTCGCGATCCCGTCCTCCTACGGCTACGACCAGCTCGTGCTGCCGCTCGAGACCAATCCGCTGACCGACCCCCTGCTCGGGCGCCCCGGCTTTCCGGTCCGCCACCACGGCGCCGAGGCGCATCGGATCGACAAGGTCGAGGGCATCGCCGGCTGGCCCGCGGCAGTCCGCCAGCTCCGGCCCTGCGACCAGACCAAGCCGGACGGAACGGCCTGCGGGCGCTGCCGCAAATGCATCCACACGGCACTGACCTTCAGCGCGCTCGGGCACCCGGTGCCGGAGTCGCTCGGCGGCGTGCTGCCGGAGCGCACCCTCATCGAGCAGTTCCCGCTGACGCCCTACTCGACGCTGGCGCTGCAGGAGGCCGTGGCCGCCGCGCGGCGGCGCGGCGCCACCGCGGAGTGGATCGCAGCCGTCGAGGAGCGGCTCGCCACCAGCACCCTGCCGAAGACCGCGGCCGAGCAGGACGCCGACGAGCTGCGCCGGCGGCTCGACTACGTGCTCGGCGGCGCCACGATGCGGTCCGGCCCGGCCCGGCTGTTCCGGCGGATCGGCCGCGCCTTGCGCGGGCGAACGGGCCCGCGCGGCCTGCCGGCCTGGACGGCCGCGCCCCGAAAGCCGCAGGTCGGCCCGACCTGGGCACAGCCCGAGGGACCGGCGGCGGCCCGCTCACCCCGCGGCCGCGCCATCCATGTCGACGCCGCCGACCTGCGCGGGCGTGCCCTGCTGCACCGGCCGGGCGGCCTCGATCCGGCGGCGTCGCAGCTCTGGCAGACTCTCGCGCGGGCGGAGCCGTGGACCCACATCGTCGACGTCGGCGCCAATTACGGCGAGATGCTGGTCGACCTCCCGGTCGACGCGGCGGTGCGGCTGATCGCGATCGAGCCCAACCCGCATGTCTGCGCCTATCTGGACCGGACGCTGCGCGAGGCCGGCCACGCCGCCGTGCTGGTGCAGGCGGCCGTCGGCGACCGCGAGGGCACCGTGGCGCTCACCCTCGATCGGACCTGGTCCGGCCTGTCGGCCGCGTCGATCCATCGGACCGAGTCGGCCGGTCACCGGCTGGAGCAGGTCGTGGTCGGCATGACGACGCTGGCGCGCCTGCTCGACGACGGACGTCCCGACCCGGGCAAGCGGGTGCTGGTCAAGATCGACGTCGAGGGCCAAGAGAGCGCGGTCCTGGCCGGGCTCGGCGACGCGGCGCGCTTCGCCGCCTTCGCGGCCCTGGTGGAGATCCGGCATCTGCCGGTGCGCGATCTCGAAACCATTCTGGGCGTCTTCGCGATCGAGCTGCTCGAGACCGCGACCGGAGCGCTGGTTCCGGTGCCGGACGCGACGCCCGAGCATCTCTCGGGACTGCTCGCGACCGGCCGCTTCCATCCCCTCGACGTGGTGCTGCGACCGCGGCGCTGAGCCGGCCGCGGCCCCGGACCGTCACGGTCCAGAACCGTCACGTTCGAGGACCGTCAGGGCAGCCCCAGCGCCCGCACCACATGCGCGGCGCCGACCGCGGTGAGGTGGGCCGGGTCGAAGGTGATCAGCGTGTCGGGCACGGCGCCCAGATGGGTGAGGCAGCCGCGCTCGTCGCACAGCGCCCGGTACGGCGACGCGTAGACGGCGCCGTTCGCCTCGACGAACGCCCGCATGGTGCGGTCGAGCCGGGCGATGTCGGACTGCAGGCCGTAGGTCAGGCGGTCCGGATACTGGCCGCCGGAGCGCGCCGCATAGCGCAGCAGCACCTTCGGCAGCGCGATCTGCCACTGCGGCACCGGCCCCACCACGACGATCCGGGCGACGCCGGCGCGCTTCAACGCCGTCAGCGTCGCATCGAGCCGGCGCCAGTCGTGGTCCCGCCAGTTGGCGGCCAGCACCACGGTGTGCGGCCTGAGCCGGGTCAGCCGGTCGAAGACCGCCTCGTTGATGGCGCGGCAGTTCGCCCGGTAGCTGAAATCGGTCGCCAGCAGCGGCGGACAGCCGCTCGCCGTGTACTGGGCCATCCGGCCGGCGACCGGCGCGAGGCCGGCATAGAGATGCGCGGCGTGCGAATCGCCCCACAGCGCGACGAGGCGCGGCCCGGCCGACGGCGGGTCGACGCAGTCGCCGAACACGTGCGCGTTCAGATCCTCCAGGAAGCACGACCCCGACCGGTAGGCCGGCCCGGTCTCGTAGCGCCACGCCGCGAGGCCGCCGGTGTCGGCCGGAACGCGGCCCGGAAAGCCGTCGAGCTGGTTGGTCGCGAAGGCGGCGCCGCCGATGCCGGCGAGACCGACCGCCAGCACCGCCACGCTGTGCTTGCGCCACCGCCCGAACCGCAGCGGAGTCTCGACGAAACGATAGGTCAGCCAGGCCAGCAGCACGGCGAGGACGACGGCCGCCATCCGCACGGCCGGCTCCCAGCCGTCCAGGATCGCGATGTGGGCGAACGACAAGAGCGGCCAGTGCCAGAGATAGAGCGGGTAGCTGATCAGGCCGACCCAGACCATGGCGGGATGGGCCAGCACGGTGCGGTTGACGATCGCGCCCGGCCCCGCCGCGATCAGCAGGCAGGCGCCCGAGACCGGGACCATGGCGCGCCAGCCCGGAAACGGCATCTCGCGATCGAGCAGCGCCAGTGCGCCGACCAGCAGGGCCGCACCGGCGATCGACATGGCGTCGCGCAGCGCCGGCCGCTCCGGGCTGCCGGTCCCGGTCGCCGCCGCATGGGCGAGCAGCGCCCCGGCGGCGAGCTCCCAGACCCGCACCAGCGGCGAGAAGAAGGCCTTCGGATCGTCCGCACCGACCGCCCACAGGTTCCAGGCGAGCGACACGGCGCCGACACCCAGGATCACCATCCGCAGGTTCAGCCGCAGCCGCCAGCCGAGCCACAGCAGCAGCGGCCACACGATGTAGAACTGCTCCTCGACGCCGAGCGACCACAGATGCAGCATCGGCTTGGTCTCGGCGGCGGCGTCGAAATAGCCGACCTCCCGGCGCAGCGCGAAATTGGCGATGAACGCCGCGCCGGCCGCGATGTGCTTGCAGAGCTGCTTGAACTCGTCCGGATAGAGCAGCAGCCCGCCGGCCAGGTAGGACGAGCTCAGCACCGTGGCGAGCGCCGGGAAGATGCGGCGGACCCGTCGGGCGTAGAAGTCCGGGAGGCTGAACGTGCCGCGGGCGAGGTTACCGAGCAGGATGCCGCTGATCAGGTAGCCGGAGATGACGAAGAAGATGTCGACCCCGACGAAGCCGCCCGGCATCGCGGCCGGAAACGCGTGGAAACACACGACTGGGAGAATCGCCACCGCCCGCAGACCGTCGACATCGGCCCGATAGCCGACATGGACATGCGCCGCCGCCCCCGCCCGGGCCGTGGCCGCCGCTGATCCAGTGCCGAAGCTGCTTGCGGTAACGTCTTGCGACGTCATCGTTTCCCCTGCCTCGCCTCGGCTGCCCGAACGGCCGCCTGCTTCCCTGCACCGGACACCCGGCGACATCGCCAGGGCACGGCACGGCTCGCTGCGGACGCGCTGCGTCCGCCCGTCCGTTCACACTTTGGAAACAATCGAGGCTCGCGCGCCCGAAGGCAAGTCCGGTCGGGCGGCCGGGGGCCTGTTCCTGGCGCGAATGTGACATTTCCGCCGCCCGCGGGACGGGAGCACCGCCGCGTCGGCGGCGCCCGGCTGCGCCGCTAGCGGGCGGTTCGCAGGGCCAGGATTGTGGCGACCAGGAGCAGGCCGGCGGACAGGAAGAACGGAGCGCCGGGCCCCGGGACCGTCTGGCCCGGCGCCGCCAGGGCCATGGCGTAGACCTGGGAGAACAGGCCGGGCCCGATCAGGCCGGCGATCCCCATCAGGCAGGCATTGGCGCCCTGCAGCCGGCCCTGCTCGGAGGGGCCGAGCCGCCGGCTCATCAGGCTGTTGCCGGCCGCGTTGGCGAAGCCCCACAGGCTGGTGAACGGGATGCCGATCCAGAAGATCCAGCCGACCGGCGCATAGCCCTCGATCAGCAGGCCGAGGATGCCGGCCGAAAAGCCGACCAGCATGGCGTTGCGCTCGCCGAGCAGGCGCACCCCCGGCCCGATCAGGCCGCCCTGGACGATCACGGCGGCGAGCCCGACCGCCGCCATGGTGAAGCCGATGGTGCGCTCGTCCCAGCCGTACCGGAAGGTGAGGTACAGGACGCCGATGGTCGGCAGCACGAAATGGGCGAGCTGGCTGACGAACCACACGCCGGCGAGGCCGAGGAGCTGCGGCTGCGAGCGCAGCAGCACCAACGCGCCGACCGGATTGGCGCGGGCGAGCGCCAGCGGCGCCCGCTTCCCGGGCGGCAGCGATTCCGGCAGCACGAAGAAGCCGTAGCCGGCATTGAGCAGGCTGAGGCCGGCGGCGATCCAGAACGGCAGCCGCGGATCGATGCTGCCGGCGAGCCCGCCGATCGCCGGCCCGACCACGAAGCCGAGCCCGAAGGCGGCGCCGAGCATGCCGAAGCGGGCGGCGCGCTTCTCCACCGGCGTGACGTCGGCGATGTAGGCGAAGGCGGTGGAGATGGAGGCCGAGGCGATGCCCGAGACGACGCGTCCGGCGAACAGCCAGCCGAGGCTCGGCGCCAGCGCCATCACGACATAGTCGATCCCGACGCCGAAATTGGAGATCAGGATCACGGGCCGGCGGCCGAAGCGGTCCGAGAGCGCCCCCTGCACGGGCGAGAAGACGAACTGCATCAGCGCGAAGGCGGTGCCGAACAGCCCGTACCAGGAGGCCGCGGCGACCTCGTCGCCGCCGAGGAAATCCGCCACCAGCCGCGGCAGCACCGGCACGAAGATGCCGACCGACAGCATGTCGATCGCCACCGTGACGAAGACGAAGCCGAAGGCGGCACGCCGCGGACCGGACGGAGAGGGATCGGCCACGGCTTCGGGCGGCCCGGCCACGCCGGCCGGGCTGTCGGGCAAGCCGTCAGCGTCCCTTCGCCCTGGTCGCATAGGGGTTGTTCTTTTCCCGCAGGGTCAGCCTGATCGGCGTGCCGGGCAGATCGAAGCTCTCGCGCAGACCGTTGATCAAATAGCGCTTGTAGGATTCCGGCACCGCGTCGGCGCGGGTGCAGAAGACGACGAAGCTCGGCGGCCGGGCCTTCGGCTGGGTGATGTAGTTGAGCTTCAGCCGGCGGCCCGAGACGGCGGGCGGCGGATGCGCCCCGATGGCGCCGTCGAGCCAGCGGTTGAGCGCATGGGTCGCGATGCGCCGGTTCCAGATCGCGTGGATGTCGATCACGGCCTGCATCAGCCGGTCGAGTCCGGCCCCGGTCAGCCCCGAGACGGCGACGACCGGCAGGCCGGCGAGCTGGGGCAGCCGGTAGCCGACCTCGTCGCGCAGCCGGGTCAGCGCGCCGGCCTCACCCTCGGCGAGGTCCCATTTGGAGAGGCCCAGCACCAGGGCGCGCCCCTCGCGCTCGACCAGGTCGGCGATGCGCAAATCCTGCTCCTCGAACGGCGCGGTCGCGTCCATCAGCAGAACGACCACCTCGGCGAACCGGATCGCCTCCAGCCCGTCCGAGACGGACATCTTCTCGAGCTTGTCGTCGATCTTGGACTTGCGCCGCATGCCGGCGGTGTCGTGCACCTGGAACGCCCGGCCGCCCCAGTCGAGATCCACCGCGATGGCGTCGCGGGTGATGCCGGCCTCGGGTCCGGTGAGCAGCCGGTCGGTGCCGAGCAGCCGGTTGATCAGGGTCGACTTGCCGGCGTTCGGCCGGCCGACCACCGCCATGCGGATCGGCCGGGTCGGCGCACCCGGGTCGACCGGCTCCTCGCCGGCCGCCTTGGCCTCGCGGGCCAGAAACTTGGCTTCGCGCTCGGCCAGCACCTCGGCCTTGGTCGCGGCGGCGGCGGCCCGGGTCTCCTCGGGCAGCGCCTCGCGGAGCGCGTCGTAGAGGTCGGAGAGGCCCTCCCCGTGCTCGGCCGAGACCCCGACCGGCTCGCCCAGCCCGAGCCCGAACGCCTCGTAGACGCCGGAGCTCGCCTGGCGCCCCTCGCTCTTGTTGGCGACCAATACGACCGGCCGACCGATCTTGCGGACGGCCGCCGCGAAGGCGCGGTCCATCGGGGTGAGACCGGCGCGGGCATCGATCAGGAACAGGATCGCGTCGGCCTGGGCCATCGCGGTCTCGGTCTGGGCCCGCATGCGGCCGGCGAGCGATTCGATCGCCGCCTCCTCGAAGCCGGCAGTGTCGATGACGGTGAAGTCGAGGTCGCCGAGCCGGCCCGTGCCCTCGCGGCGGTCACGGGTCACGCCGGGCTGGTCGTCGACCAGCGCGATGCGCTTGCCGACGAGGCGGTTGAACAGGGTCGACTTGCCCACATTGGGGCGCCCCACAATGGCAATCGTGAAGGACATCGGGGTCGCCGGGCGGCCTCTCGCAATGAAAACGATGGCCCGGCCGAGAGGCCGAGCCGGGCGGGACGAAACGGAATGCAGCGGTGACGGCCCGAACCGGCCGCGGCCACCGCGCGCCTGCATAGCACAGGCGACGGGCGGCGTATCGGGCTCGGCGACGGCCGGAACGGCCGACCGTCAGGAGACCCTCGTCAGCGCGAGAACGAGCCGGGTGCCGGTGCGCTCGGCCACGGCAGGGTGCCCTGCGGCTCGGCGGCCGTCGAGGTCGGCGGCTGCGCGGCCGAGGCGGGAGCCTGCTGCTGCGGACGGACCGGAACCGACCCGACCGGGGTCGCCGGCGCCGGCCGGGCCGTACGGGTCGGCGCCGCCGTCGGTGCGGCGGCCGGCTCGGCATCCGGATCGGCGACCGGCGGCGCGGCGGCGCGGCGCTGCTGCGGAGCCGGCGACTGGGCGGACTGCGGCCGGCTGCGCGGCTTCGCCTCCGGCTGAGGCTCGGGAGCGGCGGCAGCCTCGGGCGGCGGCCCGGCGGGCGCCTCCGGCTCCTTGTGGCCCGGCAGATATTCGGGCGGCACGCCCTGTTGGATGCCCGGCACGCCCTCCGGGAACACCGGCTTGCGCTCGCCCGGCAGCTTCTTCTTGGTGTCGAACATGGCGGTGAGGCCGTCGATCTGGTCGCAGCCGGCGAGCGGCAGCGCCAACGCGGCGGCGGTCGCGAGCAGGATCACGCGGGCACGGGCGCGCATCGGCGGCTCCTTCAGCTCTTGGCGCTTTCGCCCACCAGGGCGAGCAGGATGTCGACCCGCGCCTTCAACCCGGGCGGCGCCTCGGCGTCGCCCGCAGCGGCTTCGGCCCAGCGGCGCGCGGCGGCGGCATCGCCGGCCTTCCAGGCCGACAGCGCGAGCAGCTCGCGCGCCGAGTGGCGGAAGGCGCCGTCCGGCCGGGCGAGCGGCTCGACGCGCTTCTGGATCTCGGCGAAGGGCGCCGTATCGACCATGAGGAGGCCGGCCCGCAGGGCGGCAGCCTCGCGGAACATGGCGGTGGTCGAGGTGTCGGCCGCGATCGCGTCGTAGGCCGCGATGGCGGCCTTGGGATCGGTGACGGCCTGCTCCTCGGCCTCGCGCAGCCGCGCCAGGCTGCGATAGGCCGGGATTGCGACGTCACCGGCGAGCTTGGCGAAAGCGGCGCTGGCCTCGCCGTGCTTTCCGTCCTGGGCGAGCCTGGCGGCGGTCTCGAAGGCGACGCTCGCCTCGGAGGCCTGCTTGGCCTGATACCACTGCCAGCCGCGCCAGCCGGCGACCCCCACGATGATCAGCACGCAGACCGCGATGATGAGGGTGCCGTGACGCTTCCAGATCTGCTGGAGCCGTTCTCGGCGGACTTCCTCGTCGACTTCCTGGAAGATATCGGTCACGCGTCGACTCGCTGTTTCAGTGCCTTGTGTTTCAAAGGCTTGTTGCTGTTCGTTTCGGCGTCGGATCAGGCGGATGGCCGGCCGTGCCGGGGGCGCGATCCGTTCCCCTTGGCGCTAGACCATGCTTGTGGCGAGCGCAAGGCGTCCGGCGCCGCGGGCCAGGGTCGGGAGGACGCCGTCCCGGTCAGGACGGCTTCTTCACCGGATAGACGTTCTCGGGGCCCGGGAAGGCGCGCGAGCGCACCTCCTCGGCATAGGCCGCCACCGCCGCCTCGATCGACGGGCCGAGGTCGGCGTAGCGCTTGACGAATTTCGGCACCCAGGGCGACAGGCCCAGCATGTCCTCCAGCACCAGCACCTGGCCGTCGCAGGCGGCGCTCGCCCCGATGCCGATGGTCGGGATCGGCACGTCGCGGGTGATCTTGGCGGCGAGCGGCTCGGCGATCGCCTCCAGCACCACGGCGAAGGCGCCGGCGTCGGCGACCGCCTTGGCGTCCGCCTCGATCGGCCCCCAGTTCGCCGGGTCGCGACCCTGGGCCCGGAAGCTGCCGAGCGTGTTGATCGACTGCGGGGTGAGGCCGACATGGCCCATCACCGGGATGCCGCGCTCGACCAGGAACCTCACCGTCTCGGCCATGCGCACGCCGCCCTCGAGCTTGATGGCGCCGCAGCCCGTCTCCTTCATGATCCGGGCGGCGGAGTGGAAGGCCTGCTCCTTCGACGCCTCGTAGCTGCCGAACGGCATGTCGACGACGACCAGGGCGCGCTTGGAGCCGCGCATCACCGCCAGCCCCTGCAGGATCATCATGTCGAGCGTCACCGGCACGGTGGTCTCCAGCCCGTGCATGACCATGCCGAGCGAGTCGCCGACCAGGATCGAGTCGCAATGCCGGTCGCACAGGCCTGCCGTGTGGGCGTGATAGGAGGTCAGCATGGTGATCGGCACGCCGCCCTTGCGGGCCAGAATGTCGGGCGCGGTCAGCCGCTTTTCGTCGCGATGCACGGACATGCGGGATCTCTTTCGTCCGGGATTCTCTCGGTCGGTGTCGCTGGCGCGGGCGGCGGCCCGCGATCAGGTCCCGAGCGCCGGGCTTCCGAACACGGCGCGGCCGATGACCAGCGGGTGGAACACGAAAGCGAGGGCGAGGTACAGGATGGTCCCGACCACCACGGCCAGGATGTCGTTGCGGCGTCCGCCGACCGGAATCGGCGGCGCGCCGGGGTCGCTGCGGCGCTTGAGGGTGATGCGGTCGTAGACGGCCCAGGCCAGGATCGAGCCGAAGATCAGGATCGAGCCGAGGTCGCCATTGGCGATCAGATGCGCCACCGCCCACAGCTTCACGCCCGACAGCATCGGGTGCTTGAGCGTGCGCTTGATGTTGCCGGGGATGTAGGCGGCCGTGACCATGACGACGGCCGGCCACATCAGCAGCGCCGACAGATGGCGGGTCCAGGTGGGCGGATCGTAGAGCTCGATCCACTCGCCCTCGGCCCGGTACTCGGCGAAGCCCCAGCCGATCAGCACGATGCCGAGAAGCGAGGCGACCGAGATCAGTGCCTTGTAGGGCAGCTCGCCGATCCGCCCGATCAGGGCGGCGCGGCGGTCGCGCATCGATACGAAGACATGGGGCCCGATGAACAGCACGAGACCCAGGATCAGGACCGCAAGTCCCATGCATTCCCCCGGCGGCATGCGGCAAAACCGGGCGGAGTAGATGCGATCGGCCCTGCCGACGCAAGGCTTTACGGGGCGAGCCCGCCCTGCCGCGACCGCAGGCCACGGGCGGAGAGGCAGGGTGGGACCGGGTCAGGATGGTTGCCGGTCCACCGCCACGCCGATACCCTCCCGCGGATCGAGCGCCATACATCCGATCGTTTGGTGCCGTCGTCGACCGGCCTGCTTTTCGGCACGCGTGGCGCTCATCCGGTCTGGACGGCGAGCCGCAAACCACCCCCGGAGAGCCGCGCATCCCAATGGTCGTCCGCGGGCGGGCTTCCGTACCCGGCTGGTCGCGGACGTTCAACCAGCGAGACCGACATGTTCCGTTTCTCCCGCCCGGTCGGGTCGGGCCCCCCGATCGGCGCCGGCGTCGCGGACGCCGACGGCGGCGGACCGCAGGCGCCGGCCTCTTTCTCCTGGCGCACCGCCCCGTGGCTCTCCACTCCGGTCGTGCTGGTGCTCGGCGCTCTGCTGTCGCTGTGGCTCACCGGCGCGCTGGGCACCGACTCCGGCCAGCCGCTCGGGCTGGAGGGCGACCACCTGTTCCTGCTCGTCCAGATCAAGGCCTTCCTGGACGGCTTCGCCATCCGGTTCGTGCCGAATCTCGGCTTCCCGGGCGTTCAGGACAACCTTTTCTTCCCGCAGTTCGACCTCAGCCAACGGGCTCTGCTGTGGCTGCTGGCGCAGACGAGCGACCAGGTCTTCGCCGTCGAAAACCTTCTCTACAGGATCGGGATCGCGGCGATCTTCGTCTCCTCCTTCGTGGTGCTGCGCGTCCTGTCGGTCCGGCCGTGGCTGGCCGCCGTCGCCTCGGTGGTGTTCGTCGTGTCGCCCTTCCTGGCGGGGCGCGCCGGCGGCCACGACTTCCTGGCGCTCTACTACGCGGTGCCGTGGGGCGCGGCGCTCTCATATCTCGTCGCCGAAGTCGCGACCGTCGGCAGTGGCAGCAAGGGGCCGGTCGCCGCATTCGTCGCGCTATGCCTGTTGGTCGCCGGCACTTCGGGCCTCTACTACACGTTCTTCAGCGCCATGTTCGTCGCCGTCACGGCGCTCGGGATGGCGGCCGGCCGACGCGACTGGCGTCCCGCCGCGATCGGCGTCGGCGTGTGCGCGGCGCTGTTCGTGCTGCTGATCGCGAGCGGCTATCGCTGGCATCTCGTCGACGTGCTGTTCGGTGCCGTCAGTCAGCCGCGCCGCCAGCACTACGAGACGCTGTACTACGGACTCCTCGTCAGCGACGCGGTGAAGCCGCTGAGCGAGCTCGGCCTGTTCAAGGACCGGTTCGGCACCTACACGGCCGTGATGCGACAGTTTCAGGGCGCCGAGCGCATGGAATGGCCGGGTGTGCTGCTCGGCACCGTCATTGTCGCCGCACCGCTTTTCGTAGTGGTCGGCCTGTTCGACCGCGGTCCGTGGCGGACGGATCGCCTGCGGATCGTGTGGCTGTCGCTGGCCCTGATCACCTTCGGCCTGGTGTTCGCGGTGGGAAGCGGCCTCAGCTTCCTGTTCAGCTATTTGCTGGTGCCGGTGATCCGCGCGCCGACCCGCATCATCCCGTTCCTCAGCTTCTTCGCGCTGGTCTCGGTGTGCGCCGGGGTGGAGCTCCTGCTGTCGGAGCCGACGCGACGGCGACGGATCGCAGCGGGCGTCACGGTGGCGCTGCTCCTGGTCGGCGTGCCGAGCGCCCTGTTCCCGCTGTCGCGCCTGCAGGAGTCGACTCGGGCCGGCACGCAGGACGTCCGAGCGAAGCTCGCCGCCATGCTGAAGATCGTACACGGCGCCGGCCTGAAGGCCGTGCTGCAGGTGCCGATCGTGCCGTGGCCCGAGATCCCGTGGCAGCGCCGCTTCGACCCCTATCAGCACCTGCTGCCCTACGTCGTCGACACGGTCGGCAGCCCGGTGCGATGGAGCTACGGCCTCGCCCTGCGTCAACCGGACTTCGCGAGGCTCCGCGCCTTGACCGCGGGGACGACCGGGGTGGCGACGGAGCGGGCCCGGGGACTCGGTTTCGACGGCATTCTGGTGGAAAAGCTCGCCTACACGGAGGAGGAGCTGGGCGACCTGTCCGCGTCGATCCGAACCGGCCTCGCGCCCGGGTGCCGGATCTTCGAGGATGAGCTCCGCATCCTGTACGCCCTGGGGCCGCCGCCGGAGGGCGTGGCGTGCGTACCTGAGCCCCCGCTGCACTCCCCGGGCGCGGCCGTATCGGCGCGCTTCACGGCCCACGAAGCCCCCTGGCCCTGGCTGATCGAGGGCTGGTCGGCGCCGGCGCCGCTCGGCACCTGGAGCGAGGGCCGCCGCAGCGTGCTCTATGTCCGGATGCCGCGCGTCCGCCCGGCAGGCGGCGTGACGGTCCGGCTCGCCATCGAGCCGTATCGGCCCGATCCGGCCCGGCGCAAGCGCATCGACGCCCTGGTCGACGGACGAATCGTCGCGTCGCTCGTGGTCGAGGCCGGCGCACGGGTCCCGGCGGAATGGCGATTCGACTTGCCGGCCGACATCGTCGGCGACCGCGACGCAATGCTCCTGACCTTCGCGGTCGACGATCCGGAGAGCCCGTCCCGACACGGAGCGGCCGACTTGAGGGTGCTCGGGTTCCTGCTGAAGCGCGTGGAGATCGAGGCAGTGCCGTGATGCCGTCCGGCTCCTCCCCCGCCGGGACCGGAGGCGACCTCAACGTGACAACCCGACCGACCGTAGCTATCGGAGGGGCGGCCCCCACCCTCCTGCCGTCCGGAGCCAGCACCATGATCTGCGTCCGTTGCACCGCCCTCCTGCTCGCCGGCGCCGCCCTGCTCGCGGCACTTGTCGCGCCGCTGCGGGCCGACGCCGAGGAGTGGCCGAGCCGGCCGGTGCGCGTGATCGTGCCGTTCGGGCCCGGCTCGACCCCGGACCTGATCGCCCGCATCGTGGCGGAGGCGCTGCAGCAGCGCTTCGGGCAGCCCTTCCTGGTGGAGAACAAGGCCGGCGCCGGCGGCAATCTCGGCACCGACGCGGTCGCCAAGGCCGAGCCGGACGGCTACAGCGTCGGGGTCAGCATCGCCGGACCGCTCGCCATCAACGCGCTGCTGCAGCCCAAGATGCCCTACGAGTGGAGCCGCGACTTCGCCTTCGTCACCACGCTGGCGACGCAGCCCTGCGCGCTGGCCGTCAACAACGCGCTGGGCGTATCGAGCGTCGCCGAGCTCCTGGACAAGCTGCGGCGCGACCCCGGCAAGTACAACTACGCCTCGATCGGCAACGGCTCGCTGTCGCATCTCGCCATGGAGGCGATCGCGATGGCGAGCGGCACCAAGATCGTCCACATCGCCTATGCGAGCTCGCCCCAGGCGGCGACCGCGATCATCCGCGGCGACGTCCAGATGGGCTGCCTGCCGGCGATCGCGGCCACGTCGCAGGCCGAGGCCGGCAATCTCAAGGTGATCGCGGTGTCGACGCCGCAGCGATCCGCGCTGATCCCGGGGGTGCCGACCCTGAAGGAATCGGGTGTCGATGTCGAAGCCGAGGCCTGGAACGGCCTGATCGCGCCGGCCCGCACCCCCGCCGCCGTGCTCGACCGCATCGGCCCCGCGGTGCGCGAGGTGCTGTCGCAGCCCGCGGTGCGAGAGAAGCTGGCCACCCAGGTGATGGAGCCGATTCCCTCGACGCCCGAGGCCTTCCGGGCCCGGGTGGAGGCCGAGGTGGCACGCTGGCGGCCCGTCATCGCGGCCGCCGGCATCAAGCCGAACTGACGCCCGCCGTCCGAGGCCGGGTCGCGGCGCCTCCGACAGGGACCACGGTCCCGCTCTACCTCCCTGATAATTCTTCTATATTTCTGACGGTCACAATCGTGCTGCGGAACCCGGACGAGCCCGGTCCGTTGCCCTCCCGAGGCAACTCCAGAGGAGGCAGACCATGAGCGATCCGCAGGACGGCATCCGGGATCCCCGGCTGAGCGACAATCGTGGCATCCACAATCCGAGCTTCGCCGAGCGCAATGCCGACCCGAGCATTCCGGGCGCGCGCCGCAGCGGCTCCATGTGGGCCTGGCTGGCCGGCATCGTCGCCGCCGTGTTTATCATCGCGATCGTCTACGGCATGAGCAGTCGCAACGCGAGCGACGTCGCCTTCGACCGCAATGCTCCGTCGGCGACCACCGGCTCCGGAACGTCGTCCGGCACGCTGCCGCCGGCCCGCTCGGGTGCCTCCAACGTTCCGGGGACGACCGGCCCGGCCAGCGAGCGGTCCGCAAGCCCGAGCGCTCCGGCCCCCGCCCCCGCCCCGGCCCGCTGACCGATCAACGACGAGACGCGGCTCGCCGGACGCGGGCGGGCCGCCACCTTCCCTCGCCCCGATTGCGAGGGGGTGGGCCCAGGGGTGTCATCGGGTGCAGGCCCGACCGCGGGTGCATGCCCGCACACGCGCCGCCCGGGCCCGCCGTATTTCTTTGATATCGGCCTGTTGCCGGCGATTTCGCAGCCCGAGGATCAGTGCAGCCGCAGGATCACGGCGAGCGCCCCGAGGCCGGCCACCATCAGCGCACCCAGTCGCACCGTGAGTTGCAGGCTCAGCTTCTCGATCTTTGCATCCACGTCGCGCCTAAGCCCGTCGAATCTCAGCTCCATCTCGGAGCGCAGGCCGTCGATCGTGCCATCGATGCGATCGACCGCAGCGGCGAGATCGGCCTTGGTGACCAGCTCCACCATGATGAAATCCCGCGCCGCCTCCGCATGGGCCTCGGCCTGCTCCGGAGCGACTCCGCCGTCCCGGAGCCGTTTCGAGTAACCGAGCGTATCAAACGCATAGACCATCGGACACCCGGTGTGCCGCAATACAATCCAAAGGTTGTATCGCACCACAACCGCGCACGCATCCGGATCGTACCGAATCTAAGTGTCGGCACAGCAGCGGCAGCCTGAGGATCAGTGCAGGCGCAGGATGACGGCGAGCGCCCCGAGGCCGGCCACCATCAGCGCACCCAGTCGCACCGTGAGCTGCAGGCTCAGCTTCTCGATCTTGCCTTCGAGCTTGCTCTCGAGCTTCTCGATCTTTGCATCCACGTCGCGCCGGAAGGCGTCGGCTTCGCGCCGCAGGCCGTCGAATCTCAGCTCCATCTCGGTGCGCAGGCCGTCGATCGTGAGGTCGATGCGATCGACCGCAGCGGCGAGATCGGCCTTGGTGACCAGCTCCACCATGATGAAATCCCGCGCCGCCTCCGCATGGGCCTCGGCCTGCTCCGGAGCGACTCCGCCGTCCCGGAGCCGTTTCGAGTAACCGAGCGTATCAAACGCATAGACCATCGGACACCCCCGCGCCCCGCACCGGTATCCTTTGGGCTGTATCGCACCGACACCGTTCGCGCATCCGGATAACGCCACTCGGCCTGTGACGATCCCGCTCCCTCAAGCGGCGGTCCTTGGCCTGGCGTTGACCAGGAAGACGCCGGCGACGCACACGGCCATGCCGACGATGGCGACCGGGCCCAGGCGCTCGCCGAACAACGCCCACGCCATCACGGCGGTGACGGGCGGCGTGAGATAGAACAGGCTGGAGATCCGGCTCGCCGCGGCGCGGCGCATCAGGAAATACAGGAGCCAGATCGCCCCGAGCGACAGCACCAGCACGAGCCAGGCGAGCGCGAACACGAACTCGCCGGTCCACTCGACCGTCCGGCTCTCGAACAGCAGCGCGCCGGAGAGGAACAGCACACCGGCCGAGGCGTATTGCACCAGGAAGGCGGGGCGCCAGTCGATCGTCCCGCCGTGCCGCTTCTGATAGAGCGTGCCCGACGTGATCGACAGCAGCGCCGTGACGACCGCGATCCAGGCGACGGCGTCCGCCTCCCCGCCCGTGGTCTTGTCCTGCACGATCAGGTAGACGCCGACGATGCCGAGCCCGAGGCCGGCCCACTGGCGCACCGTCACGCGCTCGCCGAGCACCCGGTTGGCGAGCGTCGAGACCAGGATCGGCTGCAGCCCGACGATCAGCGCCGTGAGGCCGACCGCCAGCTTGTGCTCGATCGCCACGAACACCCCGCCCAGATAGCCGCCGTGCATCAGCAGCCCGGTGACGACGCTGTGACCGATCGCGGCGCCGCCCGGCCATGCCGGCCGCGAGATCGCAATCACCACGGCCATCACGCCGACGACGCCGACCATGCGCAGCGTCAGGAAGGTGAACGGCTCCGCATGCGGAAGCCCCAGCCGCGCGCCGACGAATCCCGACGCCCAAAGCACCACGAACACGCCCGGTGCGAGCAGCGCGACGACAGACTCGATCTTGCGCGGCATGGGGCGCTCCGGGGCGATTCATCGCCGCAATGGACGGGGGTGCGGCCCGGGCCGAAGCCCCTGATGCGACCTCGGATCGGTGGGGACGCGGTCGGCCGACGCCACAATGCCATTCCGCCCTCAATGCCGAAAGCGAATGTTCTTCATCGCGATCATCAGCAAACGTGATGAAGAATCGAGGATTTCGCCGCGCGACCCGTCGCGCCCCTGCTCCGGCCCGCCGGTCCGGGCCTCTGTGGTTAACGAATTTCCAACATACCTCGGTCTAATTTTCGCCGGGTCCCTGGAACAAAAGACGGGCCGGGGAATTACGGGGGGTCTGGCGGCGATGGTTCGCCTCGCGTCACTTCTGCTTGCCACGATGCTGGTCGGAACGGTCGCCTCGCCGGCCGCCGCCGACTATCACATCAAGAAAGATTTCGGCGGCTATGTCGAGGAGTACAAGGCGAAATACGCCCGTATCCGCGACACCGGCGAGCGCGTGATAATCGACGGCATCTGCAACTCCGCCTGCACCCTGGTGCTGGGCATCGTGCCGCTGAACAAGATCTGCGTCACGCCGCGGGCGAGCCTCGGCTTCCACCAAGCCTATTACGACAAGGCGTGGACGGCCGGCGTGAAGGTGACCAGCGCGGCCGGGACGGCCGAGCTGATGTCGGTCTATCCACGCGGCGTGAAGGCCTGGATCGCCAGCGTCGGCGGCCTCACGGCCGAGATGAAGAAGCTCAAGAACGGCTACGATCTGTGGATGATCGTCGACCCGTGCCCGGAAGAGTTCTGAGCGGCACGGCGCGGTCCCCGATGCGGGTTCGTCATGCGGCCGCCCGTCGCGGCGAATCGGCCGTCGGGTCCTGATCGGGACGCGCCGGTCCGGCCTGGGCGGGCAAGCACGCGACGTCGAAATCCGGGTCCCACAAGCCACCGAGCATCCGGTCGATCTCGGCCGATCCCCAGGCTAGGCGCCCGGCATTGCTGTACGGCGTGAGCTCGCCGATCATCGGACCGGCCGCGCCGAGATAGACGTCCACCCGCAGCGACGAAAACCCCTGCGACAGCCGCTCGGCGAGCGCCACCACGGCAGCCCGGTCGTTCTCCGCGAGCGGAATGTCGGCGTCCGGCAAATTGGCGGGAATCGCCAGCCGCCGCCCGGTCGCGTCGAACCAGGCATTGCGCTCCTCGGCCGTCCCCTTGCGACCGCGCAGCAGCCGGATCAGCCGCGCCCGACCGCTGAACGTGAAGACCAGCGCCTCGACGGGCGCGCCACCGTCCGGCCCGAGCAGCAGCGGCTCGGCGATCAGCCGCCGCGGGAGGCCGCGATAGCCCCATTCCAGCGACACGTCGAAATAGTCGGTCGCCAGCCACTGCCGGGCCGCCGCGACCAGCGCCACCGGCATCCGCTCCGCCGGATCCCGCACCAGCGCGACCGGACCCGACGTGTGGGTCGGCTTGAGCACGAAGCGCTCCGGCAGCCGGTCCCAGTCGATGTCCTCGGGCCGCCGCCACAGCCCCAGCGTCGGCACGACCAGGTCCGGTCCGACGCGGTCCAAGATGAACGCCTTGGCGGCGTGCTTGTCGCAGATGATCCGCAGCCGCGGATCGCGATCGAACAGGATTCGGTGGAGGATGCGCTCGTTGAAGCCGACCGGACGATCGAGGTGCGGGGCGACGCCGAACTGCACCTCGTAACACGCGGCGAGCCGGCGCCGCACCACCCGCGGGCCGACCAAGGGCCATCGGTGCGCGGTCGCGGCGAGGAGATGAAACGGGCTGTGCATAATGGTCCAGGCGGTCGGCGTCGTTCACAACGAGACCGGACATGCGGTCGTATGGGTCGTGGGGCGGACGCCGAGCAGCAACACGCGAGCAACATTTCGATCGTGCCCGTCCGGCCGGGCGGTTGCAAGATCGCAGCCCGCATGGCGCCGCCGCGACCACGCACGGCTGGCTTTCGGGCTCACGATCGTCTACGTGCAATCACGGATGGCTTCGCAGCGTGCGCCCGTCCATGCCTGCGCGCCGGTCGCCTCACGCCGCCGGCCGCGCAATGCCCGGATCGATCTCGCAGATGACCACCAGAACCTATGTGCTGACGTTGTCCTGCGCCGACACGGTCGGCATCGTCGCGGCCGTGTCGAGCTATCTGTCCGGACAGGGCATCTTCATCACCGAGTCGGCGAATTTCGGCGACCACCAGTCCGGCCGCTTCTTCCAGCGCACCGTGTTCAACGCGACCCCGGACCAGCCCTCGATCGAGGAGCTCGAGGCGGGCTTCCGGCAGATCGCCGAAAAGTTCGGGATGACCTGGACGTTCCACGACACCGCGATCAAGCCGCGCGTGCTGATCATGGTGTCGAAGTTCGACCACTGCCTCAACGACCTGCTCTATCGCTACCGCACCGGCAGCCTGCCGATCGACATCCCGGCCGTGGTGTCGAACCATCCGGATCTCGCCCGCGTGGTCGAATGGCACGGGATCCCGTACCACTATCTGCCGGTGACCAGGGACACCAAGGCTGGGCAGGAGGCGGCCGTGCTGGCGCTCATCGACCGGCTGCGGATCGATCTGGTCGTGCTCGCCCGCTACATGCAGGTGCTGTCGCCGGAGCTGTGCACGGCGCTGTCGTGGCGCTGCATCAACATCCACCACTCGTTCCTGCCGAGCTTCAAGGGCGCCAAGCCCTATCACCAGGCGCATGCGCGCGGCGTGAAGATCATCGGCGCCACCGCCCACTACGTGACCGGCGACCTCGACGAGGGCCCGATCATCGAGCAGGGCGTCGAGCGCATCGACCACACCTTCACGCCCGAGGACTTCGTCGCCATCGGCCGGGACATCGAGAGCGTCGTCCTGGCCCGCGCCGTCCAGTTCCACATCGAGCACCGCGTCATCGCCAACGGCAACAAGACGGTGGTGTTTCGGCGCTGAGCGGCCGAGCGTTGCGCCGGTCGGAAAGCAGATCTCGTGCCCCGGTCAAGGCGCAACGGACCGCAGGTCCGATGCGCCGCAGAGCCGGGGCCCAGCTCGGTCGCGCCAAACCCGGCCTGGGTCCCGGCTCGGGTGCATCGCTTCGCGCCGCACCCCGTCCCGGGACACGGCTTCTGAGAGTCACCGGCAGCCGTATTGCCGCTCCATCGCGCGGATCTGGGCGACGCGGGCGCGTTCGCCGGGCGACAGCGGCACCGCCTCCTCGACGTCGTAGACGCATCCGGCATTGCCGAAATAGCTGATCGCCCGCGAGGTCTTGAAGCAGTAGCCGCGCGCCTTGAAGATCGAGTTGCGCTCGACCCAGAGCTGCTCGCAGGACCCCTGCGCGACAGCGGTCTCGGCCGCGCCGACCAGCGTCGCGAACGCGACGGCAGCGGCGAGGAGTGTCCTGGTGCTCATCGGAAGGTCCCCGTTGGCCGCGTTGCCCGCCCTAAAGCGGGCGTCGGCCGTTCCGGGCGCGCCGCTTTGCGCCGCCCCGGAACGGCCGCCTCACAGCGGCAGGTTGTCGTGCTTCTTGGCCGGCATCTCGAGCGTCTTGGTGCGCAGCATCGAGAGGGCGCGGGCGATGCGGCGCCGGGTCGAGTGCGGCATCACCACCTCGTCGATATAGCCGCGCTCCGCCGCCTTGAAGGGCGACATGAAGCTCGTCTCGTACTCCTTGGTGCGCTCGGCGATCTTGTCCGGATCGCCGATGTCGGAGCGGAAGATGATCTCGACCGCGCCCTTGGCGCCCATCACGGCGATCTGGGCGGTCGGCCAGGCGTAGTTCACGTCGGCGCCGATGTGCTTGGAGGCCATCACCACATAGGCCCCGCCGAAGGCCTTGCGGGTGATCAGCGTCACCAGCGGCACCGTGCACTGGCTGTACGCGAACAGGAGCTTGGCGCCATTCTTGATCAGGCCGCCCGACTCCTGCGCGGTGCCCGGCAGGAAGCCCGGGACGTCGACGAAGGTGACGATCGGGATGTCGAAGGCGTTGCAGAAGCGCACGAAGCGGGCGCCCTTGCGGCTGGCGTCCGAGTCGAGCACGCCGGCCAGCACCATCGGCTGATTGGCGACGAAGCCCACCGTGCGGCCGGCGATGCGGCCGAAGCCGATGACGATGTTGCGGGCGAAGCTCGGCGACAGCTCGAAGAAGTCGCCCTCGTCCACCACCTTGTGGATCAATTCCTTGATGTCGTACGGCTTGTTCGGATTGTCCGGGATCAGCGTGTCGAGCGACGGCTCCATCCGCTCGACGTCGTCGAAGCTCGGCCATTCGGGCACACCGGCGCCCGAATGGGCCGGCAGGAAGTCGACGAAGCGCCGGATCTGCAGGATGCACTCGACGTCGTTCTCGAAGGCGCCGTCGGCGACCGCCGAGCGGGTCGCGTGGACGCTCGCCCCGCCGAGCTCCTCGGCCGTGACGATCTCGTTGGTCACGGTCTTCACGACTTCCGGGCCGGTGACGAACATGTAGCTCGTGTCGCGCACCATGAAGATGAAGTCCGTCATCGCCGGCGAGTAGACGTCTCCGCCGGCGCACGGGCCCATGATGACGGAGATCTGCGGGATGACGCCCGAGGCCTGGACGTTGCGCTTGAACACGTCGCCGTAGCCGCCGAGCGCCGCGACGCCCTCCTGGATGCGGGCGCCGCCGGCATCGAACAGGCCGATGATCGGGGCCCTGGCCTTGAGCGCCATGTCCTGGATCTTGGTCATCTTCTGGGCGTGCGCTTCCGACAGCGAGCCGCCGAAGACGGTGAAGTCCTTGGCGAACACGAAGACGGTGCGGCCGTTGACCGTGCCCCAGCCGGTGACCACGCCGTCGCCCGGGATCTTGCTCCGGTCGGCGCCGAACTCGCTGAGCCGGTGCTCGACGAACATGTCGTATTCCTCGAACGAGCCGTGATCGAGCAGGAGCCCGATGCGCTCGCGCGCCGTCAGCTTGCCGCGCCGGTGCTGCGCCTCGATCCGGGACTCGCCGCCGCCCAGCCGCGCTCCGGCCCGCCGCTGCTCCAGCCTCGCCAAAATGTTTTTCATGGATCAAAACCCGCACGCGAAATGGAAGATGACCGCACTGCGTCATAGCACGGCGGCGCGCCGACAGGCGAGACCATGACAACGAAGTTTCAGCGAGGGCGAGGTCGGGGCAACAAAGGTTCGCGGGGCGCTCAGCGCAGCGCGGCGGCCGGCGGGGCTCCGGAGGGGGACCGGACCGGCGGCGCAGGGGCGCGGGGCAGCTTGCCGGAGAGGCGCAGGATGAAGGTCAGCACCTCGGCGACCGCCCGGTAGAGCTCTTCCGGAATCTCGTCGCCCAGCTCGACGTCGGACAGCGCGGCGGCGAGGCCGGCATTCTCCTCGATCGGGACGCCGGCGGCCCGTGCCGTCTCGATGATCTTCTCGCCGATCGCGCCCCTGCCCTTGGCGACGACGCGCGGGGCGCCGGGCGCCTCGTAGTGGAGCGCGATGGCGAGCGGGATCGCGGGGCGCTCGGTGCTCATGAGGCGCGATCCAGGAAGCGACCGGCGGCCGGCGCCGCCTCACGCGATGGACGCGGCGGGGCGCCGTCGCGCACCACCACCTCGGAGGGGTCCAGCGCGGCGGCGCGCAGCCGCTCGGCGAGATCGTCGGCATGGTCGCGCAGCAGCACGGCGCTGTCGCCGCGCTCGGCCCACAGCGTCACGCCGGCGCGCTCGCCCGTGATCGTGATCTGGGCGTGAACGACGCCGACCGGCTCGATGTCGATGGCGAAGCGGGCCCGCCAGGCGGGCGCGGCGCGTTCGGTCCCCTGCCCCTTGCCGTCCCGCGAAATCTCGAACTGGGCGACGGTCGGGCCCTGCGGCGTCAGGAACGGGATCTCGAACACCCAGCGGCCGGCATCGGCGTCGGCGGCGCCGGCCGGCCCCGCGCCGCCCGGAAGCGACGCGGCCTGCATCAGCGTGTGGCGGGCGAGCGCCGCCTCGGTCTCGGCCAGCAGGGTGCGCATGGCGGCGTGCGGCTCGCTGCCGTCGAGGAGGCTCGGCGCAGCGACCGGCTGCGCCACCGGGGCGGCGCCCTTGTAGGGCGGCGGCGGCGGTGCTGTATTTCGTCGACCACCTCGA
>NZ_NPEX01000238.1 GCF_003258865.1 Rhodoplanes roseus | reverse complement strand
GCTCCGGCTGCCGGCGGGCAGATGCAATGGTCGGCGGCAGTACGGCGATGCGCTCCGCCTCGGTACCCCAGGCGGCCCGATAGGCCTCGGCCTGCGGGCGGGCGAGCAGCAGCAGGCGGGTGCGTGCCCCCGGTGCGAAGGCGGCGCCCTCGAGGGTCCGGAACGCGCGGTAGCGCGGCAGCAGGGCCAGCCAGGGCGCGCCCGCCATGCGGGCCGCGATCGAGGGATCGGCGCAGTAGAGAAGATCCAGCCCGGCGATCTTGTTGAAGCCGACGACCGCGTCGAAATCCCGCGCCGCCGCGGCAATCCCGGCCGAGAAGGCCGCCTGGCGGCCGTGATTGGTGCGCGCCGCGACCGGTAGCTCCGTGACGGCCAGGCCGTCGGCATAGTCCCCGGCCGCCCGCTCGGCCGTGAGGATCTCGACCGCGGCACCGCGCGCCGACACCAGGCGGGCGAGAGCGAGGCAGTCGCGCTGCAGGCCGCCGCCCGGAAACAGCTTCACGATCGCGAAGGCAATCCGCATGGTCGACCCGCCGGCGCCGCCCGTCCCGGGTCCGGGCCGCCCATTCACCGCAGCGCCGGGCGCGGCACCAGGGCGAGCAGCCGGTTGCGCAGCGCGGCGAGATCGATCGAGGTCTCGTATTCGAGCCCACGCCCGGTGTAGATGGCGAACAGACCGAGCCCGATCGCCCCGAGCAGCACCGGGTAGAGCAGGTAGAGCACGGCGGGCGAGCCCTGCCCCACCGCCATGCAGGCGAAACCCAGGATGCGCAACCCGAACACGCCGACGATCACCAGCACGGTGGACATCACCCGGCCCTGCCGGGTCGAGCGCGGCGTGCACAGCAGCACATAGGCGATCACCACGAAGGCGAGCGGATAGAGCGGCGCCACCAGGCGGTCGTTCAGCTCGACCCGGAACTGGTTGGGCGAGGTCTTCAGGAGCTTGTCGTCCGGCTCCGGCCAGAGCAGCTCCCACAGATAGCGCTCGCGCAGGCCGTAGGAGACCCGGTTCGCCACCGTGTAGGGCGACAGGTCGAAGGCGTAGCGCTCGAACTTCACCATGGTGGGGTCGCGGTCGGCGGCGCGGCGGCGCTGCACCCAGCCGTCGGTCATCACCAGATAGGTGCCGCGGGCGGTCTGCACGATGTTGCCCTGCTCGGCCAGGATGGTGGCGCGCTCCTTGGGATCGCGGAAATCGTCGATCAGGATGCCGCCGAACTGGCTGTCGCTGCGCTTCTCGCGGATGTGGAAGGTGAGCCCGCGCTCGATCGACGTGAAGGTGCCGGGCCGCACGATGTTGGCGACGACGTCGGCGCGCACCTTGGACAGGCGGTCGTTCATCTCGCGCTGCAGGAAGGGCGACAGGAAGGTGGCGATGAAGGCCACCATCAGCGAGACCACCAGAGCCAGCATCACGAAGGGCCGGAACAGCCGCCCCGGCGACACGCCGGCCGCGCTCATCACCACCAGCTCGGAGTCGTTGTTGAGCTTGGTCAGGGTCGAGACGACGGCGATCAGCATGGCGATCGGCGCCAGCACCAGCATCAGGGTCGGCACGATCAGGCTGGTGATGCCGATGAAGGTCAGCACGGTCTGGCCCTGGCCCGTGATCAGGTCGATCTGGCGCAGGATCTGGGTCACCCAGATCACCGCGGTCAGGCTGAACAGGACCAGCAGGAACAGGTTGATGCCGGTCTTGAAGACGTATCGGTCGAGCGAATCCATCGGGTCTCGTCGCGGGCCCGGCGCGCCGCGGCCGGTCGATCCCTCTGGCCGATCTTATAGGCGATGTCGTGGCGCTTGGCACGCGGGCGGCTCCCCGGGGGGAGAGGTCGCGGCGGTGCCGGACTAGGCGGCCTGCCGCAGGCGCGCCGCGCAGGCCTTCAGGTCGGCGACGAAGCGGGCGTATTCGCGCTCCTTGTCGGCTTTTTCGCGCAAGCGCAGCAGGTAGGAGGGGTGGATGGTGACGACCACCGGCTCGCCGTCGCGGCCGGTCAAGAGCTCGCCGCGAACCCGGCCGATGGTGACGCTGCGGCCGAGCAGGCTCGCCGCCGCGGTGGCGCCGAGCGCCACCACCAGTTGCGGTCTCACCAGGGCGCGCTCGATGTCGTTCCACCAGCGGCAGCGCTCGATCTCGTGGGCATTGGGCTTCTTGTGCAGGCGGCGCTTGCCCCGCGGCTCCCACTTGAAGTGCTTGACCGCATTGGTGACGAACACGGTCTTGCGGTCGATCCCAGCCTCCAGGATGGCGCGGTCCAGAACCTGTCCGGCCGGCCCGACGAACGGCCGACCGGACAGATCCTCCTGGTCGCCCGGCTGCTCGCCCACCATCATCAGCCGTGCATGCGCCGGGCCCTCGCCCGGGACCACCCGGGTGGCGTCCCGGTAGAGCGGGCAGCGCGTGCAGGCGGCCTCCGCCTCGCGCAACGCCGACAGGCTGGTGATCGCCGCATCCGGGGTCGGGTGGTCCATGTCGAACCAATTTCGGCGCCGAGTCCGGGTTCCCGGACGCACCGCCCGGAAATCGGCTGGAGCGGCCGGCGCGGCGCGCCTATCTGTCGGACCATGACGGTGCCCGCCCCGCCCTCCTCCGCCCTGCTCCGCATCGACACCGAGGCCGACATCGACACCGGCCTCGCCCATCTGATCGCGGCCGACCCGCGGCTCGCCGCCGTGCTGGCGACCGGCGGGCACCCGCCCCTGCGGCGCCGTCCCGGCGGCTTCGCCGGCCTCGCCGCGACCGTGCTGGGCCAGCAGCTCTCTACCGCCAGCGCCGCGGCGATCGGGGCGCGGCTGTTCGCCGCGATCGACCCGTTCGCGCCGGCGGCGGTGCTGAAGGCGCGCCCGGACCGCCTCGCCCGGATCGGGCTGTCGGCGGCCAAGATCAAGTCCCTCAAGGAGATCGCCCGAGCCCTGCAGGACGGCTCGCTGGACCTTTCGGCGATCGCGACGATGCCGGCCGACGAGGCCCATGCGGCGCTGGTCGCCGTGCACGGGATCGGGCCTTGGACGGCCGACAGCTACCTGCTGTTCTGCCTCGGGCACTCCGACGCCTGGCCGGCCGGCGACCTCGCGCTGCAGGAGGCGCTGCGGCTCGCCTTCGGCCTCGACGCCCGCCCGACCGCCCGGCAGATGATCGCGATCGCCGAGCCCTGGCGCCCGTGGCGCGGAGTGGCGGCCTTCCTGCTGTGGACCTATTATCGCACCGTCAAGCAGCGCGATCCCGTGCTGCCGGCCCCGCCGACCCCGGCGGACTGAGGAGAATGCCCGTGCCCGCCGTGCTCGACGGACCCCGCCTGGAGCCGCGCTCGAAACAGCCGGCGCGCCAGCTCGTCGTGTTCCTGCACGGCTACGGGGCTGACGGCAACGACCTGATCGACATCGGCCGGATGTGGCAGGACGACCTGCCGGACGCCGCCTTCGTGTCGCCGCACGCGCCGCGCCCCTGCGGTCAGGCGCCGGTCGGCCGCGAGTGGTTCCCGCTGACCTTCCGCGAGCCGGGCGAGCGCTGGCGCGGCGTCAACGCCGCCGCCCCGGTGCTGGACGCGTTTCTCGATCAGGAGCTCGCCCGCCGCGGCCTGCCCGGCGCGGCGCTGGCGCTGGTCGGCTTCAGCCAGGGCACCATGATGGCCCTGCATGTCGGCCTGCGCCGCGCCGTCGCGCCGACCGCGATCGTCGGCTATTCGGGCATCCTGGTGCTGCCGGACGACGGCGGCCCGGAGGCCGCGGCGAGCGTGGCGCCCGACATCCGGGCCCGCCCGCCCGTGCTGCTCCTGCACGGGGCCGACGACGAGCTGATCCCGGTCCAGGCCCTGCTGATGGCGGCGAACGGGCTCGCCGCGCTGGAGATTCCGGCCGAGTGGCACATCTCCTACGGCATCGGCCACGGCATCGACGAGGACGGCCTGCGGCTCGGCGGCGCCTTCCTGGCGCGGCGATTCGGGGTGCGCTGAGACGGGCGATT
This sequence comes from Rhodoplanes roseus, assembly GCF_003258865.1. Taxonomy (GTDB): domain Bacteria; phylum Pseudomonadota; class Alphaproteobacteria; order Rhizobiales; family Xanthobacteraceae; genus Rhodoplanes; species Rhodoplanes roseus. The sequence goes on along the minus strand of NZ_NPEX01000238.1, from coordinate 5,204 downwards.
CGCCCGCGACGCACGCGAAAGAGGTCTCTCCCGACCGCCCCGATCACGAAAAATCCAAGAGGTTCGGCGAAGCTTCACAAGGCTGTCACGGCTGCCTATAAGATACGGGGGTGCTGATATGCTGCGCTGCAGCGGTCCGTGCTGTAGCGATCCGACGAACGAGGTGGAGGAGCGTTGAACGCTCATACTTCTCCGAGCGGATGGCCCGTCCTGGTGCTCAACGCCGACTTCCGTCCGCTGAGCTACTATCCGCTGTCGCTGTGGTCGTGGCAGGACGCGATCAAGGCGGTCTTTCTCGACCGCGTGAACATCGTCGCCCATTACGACCATGCGGTTCACAGCCCGACGCTGGAGTTCCAGCTGCCGAGCGTGGTGTCGCTGAAGACCTTCGTGAAGCCGACCACCAACCCGGCCTTCACCCGGTTCAACGTCTTCCTGCGCGACCGTTTCTCCTGCCAGTACTGCGGCAGCCACGACGACCTGACCTTCGACCACGTGATCCCCCGTTCGCGCGGCGGCCAGACCACCTGGGAGAACGTCGTCACGGCCTGCTCGGCCTGCAACCTGCGCAAGGGCAACAAGACCCCGCACGAGGTCGGCATGAAGCCGGGGCAGTTCCCGTTCCAGCCGAGCGTCAACCACCTGCACCGCAACGGCCGGCTGTTCCCGCCCAACTACCTGCACGACTCCTGGCTCGATTATCTCTACTGGGACACCGAGCTGGATCCGTGAGGCTGCGGCCCGGCCGGATCAGACCGGCACGGCGTCGGCGCAGCGTGTCTCGACCAGCCCCGCCGCCCTGGCGACGGCGCGCGGCAGCTCGTCGGGCGCCGCGCCGCGGTACTGCGTCGCCCGCTGCTGCAGGGCCGCGAGTCGTGCGTCGTCGAGACACAGCGCCTCGATCTCGCGATGCCACGCCGGAAGGTCGGAGGGATCGATCGCCGGCATCAGCCCCTCGGACGCCTCGATCAGGGCCGGATGATCGGAGACGACCACGGGCGTCCCCGCCGCCAGGCTTTCGGCGACCGGCAGGCCGAAGCCTTCGGTGAACGACGGGAACACGCAGAAGCGGGCGTGGCGATAGAGCCAGAGCAGCGTCTCGTCCGGCACGTCCTCCAGGATCCGCAGATGCGGCGCGAGCCGCCAGTTGCGCTCGATCGTCAGCCGCACCGTGTCGACGCACCACCCCCAGCGGCCGACGAAGACCAGGACCGGCAGGCGGTCGGCCGGCAGCACGCCGCGCAGCCGCTCCCACAGATGCAGCAGCATGATGTGGTTCTTGCGGACCTCGATGGTCGAGCAATAGACGACGAAGGGACGACCGCCCTCGAAGCCCGCGGGCGCTGCGCCGTACGGCGCCGCATTCGGCTGCAGGCCTGCCGAGCGTGCGACCGCCATGGGCGGCACCTGCCGGCCGATGGAGGCCATCGCCCGCTCGACCCCGGCCGCCGTGGCGCGTGACACCGCGACGAGGCGATCCGCCGCGGCGATCACCGACAGCATGTTGTCCGAGTAGTCGCGGGGATCGCGGCCGGCGGTCCAGTGCGGCGTCTCCCAGACCATCAGGTCGTGCACCACCAGCACGACCCTCGCGCCGCGGTCGCGCAGAGCTTGGAAGACCCGGGCCGGCACGTCGTCCCAGGGATTGGTCACGCTCACCAGCACGTCGCCGGAGCCGACCTGCAGGGGTGGCGCGACATCCGCCGGCGACCGATGAATCGTCGGGGATCTGCGCCGGCGCAGCGCGCGGCGAAGACGGGCGGCGGACAGCACGGATGATCCGGCGAGCCGATGGAGCGCCCCGAATCGCGCGACCTGCGTCGCGATCGTCGACTCCGGCCAGGGCGGCGGCGGGCACCACGCGGCGAGCTCGCGGGCGGCGAGAACGCCGCGCCCGTCGTCGCGGTTGGCCAGGAACTCCAGCTCGAACGGCGTGAGCCGGCGGAAGCCGCCGTCCGCCGCGCCGCGGCACACGAGATGCAAGTCGGCCTCGGGGTGCCGGGCGAGCTCCGCCGCGACGTCGCTCTCGACGCGGGACATGCCGACCGGCGTCCGCCACCCGCCCGCGAGCGACAGCGAGACGTCGAACAGCACCCTGGCACGCCCCGGCGACGGCGGCCGCCCGGCGGCCGGCGGACCGCGACGCAGCCAGCCGCCGTCGAGCACGGCGAGCAGCATCGGCGCGACGATCTGCGACGAGAACTCGCGCATCGCGCGCTCGCGGCCGGCGCGGCCGAGACGGCGTGCGAGACCGGGATCCTGCTGCAGCCGCGCGATGGCGTCGGCGAGCCCCTGCACGTCCTTCTCGTCGACCAGCAGCCCGTCGACCTCGTGGCGGATCATCCGGCCCGGCGCGCCCGCCGCGAAGGCGATCACCGGGCGCCCGTGTGCCCAGGCCTCGATGATCGAGCGGCCGAACGTCTCCGGGCCGCCATGCTCCGAGACGGAGGTCACCAGCACGGCGCGACACTTCGCGAGCAGCGGGGTCGGATCGGCGACGTGATCGTGCAGCGTCAGCGTCCCGGTGGCGCCGACCTCCTCGGCCTGCCGCACGATCTCGCGGTACAGCTCGGGGCTCGGCCGGTGACCGTAGGACGCGATCGCGATCTCCGGACGAGACTTGCGCAGGCGCCCGGCGGCGCGAGCGAGATGGACATGGCCCTTGAAGCCGTTGACCGTGGCCAGATGCAGGAAGCCCGCGCCCGGCGCCGCCTCCGGCGTCGCACCGGGAACGTCGACCGGGTTGGGCACGACGAGGGCGCGCAGAGCGCCGTGCGGCCGGACGAACCGTCCGACATAGTCGGGCTTCTCCAGCACCGAGCGATCCGGCACCAGGAGGGTGGCGCGCGGCAGGGATGCGAGCAGGGGCTCGTAATCCCGCCACAGGAAATCGTGGACGAAGACAAAGCACCGGGCGTCGAGACCCGGCAGCCGGCGCGCGGCATGCACCAGGATGCGCAGCGAATCGAGCGTGTTGCCGAGGATCGCCGAGGGACGCAGCGCCAGGCAGCGCTGCATGAGCAGCCGTCCCGCATCCCGGACGAAGGAGTCGTGCGCGGCGTCGACGGCGTGGATCTCGAGACCGGGCCGGTCGATGCGGTGCAGCCGCTCCAGATGATACGGGTTGCAGGCGAAGACCACCACGGTTCGTCCCGCCGGCACATGCGGCAGGAGGATCTCGATGTTGCGCTCGGCTCCGCCATAGCCGGTCGCCACCGAGACGATGACCAGCGGCCGTTGCGATCGTGCGGCGTCCGACGACAATTCAGCCCCTCTTCCGGTGAACCGCCGAGACCGGCCCGCGCTGCGAAGAAGCATGCGGCACCATGTCGGATATCGGCAGGGAGACGGCGTGCGATGCGTGCAAGCGCTCGGCGTCACGCGCTGTTGTAGAGAATCGTTCACATCGGAATATATAAGACGAGCCGCCGCAGAGCAGCGGGACGGCATTCCGCGGGACCGAGCAACCGCACCTTTGTTTTCACCACCACCGATCGAGCCAGCATCCGAACCGGAGCAAGGGCATGAAGATCCGTAGTGCAATCTCATTAGTACTTGGAAGTGCCGCAGGAGCATTGGTGCTGGCCGGCCCGGCGCCGGCGGCCGAGGTCGACGTGCCGCCCTTCTACGTCGCCGCCGCCAAGCTCCCGAAGGCCGGCAAGCTGGGACAGGTGATCGCCAAGGAGGCCGTCGCGACATCGATCCCGAACGCCACGGCATGGCGCATCGCCTATGTCTCGTCCGACGTCCGCGAACAGCCGACGATCGCCACCGGCCTGGTGGTCGCTCCGAAGGGACCGCCGCCCAAGGCCGGACGGCCGATCGTCGCCTGGGCCCACGGCACGACCGGGACGGCGCAGAATTGCGGCCCCTCGCAACTGCTGAACCCGGTCCAGGAGCTCAACGAGTATTTTTTGGTCGGCGGAACGTCGTGGACCGATTTCGGCATTCCGGCCGTCGGCGATTTCATCCAGGACGGCTACGTCGTCGTCGCCACGGACTATCAGGGACTCGGCGGCGGTGGCCGCCATCAGTACGCGGTCGCCGCCACCCAGGCGCGTGACGTCATCGACTCCATCCGCGCGGCAGGAAACCTCGGCCTCGCGGGCGCCGGCCGCAAGGCCGTGATCTACGGCTGGTCGGTCGGCGGCGGCGCCACGCTCGGCGCGGCGAGCATGCCGGACTACGTGACGCGGAACGGCACGGCATTCGACGGGATCGAGGTCGTCGGCTTGGCCGCCCTGGCGCCCTACGACGTCGCCGTGACGGCCCCCAAGGGGGCGCTGGACGACGCCGCCGCGGCCAAGATGATGGAGGGGCTGTCGCAGAGCTTCTCCGACAACCCGATGGACTTCGCCCATTTCGCCATGACGCTGTGGGCGCTACCGGCGGCGTTTCCGGAGCTGAAGCTGACGGACGTCTTCACCGACGACGGCGCCAAGGCGATCGACGCGATCATGACCAGGAAGTGCATACACGCGGGCGCCGACACGATCGTCTACACTTACGGCGCCACCTACAAGCAGCTCCTGCGAGACCCGCCGGCCAATGCCGGAGCGTGGACCCGGGCCCTGCTGAAGGGAAGCGTCGCGCCGGTGCGGCCGGTCGCCCCCGTGATCATCTATTGGGGCACCAAGGACGTGGTGGTTCCGCCCGTGATGGGACAGCTCTATCGCGATCAGATGTGCGGGCTCGGCGCCAATGTCACGCGGGTCCAGCTCGCGGGCGAGCAGACTCATTTCACCACGCCCACCGCGGCGAAGCCGCTGTACGTGCCGTGGATCAAGGATCGCTTCGCCGGCAAGCCCCTGGCCGACGGCTGTGCCGGCGGATCGAGCGGACCGACGCCGTGACGGCGAGGCGCCTGTCGCTCGCCCGGAACGGCTCCGCCCGGTCGACGCCCACGAATTGACGAACGCGCGGCCGCTACATAACTGCTCGGAGGACAGCAGCAGCGGCCGCACGACCCCCGGCATGACGAACGTCGACATCCTCACCATCGGCCACTCCTCGTCGACCTTCGAGGAGTTTCTCGACCGGCTGCGCGGAGCCGGCGCGACCGCGGTCGCCGACGTGCGCAGCGCCCCCTATTCGCGGCGCCATCCGCAGTTCGACCGCGCGCCGTTGCGGGCATACACCTTGGCGCAGTCGACGACGTCCTGCTCGTAGGCGAAGTCGTCGGTGCCGGCCGAGAGGGTCGGCTG
>NZ_NPEX01000237.1 GCF_003258865.1 Rhodoplanes roseus | reverse complement strand
CGGCGGCGCTGCGCGACGAGATCCGGGCCGCCGCCGCGGCGCGGCTCGGCTGCGCGGCCGACGAGGTGCGCATCGCCGACGGCCAGGTGAGCGGCCCGGCCGGCCGGCTGCCGCTCGCCGCCTTCGCCGGCGTCTCGGCCGAGCGCACCTACGTCAACAAGAAGCTCACCTACAGCTACGGCAGCCACGCGGCGCATGTCGCCGTGGATGTCGGCACCGGGCACGTGCAGGTGATCGACTACGTCACGGTCGAGGATGTCGGCCGCGTCATCAACCCGGCGACGCTGCACGGGCAGGTGCTCGGCGCCGTCGTGCAGGGGCTCGGCAGCGTCTTTCTCGAGCATCTCGTCTACGACGAGGACGCCCAGCTCCTCACCGGCTCGCTCGCCGATTATCTGCTGCCGACCGCGACCGACGTGCCGCGCATCCGCGGCATCTCGCTCGGCCTGCACCGCTGCCCCAACAATCCGCTCGGCGCCAAGGGCGCCGGCGAGGGCGGCCTGATCGCCACCGGCGGCGTCATCGCCAACGCGGTCGCGGCGGCGCTGCGGTCTCTGGCGGTCGAGCCCAATCACCTTCCGCTGTCGCCGCCGCGGGTGTGGCGGCTGATCGCCGACGCGCGCGCCGCGGCGGCTTCGCACGAGCCAGAACGGGGATCCTCATGACCACGCTGCCGCAGATCGGCATCCGGCTGCACGGCGGCCAGACCGCCTCGGCCTGTGTCGCGCTGGCGACCGCGGCCGACACGGCCGGCCTCTCGGGCCTGTGGTTCGCCGAGAACGCGTTCGCCCGCGGCATCCTGCCCGCCGCCGCGGCCTGCGCGCTGGCGACCCGCCGGATCGCCGTCAATGCCGGCGTGTTCAACCCGTTCAGCCGCCACCCGACCATGATGGCGATGGAGATCGTCGCCATCGACGAGCTGTCCAACGGCCGCGCCGGGCTCTCGATCGGCTCCGGCATCGCCTCGGCGGTGGCGAAGCTCGGCCTGAGCGCCGAGAAGCCGGTGCCGGCGCTGCGCGACACCGTGACGATCGTCCGCACGCTGCTGCGCGCCGAGGAAGTCGACCATGCCGGGCCCGCCTTCACGGCCCGCAAGGTCAAGCTCGACTTCGTGGCGCGGGCCGACATCCCGATCCTGCTCGCCGGGCGTGGAAATCTCACGGCGAAGCTCGCCGGCGAGGCGGCCGACGGGCTGATCGTCTCCAACATGTGCTCGGCCGCCTTCTCGGGCCGGGTCGCGGCGCTGATGCAGGAGGCGCGGCGGGCCGTCGGCCGGACCGGCGCCGCCCGTGTCGTCCAGTATCTGCCCTGCGCGATCCATCGCGACCGCGCCACCGCCCTCGCCGCCGCCAAGCGCGCGGTCGGCGCCATGGTGCCGGGCTTCTGGGCGCTCGGCCAGCGGCTCGCCTCGGCCAAGGATGCGCTGATGGACGGCACCGGCATCGGCGAGGACGACTTCGCGGCGGCGGCGGCGCGGCTGCGCGCCGGCGAGGATGCCGCGACCGTGCTGGACGAGCGCTTCACCGCCGCCTTCTCGATCGCCGGCACGCCCGACGATTGCCTGGCGGCCGCCGCGGCCTATGCGGCCGCCGGCGTCACCGAGCTGGCGCTCACCTTCGAGGGCGACGAGGCCATCGCCGACATCGGCCTGATGGGCGCCGCCCTGGCCGGCGCCGGGGCCGCGGCCGCCGGGGCGGGGCCATGACGGCGGCGAGCGGCAAGGTCGCGAGCCCGCGGGCCGCGGGGGAGAAGCCGGGCGGCGAGAACCAGTCGGTCGCCCGGGCGCTGGCGATCCTCGATCTGCTCGCCGGACAGCCCGAGCCGCTCGGCGTGCGCGAGATCGCCCGCCGACTCCGTCTCGCCCCGAGCATCGCGCAGCGGCTGATCAAGACACTGGCGAACGCCGGCTATCTCGAGCAGACCGACGCGACGCTGCGCTACATGATCGGCTACAAGGCCTTCCATGTCGGCAGCTCCTTCGTCGGGCAGAGCAGCCTGCACTCGGCCGTGATGCCGGAGCTCTACGTGCTCGCCGAGCAGGAGATCAGCGGCTTCCTCGGCGTGCGGCGCGACCGCAGCGTCGTCTATCTCGCCACCGTGCAGAGCGCCGGCCCGGTCGCCGTCAATCATCGTCCCGGCGCCCAGACCTATCTGCACTCGACCGCGATGGGGAAGGCGCTGCTCGCCGAGCTCTCCGACGACGAGGTGCGGATGCTGCTGGCGCACAAGCCGCTGCCCAAGCTGACCGAGCGGACCAAGGTGGCATTGCCGCAGCTCATCGCCGAGCTGGCGACCGTGCGCCGGCTCGGTTACGCGACCAGCGACCAGGAGAACCGCCAGGGCTTCTTCTCGGTGGGAGCGGTGGTGCGAGACGTCAGCGGGGCCGCGATCGCGGTGATCAGCGGCGCCGTGCCGACCGCCGGCCTCAAGCAGCCGGACCGCACCCGCATCGCCCAGCTCGTGCTGAGCGCCGCCCGCAACGCGTCGCGGAAGCTCGGCGCCCCGGCGGCCCGGGTGACTGCGGCGCGTTGATCTCCGGCCGCGTCACCGCCGCGCGGCGTGCACGGCGCCGAGGTGGTCGACGAGCCGCAGCGCCAGCGCGGCGAGCGCCAGGCCGGCCAGTGCGCCGAGCGAGTCGACAGTGAAATCCGACCAGCGGGCGTGCCGGCCCGGCGCCAGCGTCTGGATCAGCTCGACCGCCGCCGTGAAGGCGACGATCGTGATCACCTTGAGCCGAGGGTGGCGCGGGGTGGCCAGCCCGAAGGCCGCGCCGAGCAGCAGGAAGATCGCCGCGTGCTCGACGTTCTGCGAGGCGGCGACCGGCCGCAGGCCGGGCGGCACCACCGACAGCAGCACGATCGCGAGCGCGATCAGGGCCGCCGCGATCCGGCCGACCCGCTCGGCGAGACCGCGTACCGTTGCGACGTCCACCACGCTCACCGTGTCGCCCACCGTCCCCGTCACGTCCGTCCCGCCACGGGCCGACTCAGCTCCTCGGCGAGCGAGATGTACTCGGCGCCGATCCGATCCCAGCCGTAACGTTCCGCCGTGTCGCGCGCGCCGCGCCGCAGGCGGTCGCGCAGGGCCGGATCGCCGAGCACGCGCCGGACCTTCGCCGCGATGTCGGCGCCGTCGGCGGCGATCCGGAACCCGTTCACGCCGTCGTGGAGATAGTCCTCGATGCCGCCCACCGGCGTGGCAAAGACCGGCAGCTCGCTCGCCATCGCCTCCATGCAGACCAGCGAGAAGGTCTCGTAGGAGGTCGGGAACACGAAGGCGTCGGCGGCCGAATAGAACGACTGGACGTCGCGCCGCGAGCCGGCGAAGACCAGCCGGTCGCCCGAACGCTTCGCCTGGCGCCGGAACGGAGCCGGGTTCTCGGAGCCGACGACCAGCAGCCAGGTGTCCTCGTCCAGATGCTCTAGCGCCTCGACCGCGTGGGCGAGACCCTTGCGGTCGAACTCGTGGCCGACGAACAGCAGCAGCTTGGCGTCGCGCGGAATGCCGAACTCGTCCCGGATGGCGGCACCGGCCTGCGGATCGGGACGGAAGCGATGCAGGTCGATTCCGTTCGGGATGACGCGGATGCGCGAGGGCGGCACCCCGTAATGGCGCTGCAGCTCGTCGGCGACGCGCGACGACACCGCGACGAACACCCGGTAGCGCAGCCCGCCGATCATCCAGCGCTCGCGCGCCGCGACCCACAGATGGGTGGGATTGAGGAGCCAGCGCCAGCTTCCGGAGCGGCGCTTCTCGGCCAGGCTCTCGGCGTTGACGGCGTGCACCACCAGCACGTCGCCCAACAGGCTGTCGCCGTGGCTGATCACGACGGCGTCGCGATGGCGCCGCGCCGCCCAAGTCGCCGCGAAGGTGAACAGCGGCACCACCAGGGCGCGGCCGATGTGACGCAGCGCACCGCGGGTCGGGATGCGGGCGAGCCACGGGGCGACCCGCTCGATCATGGTCCTGCGGTCGACCATGGTGCCGACATTGCTGGCGATCACCGAGTTGGCGACGCCGGCGCGGCCGAACACCCCGGAGAGCTCGAGTGCGACGCTTTCGACGCCGCCGACCGAGCTCAGTTCCTGGACAATCTGGACGATTTGGAGTGTCATGGCGCGATGACCGGACAAGTTGACGGATGAGACGGACGTGTCGCGGCGCGGTCGCCGCGTTCCTGCTGGTGATGGCATCCGCTCTCCCTCAAGGCGGACCCGCCGCCGCGCAAGCCGGCCCGAGCGTCGGGCGCGGCGAGCCGGCCGCGCCGACACTGCGGTGGCGGACCGGCGGTGGAAATCTGGTGACGCATCTGGCCGGCAAGCCGGAGTCGCGGCAGCTCTATCAGGCGCTGCACGGCGTCGGCGCGATGCTGGGCCGGATGAACTCCTACGGTTGGCGCAACCTCGCGCGCCGGCCGACGCCGCGCGACTTCGACGCGGCAATGCGCGAGGCGCACCGCGCCGGCATCACGCCGGTCCTTCTGTTCGAGTACGACGGCAGCTATCAGGTCCTCGATCCGCCGCAGCCGATCGGCTCCTATGCCGACTGGTTCGAGGCCGGACGCGTCTATGCGCAGCGCTACCGGCCGGACGGCGAGTGGGGGCGCGAGAACGGCGTGCGCGGTTTCGGCGCCACCGTCTTCTCCGCCATCAACGAGCCGGACGTGCTGGCGACCATTCCGCACGCCGCCTATCACGACGCGCTCGCCGGTCTCGCCGACGGCGTCCACAGCGTCGATCCCTCGCTCAAGGTGGTGCCGGGCGGCTTCGCCACCTGCAACTCGCAGCGCGACCCGACGCTGCGCGGCTACGGCCCGGCCATCGCGGATCTGCTGGAGAGCGGAAAGCTCGACGGCATCGACCTGCACACCTACTACAATGCCCGCTGGTTTCCGCTGACGCGCGGGCGCGAGTTCTCGGCCCAGGACTGCTTCGACCGCGTCAAGGCGGCGATCGGCCTGAAGCGCGACGTGAACTTCTACGCCACCGAGTACAACATCGCGCGTGTCGAGGCGTGGGAGGATGGGAAGCTCGCGGCCAGCCTGTTCCTGACCGCGATCTGGGATCATCTCGGCGTCGTCGGGGCCGACCGCAAGCGGTCCGCCACCGTGCTGGCCTTGCCGTGGAATCTCGGCGACACGGTGCGGGTCGACGGTCCCGCCTATGCGATGGCCGACACCGAGAATCCGTGGACGCCGGACCCGCGCGCCGTGGTGTTGCGCACCGTGATGCAGCTCGCCGGCGACATGCGGTTCACTGCACTCGATCCGCTCGACACCGGCATGTTCCGCCTGGAGAGCGACGAGGCCATCCTGCTGGTCTGGCAGAACCGTCCGGGCTGGACCGACAAGCCGGGGCGCACCTGGACCGTCGACCTGCCCGACTGGGCCAGGACGGCCGAGCTGTGGGGCTTCGACGGGTTGCGCACCGTCTTCCCGGTTCATGGCGGACCAAACTCTGTCGACGTTGCTCAAGAGAACGAGACCTACATGTTGAGGGTGCCGCGACGACCTCGGTGATGCTCCTCGATGCGGCGCCGCGATCCTCGACCTCCGTCGTGATCAGGTGGCGTCACTCGTTGCCGGCGTATGAATGCGATACCGTCGTTTTCCCGCTACTTCCATTTTTATGCGATTTTTCACGAGAATTTGTCTCTGCCGCCGCCGCGATCCAGGACGTCGCGAGGGCCTGGGCCACCGCATCGTATGTAAACCGGGCTAGGACATTACCTCGGCCACCGGCCGATTTCTCGGCGCGCTCCGGTGGTGCTCCGGCGATCGAGTCGAGCGTCGTGGCGAGTGTCGCGGGATCGCTCTCGGGAACCACCCAGCCGCCGTCGCCGATGACGTCCGGGATGGCGCCGCAGGTCGATCCGATCACCGGCACGCCGCAGCTCTGCGCCTCGACGATGACGCGGCCGAACTGCTCACGCACCGCCTTGGTGGTGCGCGTCAGCAGGATCAGCGCGTCGAGACCGTGCATGAAGCGCGCGACCTCGGCAGGCGAGGCCCAGCCGCGCATGTCGACGCGCTCCGTCAGGCCGAGCGCCGCGATCCTCTCACGCAGGCGGGGCTCGTACGGCCCTTCGCCCAGGATCGACAGCGTGATGTCGGCGCGCGCCCGCGTCATCGCGTCGAGCGCGTCGTCGAGGCCCTTCTCCTCGACGAGACGGCCGACATAGCCGAGCCGTAGCGCCGACGTGCCGCTGCGGCGCGGCTCCGCGGCGGGCCGGAACGTGTCGAGATCGACGCCGTAACCGATCGGGCTCACCGGCCCTGTGTAGCCGCGGGCGCGCACCACCGCGGTCGCGTCCGGGCTGCGCGACAGCACGTGCGCGGTGTTGCGCAGCACGTGCCTGCGGATGCTCTCGAACGGCGGCGGCAGCGTCTTCAGGATGTTCTGGTCGACCTCCATCACCAGCGCGGCGCGACCCTTCAGCAGGCACGCCTGCAGCGCGACGACGCTCCACGGCTCTTCCCACAGATGGATCACGTCGGGATCGAGCCGTCGGATCAGCTTGCGCAGGCCGGGATAGAAATGCAGGTACCAGCCCATCGGTCCGGCCTTCGGAAGCCGGATCGGCATCACGTGCACGGTGACGCCGGGATCGTCCGGCGGATCGGCCGTGGTGGTGCGGCCGAACTGATGCCACGTCGCCGGCACGACCAGATGCACGTCGAGATCGTCCCGCGTCGCCAGCGGATAATAGCGGCGGCGCCCGACGTCACGGCTGACGGCGGGGTGCGCGATCGACAGGACGCGGAGCCGGCGGTTCTCAGACACGGCCGAGCACCCGGGCGGCGACGCCGCTCACGCCGGTGAGGTGCAGCTCGGCCAGCGCCAGATGCCGCTGCGCGCCGCCGAGCGTGACGCGCGGCAGGCGGAACACGTCCTGGCCGTGCCGCACCAGGCCCTTGCGGGTGGTGGCGCCGCTCTTGAAGCCGGCCTCGCGGACGATATCGAAGTCGCGCGGCCCGCAGTCGCCGGACCGGCCGTACGGGAAGGCGAAGTGATCGGCCGCGACGCCCAGTCTCCCCTGCAGCCGCTTCCGGCAGCCGTCGATCTCGGCGAAGGCCTCGGCGGCGGAGAGGCTGGAGATGCGGCGATGCGCCACCGTGTGGCCGCCGATCTCGACCAGCGGATCGTTCCGCACGGCCTCCAGCATGTCCCACGAGATGGCGTGCTTGCGATCCATCGCGTCCGCATCGACGCCGTTGTCGGCACAGAACTCCGCGTAGCGCAGCTCCGGCGTGTCCTGGTCCCAGGCCGCGGCGATCCGGTCGTAGGCGGCGCGCTTCGCCTCCGACGTCGGCACCGCGATGGTCTCGCCGCGAACCACGACCCGGTCGTTGTTCAGAAGCGTGTCCTCGAGGCCGGCCCAGCACATCGGCAGGGTGCCGTCGGGAATGCCGGTGGTGACGAACAGCGTCACCGGCACGCCGTGCCGGCGGAACAGCGGGATCACCTCCTCGAAGGTGTCGCGATAGCAGTCGTCGACCGAGAAGTTGACGAAGCGGTCGCCGGCGGTGCCGCGCCGCGTCCGGCGCATCGCCTCCTCGATGGTGACGATCGACCAGCCGGTGCGCTTCAGATAGCCGAGCAGCCGGTCCATGAAGGCGAGATCGAGATAGAAGTTGCGGTTGGGCAGCGTCTCCCAGCGGTCCGGGGCGGCGACGCGATGGAACGTGAACAGGCAGCCGCGTGAGCCGAGCACGGTGTCCACCAGGGCACCCACCGGGCGCACGAGGTTCTCGGCGCCGGGGCGCCGGGCGGGGGGCGCGGTGGTCGACGTCACCATCAGGTCCTCCTCGATCGGATCATGTGCGCTGTTCCGCCGATCAGCACGGCGATGAGCCGGCGGCTCGATCGCGCGGGGCATGCCGGGCGGCTCGTCGCGGGTCACGGCAGTGATCATGCGGCTTGCCGGGCGGTCGCGTGTGGCGCGGCCGAGGCCAGCACCACGAAGGTCCAGAACAGGAAGCCGAGCTCCCCCGAGGCGATGCTGGCGAGCGGCATCTGCGCCAGCCCGCCGGCGGCGAGCGCGCCGACCAGCACGGCCTCCCGGCGGCCGTCCTGCAGCGACGTCGCGATGGCGCGCCCGGCGGCCCAGACGAAGCCGGTGAGGCAGGCGAGGCCGCCGACGATCCCCATGGTGAGCCAGCAGGCGATGATCATGCCGTCGACCGGCATGGCGCCGGCCGAGCCGACGTCGGTGACCGTGAAGCCGACGCCGAACAGCGAGGAGTCCCACTGGCTCCACAGGGTGACGAATTCTTCGAGCCGCTCCTGCGCGCTGCCGTCCTGGCTGCCTTCGGAGAGCGAGGAGAGGCGCTCGCCGATCACATCGCCGAACGGCGTCATGGTCGCGGCCAGCACGGCGGCGGCGACGAGGCCGACCAGCACGACGGCGGCACGCCGCCGCGTCGTCGCGAAGGCGAGGCAGAACAGGAGCCCGACGGCGAGCGACAGCCAGGCGGTGCGGTACAGCGACAGCAGCAGGGCCAGCGCCGCCGGGCTGGCGAACACCAGCGTCTGCCAGCCCGGCCGCAGGAAGCCGACCAGCAGCAGTCCGACCGCCGTGAAGGTGGCGAAGCTCGCCGGGCCGTTCATGGTCGAGAAGGTGCGCACCCCGAACGGGATCGGCTGGCCGGCCGACATGATCGGCGCGAAGCTCATCCAGTAGCGGTCCCAGCTCGGCGGATCGACGTACTGCCAGATCCCGTAGAGGCCGATCAGCGGCAGGATCACCACGAAGGCGGCGGCGGCGCGGCGCACCAGCTCCTCGGGCTCGGCGGCGTCGATCAGGGCGGCCGCGTAGAACAGCGGCACCGACCATTTGAGCGCGCCCGAGGCGGCGTTCATCCAGTCGCCCTGGAACATCGACAGCACGGTGGCGTAGGCGACGCAGGCGCCGACCAGCAGGATGGGACCCATGCGGGCGTCGAGCGGTCGGTCGCTCTCCAGCCTGCGCAGGAGCTGCGGGAAGGGCGCGAGCAGCGCCAGCAGCGGGCCGACCAGCATGATGCCGGTCTGGTCGTAGCCGACCGACAGGTCGACGAGCCGGCGCACGAAGGGCGCGAAGGCGAACAGCACCAGGGCGGCCTGCAGGTGCTCGCCGGGGCTGCGCCGCCACGCGTACCATCCGGCCGCGCCGCAGCCGAGCACGAAGGCGAGCCGCGAGAGGCCGCCCAGG
>NZ_NPEX01000236.1 GCF_003258865.1 Rhodoplanes roseus | reverse complement strand
CGGCCTCGGTGTCGCCGGCCGCGACGCTCGCCTGTCCGCTGGTCTCGCAGCTCGACCGCTGGGTGCTGGAGGGCGTACAGCCGGCGGCGCAGCGCTGGTTCCGCCAGCCGGTGGTCGAGATCAAGCAGATCTCCGCCTATTCGTGCCGCGGCATGAACGGCAATCCGCGCGCGAGAATCTCCGAGCACGCCTTCGGCAACGCGCTCGACATCGCCGGCTTCGTGCTGGCCGACGGCCATGTGATCACGGTGAAGCGCGGCTGGCGCGGCACCCCCGAGGAGCAGGGCTTCCTGCACGACGTCCAGACCGTCGCCTGCGAGATGTTCACCACCGTGCTGGCGCCGGGCTCCAACGTCTTCCACTACGACCACATCCATGTCGACCTGATGCGCCGCGACTCCGGCCGCCGCATCTGCCAGCCCGCGGCGATCCCGGGCGACGTGGTCGCGGCCCGCGCCCGCGGCAACGGCGGCTACGCGGCCCAGCGCCCCGACTTCGGCCCCACCGGCTCGATCGGCCCCAAGAAGCGCACCGTGACCCGGGCCGGCTCCTCCCGCTTCGACGAGGACCGCGAGCTCACCTCGGCCGTGCCGGGCGAGGACTGACGGCGCCGCGGCGCTCAGGCGCCGAGGAAGCGGGTGCGCAGGCTCTCGTCGGAGAGCAGCCGGTCGGAGGCCCCGCTCCACACGATGCGGCCCTTCTCCAGGATGTAGTGACGGTCCGCGATGCGGCCGAGCATTCTGATGTTCTTGTCGATCACCAACACGGACTGGCCGTGGCGCCGGATGCGCTCCAGGGCGCTCCAGATTTCCCGGCGGATGCGCGGGGCGAGGCCTTCGGTCGCCTCGTCGAGGATCAGCAGCCGCGGATTGGTCATCAGCGCGCGGCCGATGGAGAGCATCTGCTGCTCGCCGCCCGACAGAAGGCCGGCGCTCCGCCGCGCCAGGGGAAACAGCGCGGGAAACAGCTCGTAGACGGCCCCGAGCGTCCACGGCACCGCGGCGCGTCCATGGTCGGCGGCGGTGGCGACGAGGTTCTCCTCGACGGTCAGGTTGGGAAACACCTGGCGGCCTTCAGGCACCAGGGCGAGGCCGCTGCGCGCCACCTTGTAGGGCGGCAGGCCCGAAATTCGCTCGCCGGAAAAGCGGATGTCGCCCTGGGTCAGCGCGACGAGGCCCATGATGGCGTTGACCGTGGTGGTCTTGCCCATGCCGTTGCGGCCGAGCAGAGTCACCACCTCGCCCTCGGCGATCGCGATGTCGATGCCGAACAGCACGCGGCTCGATCCGTAGGCGGCTCCGACCTGGCGCAGCTCCAGCATCTAGAGATCCTCGTCCTCGGCGCCCAGATAGGCGAGCTGAACCCGCGCGTCGGCCCGCACCTCGTCCGGCAGGCCGTCCGCCACCCGGGCGCCGGAGGCGAGCACGAAGACGCGGTCGGCGAGAGCGAACACCGCCTCCATGTCGTGCTCCACCAGCAGGATGGTGAAGCGGCCCTTCAGGGCGGCGATGAAGTCGATCATGCGTCGCGCCTCGGCGATGCCGAGCCCCGCCATCGGCTCGTCGAGCAGCAGCACGCGCGGCGCGGTGACGAGCGCCATGGCGATCTCCAGGAGCCGCTTCTCGCCGTGGGAGAGCTGCGCGGCCTGCCGGTCGGCGCAGTCGGCGAGGCCGAGCTCGGCGAGCTGGGCGTGCGCCTTGCGGCGCAGCGGCGCCTCGTGCGCCACCTCGCCCCAGAAGCGGAAGCTGTGGCCCGCATGGGCCTGGGCCGCGAGCGCGACGTTCTCCATCACGGTCAGGCCGGGGAAGATGCTGGCGATCTGGAACGAGCGCGTGATCCCGAGCCGGGCGCGCGCGTGCACGGGCAGTCGCGAGATGTCGCGGCCCTCGAACATCACGGCGCCGGTGTCGGGTCGCAGCGCGCCCGAGAGGAGGTTGACGAAGGTCGTCTTGCCGGCGCCGTTCGGCCCGATCACGGCCACCAGCTCGCCCGGGGCGAGCGTGAAGTCGACGGCGTCGACGGCGTTCAGCCCGCCGAACGTCTTGGTCACGCCCGCGGTCTGAAGAATGGCCTCGCCCATCGGAAGGATCCCTTGTGAGCCGGAACCGTCTCGCCGCCCGGCGCCGGCGCGAACAGGGCGCCGAGGCCGCCGCGGCCGACGAAGACGAGCAGGATCAGCAGCACGCCGAAGGCGAGCCGCCAGTGGATGGTGAGGTCGGAGAGATATTTCTCGAGACCCAGATAGGCGAGCGCGCCGACGACGGCGCCGAGCGGCGTGGCGAGCCCGCCCGCCACCACCATGATCATCAGCTCGGCCGAACGGGTCCAGTCCATGAATTGCGGCCCGACGAACTCGGCCGCATTGGCCAGCATGGCGCCGGCCAGTCCGCACACCGCCGCCGAGATGGCGCAGGCGACCAGCTTGTAGCGGAAGGTCGAGAAGCCCACCGCCTGCATGCGCCGCTCGTTCACCCTGATGCCCTTCAGCACCATGCCGAAGCGCGAGCGCGCGAGGCGGATGTTCAGTCCCGCCAGCACCACCAGCAGAGCGAGCGCCAGATAGTAGAACTGGGTCGCGTCGTAGAGATCGACGAGCCCGCCGAACGTGCTGCGCACCGAAAGGTGCATGCCGTCGTCGCCGCCGTAGTCGTAGAGGCTGGAGGCGCCGTAGAACATCATCTGCGCGAAGGCGAGCGTGATCATGATAAAGAAGGTGCCGGAGGTCCGCAGCGCGACCATGGACAACGCCGCGGCGAGGGCCGCCGACACCGCCATGGCGAGTGGCCACTGCACGACGCCGCTCTCGACGCCCTTGTCCGCCAGGATGCCGACCACATAGGCGCCGACGCCGAGATAGAGCGCGTGGCCGAAGCTGACGAGGCCGGTCTGGCCGAGGATCAGATCGAGGCTCAGGGCCGCGATGGCGAAGATGATCACGCGCACGCCCATGTCGACCCAGAACGGCGAATCCGCCAGGCCGGCGACGAGCGGCAGCAGCAGGAAGCCGCCGCCCAGCAGGCCGATGGCCGGTACGCGCCAGCGCGCCAGCAGGCCCGCTCCGAGCGGCGCATCCGAGGCGGGCTCCGAGGGCGCCTCGGGCCGGCGCATCCCGGCCGCCGGAACCAGTCCCTCCGGGCGGAAGAACAGGACGACGGCCATCAGGATGTAGATCAGCATCGAGGCCAGCGCCGGCGCCACCGTGTTGGCGGCGACCGGCGACAGCATCAGTCCCATCACGTCCTTCAGATAGGCCCGCCCGATGGTGTCGATGACGCCGACCAGCAGGGCCGCCACGAACGCCCCCTTCACCGAGCCCATGCCGCCGACCACCAGCACCACCAGGGCCAGGATCAGCACGTTGTCGCCCATGCCCGGATAGACGGTGAGAATGGGGGCCGCGATGAAGCCGGCGAGGCCGGCCAGCGCCGCGCCCAGCCCGAACACCACCGCGTAGATGGTGCCGATGTTCACTCCCAGCACGCTGGTCATCACCCGGTTGCTGGCACCGGCGCGGATCAGCATGCCGGTGCGCGTCCTGGCGATCAGCCCGTAGAGCAGCCCGCCGATGGCGAGGCCCGCCACGATCATCGCGAGCCGGTAGGCCGGGTAGGGCGCGCCGGGGAGCAACTCCACGGTGCCGGAGAGCAGGGCCGGGACGGGAGCGTGCAGGGGCTCCGGCCCGAACGCCATCCGGGTCGCCTCGTTGAACACGTAGACGAGGCCGACCGTGCACATCACCTGGTCGAGATGACTGCGGGCGTAGAGATGCCGGATCACCAGCCGTTCCATCACGAGGCCGATCAGGAAGGTGGCGACGCCGGCGAACATGAAGCCCAGCACGAAGGAGCCGGTGAGGAGCTGGAAGGTGACGCCCATATAGGCGCCCAGCATGAACAGCGAGCCATGCGCCAGGTTCACCAGGTTCATGATGCCGAAGGTGAGCGTGAGCCCGGCGGCCATCAGGAACAAGATGATCCCGAGCTGCAATCCGTTCAGGATCTGCTCGACGAACAGGAGGTGCATGGCCGCGGTCCCGCTTTGACAGGAGCTGTGGGAGGCGCGCGGCGCGCCTATTTGCCGAGAGGACACTCCTGATAGTAGGCGTCCTTGGCGTCGGTCATCACCGTCTCCACCGTCTTGGTGACGAGCACGCCGTCGTCGCCCTTCACGACCTCGCGGACATAGTAGTCCTCGATCGGAAAGTTGTTGCTGTTGTAAGCGAACTTGCCGCGGTTGGAGGCGAAGTCGGCGGCCTTCAGGGCCTTGCGGATGTCGTCCTTCCGGCTCATGTCGCCGCCCACCGCCCTCACGGCGCTGGAGACGAGCAGGATGGAGTCGTAGGCGTGCGCCGCGTAGTCGTTCGGCAGGAAGCCGTTCTTCTGCTTGAAGTCGGTGACGAAGCGGGCGTTGGCCGGGTTCGGCAGGTCGACGCTCCACACATTCCCGGAGCGCACCCCGATGGCGTCGTCGCCGACCGCCGGCAGAGTGGCCTGGTCGACCGTCCACACCGTGTAGAGCGGCGTCGTCTTGGTCAGGCCGCCCTGGGCGTACTGCTTGACGAACTGAACGCCCATGTCGCCCGGATAGAAGATGAAGGTGGCGGCGGGCGCGGCGGTGCGCAGCGCGCTCAGCTCGGCCGCGAAGTCGACCTGCCCGAAGCGGGTGTAGACCTCGCCGACCAGCTCGCTTTTGAAGTTGCGCTTGAAGCCGGACACCATGTCCTTGCCGGCCTGGTTGTTCACCGTCATCACGTAGACGCGCTTGACGCCCTGCTTCTCCAGATAGGCGCCGAGCGCCTCGGCCTGCTGGTCGTTCTGCGAGGAGACGTTGAAGAAGTTCGCCGAGCAGGATTTCCCGGCGATCGGCGCAGGGCCGGCGATCGGCGAGATGACGAAGGCGTCGGTGCGGGCGAGGCCGCCGTGCACGGCCATCATCTCGGACGAGAACAGCGGGCCGACCAGGAAGTCCACGCGCTTCGATTTGACCATCTCGTCGGCGAGCTGCTTGGCGACGTCCGCCTTGCCCTGGCTGTCGCCCCAGAAGAACTCGACGTCCTGTCCGCCCAGCTTGCCACCCTCGTGGGTGACGGCGAGCTCGATGGCGGCCTGCATCTGCTTGGCGAGCACCGCGCCGACCCCGGTCTGGGGCAGGACGACGCCGATCTTGACGGTGCCGGCGAGAGCCGGGACAACGAGGAGAAGAGACAGGGCAGTGCCGAGGAGAATCCGGGCTTTCATGGATTGCGCTCTCGTGACGGGGGCTGGCGAACTGAGGCGGCTTCCAGATGGCTGGGTCCGCCCCGGCGGGACCATGGTCCGCCGGGGCGGGACGAGATCAGGCCAGGCGTGCGGCCTGGACCGTGGTGGCGTCGTCCCGATAGCTGGCCCAGACGTTCTCCATGAAGGTCAGGCTGTCCGGATCGAGGTCGAAGCGCGGCTCGGGATCCCGGTCCCAATGGCCGTAGCGATCCTCGCCCGCCACCAGCAGGGCGGAGCGCCGCCCGAGCAGCGAGCGGCAATGCGCCGGCATGTAGAAGAACGCGATGCCGATGCGGCGATCGTCCGACATGTTCGCCGGCGAGCCGTGCACGGTGCGCTCGTGATGCATGGAGAACTCGCCGGGCTCCAGCGGCATCTCCATGGCGAGACTCTCGTCCACCGTCACCCGCTGGCCGCGGGCCAGCAGATTGTTGGCGTCGAACGTCTCCTCGTGGACGAGGTCGGGGCCGAGATGGCTGCGCGGGATCACCTTCATGCAGCCGCTCAGCGTATTGGCGCGCGACAGCGCGAGCCACACGGTCACCTCCTCGTGCGGATCGAGGCCGTAATAGGCCGAGTCCTGGTGCCACGAGACGAAGCGCGGATCGTGGGCGTTCTTGGCGAAGGCGGAGGAGCCGAACAGCAGCACGTCGGGGCCGACGATGGCCTGCACGGCGGAGACGATGCGCGGGTGCCGGGCCAGCTCCACCAGCCAGGGGAAGGCGAGGTGGGCCTTGATCTTCAATCTCTTGTTCACTTCCTCGCCGGACTGGGCCTCGAAATCCTCGATCTTGTTCCGGTAGCTCCGCGCTTCTTCCGCGCTGAACGCCCGGACCGGGCAGAGATAGCCTTCTTGCTTGAAATGGGCGACTTGTTCGGGGGTGAGCACGCCTGTCATCGCAAGTCCCTGGTTGGGGTTTCTGGGCTCGGCAGAACGGGGGCGCGGCCTTGCGCCACCGGCGGTTTCGGCTCCTGGATTCAGCTAAAAGCGACACTATGTAGTTTTAATTAGTCCTGCTAATTGTCAAGTTGAGGGGCTGGCGATAATCTGAGCAAAATCTGGGACTTGGGTGATATAATTTGAGCATCTCCAAATCGACTGCGCGTCGCCGCGGCCGCCCGCAAGGTGACGAGGTCAAGATCGCGATCCTCAAGGCGGCAAACGAGCTTCTGGAGGAGCAGGGACTCGCGGGATTTACGATCGACGCCGTCGCGACGCGCTCCGGAGCGGCCCGTTCGTCTATCTATCGCTGGTGGCCCAACCGCGGTGCGCTGGCGATTGCCGGTTTTCTCGCCGAAACTGCCCAAAAGATCGGCTATCCCGTCACCGCGTCGGCCATCGCCGACATGAAGAGTCAGATGATGCGGGTCGCCGAGGTGTACGGGCAGAAGGTGGGGCGCATCATCTCGGCCCTGGTGGCGCAGGGTCAGAGCGACCCGGAGACGCTGCGGGCGCTGCTGGACGGCTATGTGCTGCCGCGCCGCGACGAGGCCAAGAAGGTTCTGGCGCGCGGCGTCGCCTCCGGCGAGCTGCGCGACGACCTGGATTTCGACGTCGTCGTCGACGCACTCTACGGGCCGATCTGGTACCGCATCCTCGTCCCCCACGCCCCGCTCACCCCGGAATGGGCCGGCCGCCTCGCCGATCACGTCTTCGGCGGGCTGCGGCCGCTGCGCTGACCGAGAGTCACTGCCCGGTCGAAGGTCCGTCGACGCCCGATCCGGTAACGTCCGGATCGGTTTAGCTCGTCCCGGTCGCTTGCACGCCGGCGCGAAAAGCCACAGGGTGGTACCGTCGCGGAGGCGGCGCAGGAGGAGCGGGATTGTCGGCGCGCGTGTCCGGTCGGAAGGCCAGTCCCCGGCGATCCCAGGGTCTCTTGCAGCGGCCGGTGCCGTTGCGGGTGGCCTTGTCGCTGCTCGCCTTGGCGGCGCTGCTGCCCAGCCTCGCCTTCTTCGCCCTCGAGTATCGCGTCGTGCTCGGCGAGAAGCAGGCCGAGGTCGAGCGCCAGGGCCGCCTCTACGCCCGCACGATCGCCGACGACATCGCACGCGAGATCGCCGTGAAGCGGGCCCAGCTCGCCGTACTGGCGACCTCGCCCTATCTGTCCTCCGACGACCTCGCCGGCTTCCACACCCAGGCGCGCCAGAGCGTGCCGATCATGCCGGGCTGGATCCTGCTGTTCGGCGGCGACGGACGCCAGCTCCTCAACACGCTGGAGCCGTTCGGCCGGCCCCTGCCGGTCACCCGCGCGCCCGCGCTGGTGAAGCGGGTCGCCGAGACCGGAGCGTGCGAGACCTCCGACCTGTTCCGCTCGGTGATGTCGGGTCGCTCCGTCGTCACCCTGATCTGCCCGGTCCACGGCACCGGCTACGTTCTCTCCGGCACCATGCCGGTCGAGCACCTCGCCGGCGTGATGGCGCGCCAGACGCCGGACGGATGGATGGCGACGCTGGTCGACCGCGACGGCTACGTGATCGCCCGCAGCGACGCCGACGACGCGATGGTCGGCACCCGGCTGCCGGAGGCGTTGCGGGCCCGCATGGCGGCCGATGCCAGCGGCTGGTCCGCCACCCGACTCGGCGGCCAGGACCGTCAGGCGGGCTGGCAGCGCCTGTTCAACGACTGGTCGGTGATCGCCTCGGTGCCCCGGGCGACCGTCGACGCGCCGATGATGCGCTGGAAGACCGACGTGCTGTGGAGCCTCGTCGTGTTCTCGGTGCTGGCCATGCTGTGCTCGGCGCTGGTCGGCGAATGGATCATCCGCTCCACCCGCGACTTGTCGCGCGCCGCCGCCGTGATCGGGGCGGGAGGCGTGATCGACGAGGTCGAGACCGGAATCCGCGAGATCAACGAGGTGGGGCAGGCGCTGGCCCAGGCCTCGCACGACCGCGCCAAGGGCGAGATCGCCAATGCGCATCTGGCGGCGCTGGTCTCCTCGTCCGGCGACGCCATCATGAGCGTCTCGCTGGACGGCGAGATCCTGAGCTGGAACGTCGCCGCCGAGGAGCTCTACGGCTACCGGGCCGACGAGGCGGTGTGCCATCCGCACGCGATGCTGCTGCCGGAGGACCGGCTCGGCGAGCTCGACCAGAAGCTCGCCGCCGCGCAGGCCGGCGAGAGCCTGCGGCTCGACACCATCCGGCTGCGCCGCGACGGCACGCCGGTCGAGGTGTCGCTCGACGCCGCGCCGATCCGCGGCGGCGACGGCACGCTGGTCGGCATCTCGGTGATCGCCCACGACATCAGCTCGCGCAAGCGCAACGAGGCGCATATCGAGTTCGTGATGCGGGAGCTGTCGCACCGGACCAAGAACCTGATCACCGTGATCATCGCCATGGCCCGGCGCACCGCGCGGCAGAGCGACAGTTTCGGCGACTTCGAGGAGAAGTTCACGGGCCGGCTGCACGGGCTGGCGCGCTCGCACGACCTGCTGGTCCATCGCGACTGGATGGGGGCGAGCATCGAGGACCTGGTGCGGCTGCAGCTCGCGCCCTTCGTCGGCGAGTCGGCGGCGTTGCATGTCGAGGGGCCGCTCCTGATGCTGCGCCCCGAGGCGGTGCAGAATCTCGGCTTCGCCCTGCACGAGCTCGCCACCAACGCGAACAAGTACGGCGCCCTCGGCCAGGGCGGCGGGCTGGTGACGATCCGCTGGGAGATCGCCGCCGGCCCGGACGGGGCCGAGCGGGTGCGGCTGCACTGGCACGAGAGCGGCGGCCCGCCGGTGGTGGCGCCGAGCCGGGCCGGGTTCGGCACGACCGTGATCCAGAAGCTGACCGAGGCGTCGCTCAACGCCAGCGTGACGGTCGCCTACGATCCCGCCGGCTTCCGCTGGGATGTCGACATGCCGGCCGCCGAGGTCCTCAGCGAGGCCCCGCCGCCTCCGCCGGTCCCGCCCGCCCCGCCGTCCGGCGCCGGGGACGCGGAGACCGGGTCCGGGGCCGAC
>NZ_NPEX01000235.1 GCF_003258865.1 Rhodoplanes roseus | reverse complement strand
CCCGCTTCCTCGCTGCGCGAGGAACCACCCTCTTGTCGCGCAATTGCGCGACCCGCGAGGGGAGCGGGTTGGGCCGTGCCATTCGGCTCGTTTGTGCCCACGGCGGCGCCCTGCCCCTACTGCCGCGACACGCTCACCTCGACCGCGCCCGTGCCGGTGCGGCCGAAGCGGTCGGGGCGGTACATGTCCTCGACATAGGCCTGCGGCAGCACGTAGCGGCCGGGCGAGACGGCGCGGACCACATAGGCGACCGTGAACACGGCCGGCGACTTGGCGTTGCGCGTGAAGGCCGCCGAGAAGCGGTCGTCGCGGAACTCGGCCTTGTCGGGCTCGGCGGCGTCCTGGATCCAGTCGAGCGTCCCGGTCTCGCCCGAGGAGACGAGCTTGGGGTTGTCGATCTCGAAGCCGGCCGGCAGCGGGTCGACGACCAGGACGCGGCCGTATTGCGGCTGCGGCTCGGTGATCTTCAGCACCACGGCGAACCGCTGGTTCTGCCGCGCCTTCGACGCGTCGGCCTTCTCGCCGTCGAGCGTGAAGTAGCTGCGCTCGATCTTGAAGCCCTTCTCGGCCGCGGGCTCCGGCGTCACCGGCGCGCCCGACACCGAGACGACGGCCTGCACCGGCCCCTCGCCCGTGTTGGCGACCCGGAACGGCGTCGCCAGCTCGGCCGGCCGGAAGGTGCGGTAGAGCGGGCTGGTGCGGGCCGCGCCCGCCACCTCGAGCGACAGCGGGACGGTCTTGGACAGCGCCCGCGCGGCGAGAACCATCCAGGCGTTCTCCTGGGTGGAGGTGTAGAAGGCGCGCGCCCTCGCCTCCTCGACGCCCTTGAGGGCCGCCGGGAGCAGGTTGGCGGCCGCGCCGCTCTCCGCGGCGAGCGCCGTCACGGCCGCCGCGTCACGCAACGAGGAGCCGAAGTCGGGCCGGCCGAACTCCAGCACCTTGGGCGGCTCGATCGCCTGGACGGCGGCCGAGAACACCCGCTCCGCACGCACGCGGTCGCCGAGCAGCGCGAGCGCCGCCCCGACATGCGCCTTGGCGATCGGCGTTCCGAACTCGCCGAGCTTGGTGTCGGCGATGTAGCGCAGGTCGCCGACCGGCGCCGACCCGTTGCGGGCCAGCACGTAGAGGGCGAACGGCAGGTCGCGGGCGCCCTCCTTGCCGGGCTCCGGCGCGTTGGCGACGTAGTTCTTCAAACGCTCCAGCGCCAGCTTGAACGCCGTGTCCGGCACGACGAAGCCGCGCTCGCGCGCCCGCGTCAGAAAGTCCGTCACATAGGCGTCGAGCCACGCGTCGTTGCCGCCGACGCCCCACAGGCCGAACGAGCCGGAGGAGTCCTGGCGGGCCAGCAGCCGCTCGATGGCGTCGCGGATACGCTGGTCGGCGTCCTGGTCCATCGCCAGATGGGCCTCGACCGCGAGGTCGTTGACGTAGAGCAGCGGCAGCGCGCGCGAGGTGATCTGCTCCGAGCAGCCGAACGGGTAGCGGTCGAGCGCCTTCAGCAGCGACGCCGCGTCGAGCGCCGTCGAGGGGCCGACCGAGAGCGCCAGCGCGCCCGTGCCCGGCACGAACTCGCCGAACAGATCCGAGCCGAGGCTCAGGCTTTCACCCCGCCCGATGGTTCGCACGGTGCGGCGCGTGGCGATCTGGGTCGCCGGCTTCACGGCGAGCGGATAGGTCCGCTCGAGGGCGAAACCGTCCGGCCCGGCGACCACGATCTTGACGGTGGCGGCGCCCGCCGCCGTCGCCGTGATGGGCAGCGACAGCGAGCCGCGCTGCCGGGCCGGCAGGCGCGCCACCTGGGGCGCCGTCGTGGCGATCTGGGCCGGCCCCTCGACCGAGGCCGTGACCCGGTAGTCGCCCGCCCGCCCCTCGACATTGTCGAGCTCGAGCTGGACGGTCGAGCGGTCGCCGGTGAGCAGGAAGCGCGGCAGCGTGGTGGTGAGCACCACCGGGTCCCGCACCGTCACGTCGGTGCTGGCGCGGCCGACCTTGTCCTTCGACCAGGCGACGGCCATCACCCGCACCGTGCCGGCGAAGGCCGGGATGTCGAACGTCACCTCGGCCTTGCCGTCCGGCCCGACCGGCACGACCCCGGAGAACAGCGCCACGGGCGGCTGGGTGGGCGGCGAGCCCTGCATCTCGGCGGCGGCGGAATCGCCGCCGGTGCGGATGGCGCCCACCGTCCCCTGCATGCCGTCGATCAAATGGCCGTAGAGGTCGCGCAGGTCGGCCGAGAGTCGCCGCTGGCCGAGATAGTGCTCGTCCGGCGCCGGCGGCTTGTAGCCGGTGAGGTTGAGGATGCCGACATCGACGGCCGCGATGGTGATGCGGGCCTCCTGGCCGGCCGCGCCGGCGATGCTGACCGGCACCCGCAGCGTCGTGTCGGGCCGCATCAGCGGCGGCGTCGCCAGCGTCACCTGGAGGGTCTTGGCGGCACGGTCGACCGCGAACCACTGCACCCCGATGGCACGGCCCGGCATCCGCTTGGCCTGGGTGTCGAGCGGCCGCATCAGCGTCGCCACCACATAGGCGCCCGTCCCCCAATCTGGGCCCACCGGCAGGCGGATCTGGCTGGTGCCCTGCGGCACCTCCTGGGTCGTCGTGGTAATCAGCCGGTCGCCGATCACCGAGACGCGCACCCGCCCGGCCGTGCGGGCCGTGACGGACAGCGCCATGGTGTCGCCGGCCCGGTACTCCGCCTTGTCGAGCGCGGTCTCCAGCAGGTCCGGCGTGTCGGCCGAGGCCTCGGCGAAGAAGCCGGCGTCGAACGACAGCGACGTGGTCGGCCCGTCCGGATCGCTGGACGAGACGTCGAGCCGGTAGCGGCCCCACTGCACCGGCGCGGCGATGCGGGCCGGCTGGCCGGGCGCGACGTCGAGCGTGCCGTCGGCGACCCGCTTGGTCGTCTTGATCGGCTCGTACTGCCAGGAGCCGTCCTGCCGGTACCACTGGTAGCGCGTGTCGACCTTGAGGAGCTCGTATCTCAGGCCGCGGCGGGCCAGCGCCTGACCGTCGGGCGAGACCACCACGACGTCGAAGGTCGCAGTCTCGCCCTCGCCCAGCGAGCGGCCGGAGAACAGCGGCTTGACGCCGATCATCGGGCCGGCCGGCACCACCGGCAGCGTGATCTTGCGCTCGACCGCGCGGCCGCCCGTCTCCGCCATGCGGACGACGATCTGGGCCTCCAGCGGCCGGCTGGTCTCGGGCAGCTTCTCGAGCGTCACCGGAACGGCGGCGTGCCCCTTGTCGTCGGTGGCCGGAAGATCGTCGAGCGTCACCCGGGTCGCGTCGGAGTCCTTGTCCTCCTCGTCGTCCACGGTGCCGAACTGATAGCCCGGGAAGCCGGGGCGCTCCTTGGCGACCTTCAGGGTCACCTCGCCGTCGAGCTCCAGGTTCGAGGCCGGCGCGCCGTAGAGGAAGCGGCCGTCGACCGCGATCTCGACCGGCGTGCCCTTGGCGATGCCGGTGGCCTTGGTGGAGAGGTCGAACTCGATGCGGTCGGGCACGTAGTCCTCGACCAGGAACGTCGTCTCGCCCACCGGCGGGCGCTTGGGATCCGTGTAGGCCTTGAGCCGCCAGGTGCCGGTCGGCGCCGTCGAGACGATCGGCAGATCGTAGGCGCGGCCGCCCATCCCCTGGTCGGCGACCGCGGCGCGGCGATGCTCGACGCCGTCCGGCCGCTCGAACACCAGCGTCAGCGGGACGCCTTCGGCGGCGACGCCGAGCCCGTCGCGTAAAAGCGCGGTCGCGTGCACGGTCTCGCCGGTGCGATAGACGCCGCGCTCCGTCACCACGAAGGCGTCGAGCCCGGCCGGCGCGGCGCGGCCCTTCACGCCGCGATCGGAGAGGTCGAAGGCCGGCGCCTTGAGGCTGAGGAAGCCGTAGTCGCGGCCGCGGCCGTTGTCGCCCGACCCGACGATCATGGCCGGCGCCAAACCACCTTCGCCGCGGGAAAGCCCCGCCTCGAACACGGCGTGGCCGTCCTGGTCGGTCTTGCGGACCGCGAGGATCTCGTTGTTGCGGGCGACCAGCTTGACCTCGACCTGCGCCTTGGGCGCCGCGGTGGCGAGTGAGTTGACGAAGACGTGGATGCCGTCGCCGCCCGACATCGCCGACAGGCCGAGATCGGAGACCACGAACCACTGCGTCGCCATGGCCGAGTAGTCGGTGTCGCTCGGGCCCTTCGCCTCGGCCGACATGACGTAGACGCCGGGCTCCAGCGTCTTGATCGCCTCGCCGACCGGAAACGCCGTCGTCACCTCGGCGTTGAGCGGCGACTGCACGGCGAGCTCGCCCTTCCACACGCCGGCGCCGCGCGTCTGCGCGATGCGCTCCAGCTCGTAGCGGTCGAGATTGCGCTCCAGATCCTCGCCGGCGACCGGGTCGATCAGGTTGCGGTCGCCGATCCGGTAGACGTTGATGGCGACGGCCGAGGTGTTGACGCTGACCACCGGGATGCCCTGCTGGCCGTTGCGCGGCAGCACATAGGCCTTTCCGGAGAACCGCACGAACGGCTTGCGGTCGCGGACATAGAGGTTGAACTCGGACGACTTCTGCAGCGTCTCCTTGACGGTCGACGGCAGCCCGGGCCGGATCGTCACGGCGTAGCGCTCACCGTGCTTGAGGCCTTCGACGCAGAGCTGGCGGTCGTCCGCCGCGATCGCCGGCTTGTCGACGCTGGCGACCGAGACGAAGGGCGACAGGTCGGTGCGCGGACCCGGCAGCGCCTCCGAGAACTGGAAGCAGGCGCGCGGCGACGCCGTGTCGGCGTCGACCGAGTAGTCGAGCAGCCGGAAGCCGTGCTCGCCGCGCAGGCTCTCGTAGCGGGCCCGCACGTCGGCGACCTCGCGCAGCTCCAGCGACATCCGCATCGCGTCGAGCGCCGGCCGCCAGACGCTGCGGTCCGCATAGGCGCGGCCGATCAGCACCAGGGCGTCGGCCTCCTCGGCCGGCGTGCCGGCGCGCTGATAGGCGATGAAGGCCGCGGTGGCGCCGCGCTCCAGCAGCGTGTTGCGCTCGCGGCTGTCGGTGCCCTTCACCTGCAGGATCGCGCGCGAGAGGCGCAGCCAGTTGGAGGCGACGTCGGGCGCCGCCGTCACCAGCTGGCCCAGCACGGTGAGCGCGGTGCGGCTGTCGTTGCGGGTCAGCGCCGCCTCGGCGTCGCGCCGGAGCTGGTCCGGCGACTTGGTGACCTGGCCGGCGTCCTTCCTGATCTGCGCCTCCAGGCGGAGCGCGCCGTCGGAGAGGTCGTCGCGCTGGAACGGCTTGTCGGCGGCGAAGACGGCGGAGCCGAAGACGATCGGCAGCAGGAGCAGCGCAGCCGTGGCGGCGGCGCGGAGACGGGCGAGCATCGAGCAACCTCCCTGGACCCGTGCACCCGCATGTGTCGCGCGCGCCCGGGCATCCCCCGGTCCGGATTCGGCCGGTAACCGTTACCGCCACGGGTCCGAAACAAACATGTCGGAGTCGTGACGGTATCGCAGACGTGATGACGACACACCGCCGCCACCGGCTTGGTGGCTGCTCCGGAGCTGGAGGTTCGAGAGAAGGGTCACGCAGCCCGCCGATCACATTGCGGCGAGCGGCTCGCCGGACCGCCGCGCCGCCGCTCGACCGCGTTATCCTCGGCACGGCGGTTGCTTCGCCGGAGCGGTCGGGCGAAACGGACGGAGGCGGGCATGTGGGTCGCGAGGAGCGTGGTGACGGCGCGGCACCGGTGGGCGGCGCTGGCGATGCGCGCCCTCCTGGCCTGCGGACTCTTGGGCGCGGCGGCGACGGCCGCGGCCGCGCAGCAGCAGAAGGCCTCGCCGGACGACATCCTGTCGGCCGTGGTCCGGGTGAAGACCTTCATCAATCCGGACGGCCGGACCGTCGCCAATCTGGGACGCGAGCGCGAGGGCGCCGGCGTCGTCATCGACACGTCCGGCCTGATCGTCACCATCGGCTACCTGATGGTCGAGGCGCACGCCGTCGAGGTGACGACGCGCGACGGCAAGACGCTGCCGGCCGACGTGGTCGGCTACGACCCCGACACCGGCTTCGGCCTGCTGCGCACCGTGGCGCCGCCCGGCCTCAAGCCGATGCCGCTCGGCCGCACCGCCGAGCTGAAGGTGGACGACCCCGTGCTGGTGGCGAGCAACGGCGGCCCGGCCGGCGTCACCGCGGCGCGCGTCGTCGCCAAGCGCGAGTTCGCCGGAAGCTGGGAGTATCTCCTGGACGAGGCGATCTTCACGGCGCCGCCCAACCCGGCCTGGAGCGGCGCCGCGCTGGTCAGCCGCGACGGCAAGCTGGTCGGCATCGGCTCGCTGATCGTCGGCGACGCCAGGGGCGACGGAATCCCCTCCCCCGGCAACATGTTCGTGCCGGTCGACCGGCTCGCCCCGGTGATGGCCGACCTGATCGCCGACGGCCGTCTCGCCGGCCCGGCGCGGCCGTGGCTCGGCGTCTCGACCGAGGAGATGCTGGGCCGCCTGGTGGTGAGCCGGGTGACGCCCGACAGCCCGGCCGCCCGCGCCGGCCTCGCCCGCGGCGACATCATCGAAGGCGTCGACGGCACCTCCGCCGACGGCCTGCCGGCTCTGTATCGAAAAATGTGGTCGCTCGGCGCCGCCGGCGTCACCGTGCCGCTCGACATCCGCCGCAACGGCACCACGCGCCGCCTGGACGTCCAGTCGATGGACCGGATGGATCATCTGAAATTGAAATCGACGTTTTGAGGGGGGCCGGACACACGGAGACCGGTAGCCCGCATGCAGCGCACAGCGGAATGCGGGGTGACACCCCCGGCACCGGTCCCGCATTCCGCTCCATGCGGGCCACGAGGGGCGGTCGTCCGTCGGGGACGCCAATCGGTCGAGCCGTTCAGGCTGGACGGGTCAGCCGCCGTCGGGACGAGACGGCCCCTCCTCGCCGTGCACGCCGGCGAAAATGTCCGTCATCGGCAGATCGAGGCCGAGCGGCCCGATGGCCACCGAGGCGTCGAGGCCCTTGATCACCTGGGGTCCGGGCCACTGGCCGTCCTGACCACGGACATGGAGCCACGCCTTCGGCTCGTCCTGGGCGACGACCAGATACGCCAGCAGGCTCGGCAGCCGCAGATACTCCGCGACCTTGTCGCCGAGATCGATGGTCGTCGTGGAGTCGGACAAGACCTCGACGATCACGACGGGGCTCGGAGCCGTCCTGGAGCTCGACTCGGTGCCCAAGGGAACGACGACGACGTCGGGGGCTCTGATCGTCTCGGGCCCGGTGTCGGTTCCGACATCCGACAATGCCTCGAAGCGCACGCGGTCGAGCCGCCGGTCCAGAGCGAGCAGAACATTGCGTGTGATCCGTGCATGCCCGATCAAAGGCCGTATCATCATGACGACCCGCCCCCCGACGAGCTCGCAATGCTCCTCCCGGGCTCCGGCCCAGTCGAGGAACGTCGCCTTGTCCATGTGCATTTGGTGCATGCGCAATTGCGGAACGTTGATGGTCATGGCGTCACCTCGGCACCGAGCATAGCACGCGAGCCGGCCCGACTGTGACGGGTCGTGCGCTGGTCACGCCCTGGCCCAGTCGCCCCGCAGACGAAGGGCCGCCCATGCGAAACGGCCTCCGCGCCGGGGTCGCCGGGGCGGAGGCCGAGACCGTCTCTGTCAGGCAGGGTGAGACGAAGCGGAGCGGCTGACGATCAGACGTCAGCCCGCAGGTCAGCGCGACCCCGAACCGCTGCTGCTGCTGCCGCTGCTGCCGCTGCCCATGCCCGACCCGCTGGAGCTCTGGCCGGAGGTGTGTCCGGGCGCGTATCCCGAGGCCCCGGGCTGGCCGGCCTTGGCGCCCTTGTCCTGCATCTGGTGCCCGGGGCTGATGCTGGAGGCGCCCGAGCCCGTGGTGCCGCTGTCCTTCATCTGCCCGGGCGCACTCCCCGAGGCCCCCGGCGAGCTGGTCGAAGCACCCGGCGAGCTGGTCGAGCTTCCGGAGCCGGAACTCTGGGCGAAAGCCGTGGAGGCGGCCAACAGGGACGCCACTGTGACGACGACGAGCTTGGTCTTCACGTTGTCCTCCATGTGCGGTTCTCGTGCGGCGACGGGCTGGCGCCCGCGCTTCGGGAGAACGGGCCGGCCGACTCGTCGTTCCGGCCGCGCAGCGGTTCGCTGCCGTTCGGTCTCCCAGTGCCTCCGCACGGGGCTCCGAGTGCCTCCGCACCAGATGGGACGGCGCTACGACACCGCTGCGCGGATGGGACTTATCCCCGCCCAGGACTTTCGTCCTATACTGGACCGGTCCCGCTCCACGAGGGACGTCGACCGGTGACGTCGGGCGGCGGAGCGGGCCGGTGGCGAAGGGTGGCGGCGGTCGAAAAACCGCCGGCGACGCGCCGGTGGCGAGGCGAATCCCTCGCCGCGGCGAGGAGCGGCCGCCCGAAACACGACACCGGCCGCCGGAGCTCCCGGGAAATCCGGCCGGCGGATGCGGCGCCTGCGGGTCCGGCCTCGTCAGCCGGGCCCCCGGGGGCCTTCGGGGCCCCGCCCTCCGGGCAGTACGACCCGGGCGCGAGGAGCATCGCTGGAGAGGTCTTGGGCCCGGCTGGTCCAAGGCCCCAAGCGCGGCCCGAAGGCCCAAAATCGCCGCGGTGGAGCGCCGGGAGGCGCGCGTGCCGACGCTTCGGCGCGCGCTGCGTCCCGTCGGACGCAGAAGCTTGGTGTGGCGCCTGCCGGCGCTCCGCCTCCCTCGGCCATTTTTGAAACGGCCGGGGCACGGGTCATGGGCACACCCCGGGCGCCAAAAGCGCGTCGCGGGATCGGGAGGGACGTTGTGCGATGCCCGGCCGGCTCACCCGATGCGGATACGGGTTCTGGGTCCGAGCTTCGCCAGGAGCCGGCGCAGGTCGGCCGGCACCAGCGACACGCAGCCGGCGGTCGGCAGGAATCCGTCGCGGGCGACATGGATGAACACGGCGCTGCCCCGGCCGGCGACCCGCGGGCGGGCATTGTGGTCGAGCTCGATCACCAGGTCGTAGAGCCGGTCGTCGCGCCACAGCCGGTCCCCGGCCTCGCCGTCGCGACGCCGGAACGGGCGGTTGTAGCGGCGGTCGGCCGGGTCCTCGCACCAGGCGACGGTCTCGTCGATACGGCGGACCGGCAACCCGGTGGCCGGCCGGGGGCCGCGATCGGCGCGCCACCACAGCCGCACCGCGCGAAACAGGCCGCGCGGGGTGCCGCCGTCGCCCTCGCGCTTGTCGGGCCGGACGCCGCCGCGG
>NZ_NPEX01000234.1 GCF_003258865.1 Rhodoplanes roseus | reverse complement strand
CCTAGCCGGCGGCATCTTTGCGCCGCTGATGATGTTCGTCGCGCCCGACTCGTTCCCGTTCTCGCAGTCGATCCTGTTCCTGCTCGCCGTGATCGTCGGCGGCGCCGGTGCCGTGTTCGGCCCGGTGATCGGCGCCGCGATCAGTGTCGTGCTGCCCGAGCTGCTGTCGGGTCTCGCCGAGTACCGGCTCCTGTTCTTCGGCGCGCTGCTGCTCGGCGTGCTGTGGCTCGCGCCGGAGGGCGTCATCGGCACGGTGTCGCGGTTCTGGCGCCGCACCGATCCGCGCCCCGCCGACGGCAGCGGCTACGACCTCGCCGCCTTCCTGGCGCCGGACGCGCCGCAGACGCTTCGGGTCGAAGGGCTGACGCTCGCCTTCGGCGGCATCAAGGCGGCGACCGGCGTCGCCGTCACGGCGGAGCCCGGCCGCGTCACCGCGATCATCGGGCCGAACGGCGCCGGCAAGACGACGGTGCTCAACATGATCGGCGGCTTCTACCGCCCCGATGCCGGCTCCGTCCGGCTCGGCGACGCCGATCTCGCCGGCGCCGCGAGCCACCGCGTCGCCCGCGCCGGCATCGCCCGCACCTATCAGACGACGCGGCTGTTCGGCTCGATGAGCGTGCTCGACAACGTGCTGGTGGCGCTGCGCCGCGGACGGCTCGGCGGCCTGTTGGGGCGCTTCGCCGGGCCGGACGACATGAAGGCCGCCGAGGCGCTGCTCGCCTTCGTCGGCTTCCGCGGCGGGCTGGCGACGCCCGCCGCCGATCTTCCGCATGTCGACCGGCGCCTCGTCGAGATCGCCCGGGCGCTCGCCATGCGGCCGCGCGTGCTGCTGCTCGACGAGCCGGCCGCCGGCCTGATGCGGGCCGACAAGGATGCGCTCGCCGGCCTGCTGCGCCGCATCGCCGGACTCGGCATCGCCGTGATCCTGGTCGAGCACGACATGCAGCTCGTGATGGGGATCTCCGATTCCATCGTGGTGCTCGACGCCGGCGTTCCGATCGCCACCGGCACGCCGGCCGAGATCCGGCGCGACCCGAAGGTCATCGCGGCCTATCTGGGCGGCGAGACCAGGCAGGCGCGGGGGCGTCCGGCGCCCTGGCAGGCGCCGCCCGACGCGGTGCTCACCGTCATCCGCCTCACCGCCGGCTACAATGCCGCCCCGGTGCTGGAAACCGTCGACCTCGACGTCTATCCGGGCGAGACCGTCGCCCTGATCGGCGCCAACGGCGCCGGCAAGTCGACCACCATGCGGTCGCTCGTCGGCCTGCTGCGGCCGGTCGACGGCGAGGTGGTGTTCGACGACGTGCGCATCGAGCATCTCGACGCCCCCGCGATCGCGGCCGCCGGGCTGGTGCTGGTGCCCGAGGGTCGCCAGGTGTTTCCGGACCTCTCGGTGCGCGACAACATTTTGCTCGGCGCCTACACCCGGCGGGACGGCGCCATCGAGGCGGACGCGGAGCGTCTATTGAACCGCTTCCCGCGGCTGCGCGAACGAATCGGCGGCCCGGCCGGCCTTCTCTCCGGGGGCGAGCAGCAGATGCTGGCGATCGTCCGCGGGCTGATGGCGCGGCCGAAAACCCTGCTGCTCGACGAGCCGTCGCTCGGCCTCGCGCCGGCCGTCATCGACGGGCTGTTCGACGTGCTGGCGCAGCTCCGCGACGACGGCGTCACCATCCTGCTGGTCGATCAGATGGCGCAGCTCGCCCTCGACGTCGCCGACCGCGCTTATGTGCTGGAGTCCGGCCGCGTGGTGCGCACCGACACGGCCGCGGCCCTGCGCGGCGACCCCGCCATCGAGGCGGCTTATCTGGGCCGTGCGGCGGAGTAGGCGGCGTGGAAACAAGCCAGTCATTCCGGGGCGCGCCGAAGGCGCGAACCCGGAATCCAGCCCTCAACTCGGCATTCTTGGCTGGATTCCGGGTCCGACGCTTCGCGCCGGCCCGGAATGACCACAGCTATCTGTAGCCCACTCTCGGATTCGAGCCGCCTTCATGCCCCTCGACCTCGTCTTCACAAACGTCCGCCTCGTCGGCCGCGAGGCCCCCTGCGACATCGCCGTCGCGGGCGGCCGCATCGTCGCCATCGAGCCGCGCATCGCCGCCGATGCTCCGACCGAAAATCTCGGTGGCCGGCTCGCCGTGCCGGGCTTCGTCGAGACCCACATTCATCTCGACAAGTCCTGCATCCTCGACCGCTGCACCAGCCGGGAGGGGACGCTGGCCGAGGCCATCGCGCAGGTGGCGGCGGCCAAGAAGGACTTCACCGAGGACGACGTTTTCGCCCGCGCCGCCCGCACGCTGGAAAAGGCGATCCTGCAGGGCACGACGCGCATGCGCACCCATGTCGAGGTCGACCCGCGCATCGGCCTGACCAGCTTTCGCGCCATCCGAAGGCTGAAGCGCGACTACGCCTTCGCCGTCGATCTCGACATCTGCGTCTTCCCCCAGGAGGGCCTGCTGAACGATCCGGGCACCGAGGAGCTCCTGGTGGAGGCCTGCGAGCAGGGCGCCGACGCGATCGGCGGCTGTCCCTACACCGACACGGACCCGCACGGCCAGATCGCCCGCATCTTCGCCATCGCCCAAAGCTTCGATCTCGACGTCGACTTCCATCTCGACTTCGATCTCGACCCGTCCTGGACGCATCTCGACGAGGTCTGCCGGGCGACCGACCGCGCCCGCTGGGGCGGCCGCGTCGCCATCGGCCATGTGACCAAGCTCTCGGCCATGCCGGAGACGGCCCGCGCCGCGGCGGCCCAAAGGCTCGCCGATGCCGGCGTCGCGCTGACCGTGCTGCCGGCGACCGACCTCTTCCTGATGGGCCGCGGCCACGACCACGATGTTCCGCGCGGCGTCACGCCGGCCCACCGGCTGGCGGAGCAGGGCGTCACCTGCTCGATCGCCACCAACAACGTGCTCAACCCGTTCACGCCGTTCGGCGACTGCTCGCTGGTGCGGATCGCCAATCTCTACGCCAATGTCGCCCAGCTCGGCCGCCGGGCGGAGCTCGAGGCCTGTCTCGACATGGTCACGGCGGCGCCCGCGAAGCTGATGAACCTGGCCGACTACGGCATCGCGGTCGGCAACCCGGCCGATCTGGTGGTGCTCGAGGCGGTCGATCCCGCCCAGGCGATCGCCGAGCTCGCCGTGCCGCTCGGCGGCTGGAAGCGCGGCCGCCGCACGTTTTCCCGGGCGCCCGCGGTGCTCCACCGGGAGCCGGTCGCGGTGGGGTGACGGCGGCGCCGCTTGCGCCGACACCGCCGGCACCGATACGCTCCGCCGGCCCTCGGGGAGGTCGCGCGCGTCACCATGCTGGTTCTCGGATGTCTGCTGCTCGTCGCGGCCGTGCTCGCTGCCTTCGCGGCGCTCACCTGGCGGCTCACCCGGACGATCGAGGCCGACAATCCGCCGGTCGGCTGGTTCGTCGACGTCGGCCCGGCGCGGATCCATCTCCTCGATCTCCCGCCCGGCGAGCCGGCGCCGCCGGAGCCCGGCGCCGTCGATCGCCCCGCCGTGCTGCTGCTCCACGGGGCCAATGTTCATCACGCCGACATGCGGGCCGCGCTGGGCGAGCGGCTGTCCCGCCGCTTGCGCGTGATCGCGCCGGACCGGCCGGGGCAGGGATTCTCGGGCGAGGGCGGCCGCGAGGTCTCGGATCCGGGCCATCAGGTCGCGCTGATCCGCGCCGCCGTCGAATCGGTCGGGGCCGGGAGGCTGATCGTCGTCGGCCACTCGCTCGGCGGGCTGATCGCGCTGCGCTACGTGCTGGACGAGGAAGGCTCGGTGGACGGGCTGGTGCTGATCAACCCGACCACGCATCCCCGTCCGGGCGGGCTGCCATGGTTCCAGCGGGTCGCCGAGGTGGTGTTCGGCGCGCCGCTGATCTGGACCGTGCTGCTGCCGGCGTCGCTCGCCATGCTCGACCGGCTGTCGACGCGGCTGTTCCGGCCCGAGCCGCCGATTCGCGCCTATGCGGCCCGCACCGGCCTGACGCTCGGCCTGACGCCGCGGCGCTTCCGCAACAGCATGAAGGAGTATTCCGACCTGCGGAATCACCTCGAGGCGATCGTGCCGCGCTATCCCGACCTCACGGTGCCGACCGTCATCGTGGTCGGCGACGCCGATCCGATCGTCCCACCCGCTTTGCACGGCGAGATCCTCGCCAAGGTGCTGCCGCGGGCCCGCGTGCTGCGCCTCCCCGGCGCCGGCCACATGGCCCATCACCGCCATGCCGAGGCGATCGCGGCCGAGGTCGAGCGACTCGCCGGCCTGCCGCCGCCCTGACACCCGCTTTGCGGGTGCGTCTGCGGGTGCGGTACCGAAAACCCGCGCCGCGCTCCCGTACCGCCCTTGCAAAGGTGGTGGCGATCATGCATTTAGGGGACGTGGCGCCTGGATCTCGGGCGCCACACCCGCTTCCCGGAGGAGTGTAGCTCAATTGGTCAGAGCACCGGTCTCCAAAACCGGGGGTTGGGGGTTCGAGTCCCTCCACTCCTGCCAGGACTGAGCGAGATTAGATCGCGCAGCCCGGCCGGGGGCGGCTCTCGCCGCAGCACGACCGCGAGGGGAGGGGAAGACGACGGCGTCCGGCCGTCGCCCGCGCGGGCTCATTTCACGAATTGGACGATCGGAAGAGGCGATGGCGAAGGTTAGCCCGTTCAAGTTCTTGCAGGAGGTCCGCTCGGAGACCGAAAAGGTCACCTGGCCGACCCGGCGCGAGACCGCGATCACCACCGTGATGGTGTTCGTGATGTCGGCGGCGGCTGCCATCTTCTTCCTGCTCGCCGACCAGGTGATCCGGTTCGGCGTGACGCTCGTGCTCGGGATCGGACGCTAGAGTGGCGCGGGTCGGGTGACGGACATGAGCAAGCGCTGGTACATCGTTCACGCCTATTCGAACTTCGAGAACAAGGTCGCGGAGTCGATTCGCGAGCAGGCGCGCCAGCGTCATCTCGAGCACCTCTTCGACGAGATCCTGGTCCCGAAGGAGAAGGTCACCGAGGTGCGGCGCGGCCGCAAGGTCGATTCGGAGCGCAAGTTCTTCCCCGGCTACGTGCTGGTGAAGATGGAGCTCACCGACGAGGCCTACCACCTCATCAAGAACACCCCGAAGGTCACCGGCTTTCTCGGCACCGACAACAAGCCGATGCCGATCTCCGAGGCCGAGGCCGGCCGCATCCTGCACCAGGTGCAGGAGGGCATCGAGCGCCCGAAGCCGACCGTCTCGTTCGAGATCGGCGAGCAGGTGCGGGTCTCCGACGGTCCGTTCGCCTCGTTCAACGGCACCGTGGAAGAGGTCGACGACGCCCGCTCGCGCATCAAGGTGGCGGTGTCGATCTTCGGCCGCGCGACCCCGGTCGAGCTCGAGTTCGCTCAGGTCGAGAAGACCTGAGGCCAAGGCCTTCCAGATCGTCGCTTTTTACGAAACGGCCGGGCTTCGTCCCGGCCGTTTCGTGCGTGGTCCCGAGCGGGCCGCGGCGGGGCTGCCCCTTGTCTCCCGCCGCGTCCTGCGATAGGTACGCGCCACACCGCCGTCGGCGAGAGCCGGCGACGGCGTCGATACGTGGGAGGAGGGACGGTTCGCCGACCGCCCTTGATCCGCACCACGAACCCTGCGAGCCGGCGGCGCCGGCGCGAAGGACTTTGCCATGGCGAAGAAAGTCACAGGATACCTGAAGCTTCAGGTTCCGGCGGGAGCGGCCAATCCGTCTCCGCCGATCGGCCCCGCGCTCGGTCAGCGCGGCCTCAACATCATGGAGTTCTGCAAGGCGTTCAACGCCCAGTCGCAGCAGATGGAGAAGGGATCGCCGATCCCGGTGGTCATCACCATCTATGCCGACCGCTCCTTCACGTTCGAGATGCGCACCCCGCCGGTGTCCTACTTCCTCAAGAAGGCGGCCGGCATCCAGTCGGGCGCCAAGGCGACCGGCCGCGACCATGTCGGGGTCATCACCCAGGCGCAGGTCCGCGAGATCGCCGAGAAGAAGCTGAAGGACTTCAACACCGACAACATCGAGTCGGCGATGCGCATGGTCGAGGGCTCCGCCCGCTCCATGGGCCTGGACGTGAAGGGCTGATCGACATGGCTGATCATGGCAAGCGCGTGCTGGCGTCCCGCGAGGGCATCGACCGCAACAAGCTCTACACGCTTCCCGAGGCCGTGCAGCTCGTCAAGGAGCGGGCCAAGGCGAAGTTCGACGAGACCATCGAGATCGCGATGAATCTCGGCGTCGATCCGCGTCACGCCGACCAGAT
This sequence comes from Rhodoplanes roseus, assembly GCF_003258865.1. Classification (GTDB taxonomy): domain Bacteria; phylum Pseudomonadota; class Alphaproteobacteria; order Rhizobiales; family Xanthobacteraceae; genus Rhodoplanes; species Rhodoplanes roseus. The sequence continues at coordinate 2,995 of NZ_NPEX01000234.1, read as the reverse complement.
GGTGCGTGGCGTCGTCACGCTGCCGAACGGCACCGGCCGGACCCAGCGGGTCGCGGTGTTCGCCCGCGGCGCCAAGGCCGACGAGGCGCGCGCCGCCGGAGCCGACGTGGTCGGCGCCGAGGATCTGGTCGAGCAGGTGCAGGGCGGCAATATCGACTTCGACCGCTGCATCGCCACCCCCGACCTGATGCCGCTGGTCGGTCGCCTCGGCAAGGTGCTCGGCCCGCGCGGCATGATGCCGAACCCGAAGGTCGGCACCGTCACCATGGACGTCAAGGGTGCCGTCGCCGGCGCCAAGGGCGGCTCGGTCGAGTTCCGCGTCGAGAAGGCCGGCATCATCCATGCCGGCGTCGGCAAGGCGTCGTTCGAGGCCGACAAGCTGGTCGAGAACATCAAGGCGTTCGCCGACGCGGTGTCGAAGGCCAAGCCGGCCGGCGCCAAGGGCCAGTTCATCAACCGGATCGCCCTGTCGTCGACGATGGGCCCGGGCGTGAAGGTCGAGCCCGCGACCGTGCTGACCGGTGGTGTCGCCGCGCAGCAGTGACGCCGCGCGACAGGTTCTGCGGAACGGCCGGGCTCGTCCCGGCCGTTTCGATTCCGGGGACGCCCTCCGACCTCCGGCGAATGGCAGCCGTGCCGACCGTCGACAGCATTGCCTCCACCTTGGAACCGGTTAACATTCCGCGCCATGAGCGGAATCGTTGAACGGATGTCCGAGGTGATGCCGGCAACGCCTCATCCGGAGAGCCGGAGGTGCTCGGCGTGACCATGGGCCGATCGTTCAGGGTGCTGCTGCTGTTTCTCCTGGTTCCGCTCGCGACCGTCGCCGCGAGCGCTCAGGAACGGATCACCAAGGGCTTCGTCCTGCGCGTGCCGCTGCCGCCTGGCCTGATGCCGGCCCCGGGCGCCGAGCGGCCGGCCCTGGTCGAGCACGGGCTGTCCTTCACGCGCCGCGGCGGGCCGATGGTCCAGCCCGGTCGCGCCGGGCTTCTGCTGGAATGCCGCAAAGGTGCGCTCGAGCTTCTCGCCCTCGACCTCGATTGGCCCGCGGGGGCCTCGGCGGTCGGCGAGGTCGACGTGACGGTTCAGCTCGACCAGGATGCCAGCCCGGAGCGCTGGCGCATTCTCGGCAATGCCTATGCGGCGCCCGATCCGGCGGCCCTGCTCGAGCGCTTCCTCTCGGCCCGCACCTTCGCGCTGCAGGTTCCCACCGCGGCGGGCGAGCGCGAGCTCAGCTTCGACCTGCAGGGGGTCGCCGAAGCGGCCGGACGAATCCGCGCCGCCTGCCCGTACTGACCGGGATTGGCGACGCTCGGCTCACCCTTTCGGCAACAGGCCGCCGCGCTCGAACACCGGCGTGTCGGCGGGGCGGTCCTCGTCGCCCGGGCCGGTGCCGATGTCCTCGGCGGCGCGCCGCACCGTCTCGCTTGTCTCGTCCAGACCGTCCTGCTCGTTGGCGCCCGTGCCGGGCTCGTGGGCGCCGGTGACGGCGCTGCGCGGAACCGCGCCGACATCGTCGCGGTGAGCCTCGTCGTCGAACCCCGTCCGGTCGGCCGGGTCGCGCTCGGCGGAGCGGCCGGTGGGCGTTTCCAGCACCGGTCGGTCCTGCGCGATCACCTCGGCCTGGTCGGCGAAGCCCTTGCCGGGCGGCTTGGTACGGGCGGTCTCGTCGCGGTCCATCGCGGGCTCCCTTTCGGGACCAACCCGGGCCGCGACGGGCTGTTCCGCCGGGCTCAGCCGGCGAACGCGCTCCGCAGCGCCCGGTTGAGCGCGAAGGCGTAGTTGTGGAGATTGACGTCGGCCAGGCCGGGGAGATGCGAGATCATCTCCTCGCAGGCCTCGAGGCCGACCGTGCCGGACGGCGGCCGGTGGCGGATGTCCTCGGACAGCTCCGTGAGCACGACCGGCGGGGTCTTGAGGCCGCCGAGCACGACCCGGCTCACGCCGCGCTCCGGGTCCGAGATCACGGCCGCGATCGCGTCAGCCGATTCGCTGACCGTCCGGGTGACCTTGTAGTAGCCCCACCGGGCCCGCTTCGAGGAGCGCGGCAGGACGATCGACGTCACGATCTCGGCGGGACCGAGGGCGTTGGTGAAGGCCTCCGGATAGAACGACGTGATCGGGATGCGGCGCTCGCCCTGCGGCGACAGGGTCACCAGGGTGGCGTCCAGCGCCAGCAGGGCGGTCGGCCAGTCGGCGCAAGGGTCGGCCCAGCACGCCGTGCCGCCGAGAGTCCCGCGGTTGCGCACGTCGCGATGGGCGATCCCGTGCGCCACATAGGGCAGCATCCCGGTGATGGGCGCGGGCACCTGCCCGTCCTCGATCATCGCATGGGTGACCATGGCGCCGATCGACACGCTGTCGCCATGCGCCTCGATGACCCGCAGATCCGTCACCTGACCGAGATCGACGATGACGTGCGGTACCGCCGCGCGCAGGCTCATCTGCGGGATCAGCGACTGGCCTCCGGCCAGGACCACGCCGCGTTCGCCGCACTGCGCGAGCACGTTGACGGCCTCTTCGGCGTACAGGACGCGAACGTAGTCGAACTGCGCAGAATCCATGTGGACGTCCAGCGAGGGTTCCTTCATGGGCACCCCGTGCAGGCGCGGCGGCCGGCCGGGCCTGCAATGACCGAAGCCCCGGCGCTTGCCGGCCCGGAACGCGTCCTGCGGCGGGCCGGTCGAGCCCGACACCCGGCGGCGCTCCGGTTGTGGACATCGGAAGCATAACTCGTCGCGCGAGCCGCGGTCGCAGAGTGAATGGCGTCGAAAAGTAGGAAGACGGAACGGTCCAACACGGTCCTGAGCCGGGCTCGTCACGAAACGGCCGACACCGCACGACGGTTGCGGAGTGCCGATCGGCTAAGGTCTCATACAGGTCACGGTCTTTGTCAATTTGTCAGAACACGGCGGTCGTGCGGAATGGTGGACACGCGTCCGCTCCGCTCACGACGGCCTGTTCCGCATCGGCCCGCGGTGGCGCCGCCCGGGGG
>NZ_NPEX01000233.1 GCF_003258865.1 Rhodoplanes roseus | reverse complement strand
CGGGGCGCGGGCCGCCGGCCCGCGAACCCGGAACGACCCGTCAGAAATATCGCAGCCACACGTAGACGTGGCAGATGGCGATCGACACCAGCATCATCGGGAAGCCGTAGAGCGTGTAGGTGACGAAGCGGAACGGCACGCCGTTGCGCTCGCCCAGCCCGGCGACGATCAGGTTCGCCGAGGCGCCGATCAGGGTGCCGTTGCCGCCGAGGCAGGCGCCCAGCGCCAGGCACCACCACAAGGGCTGGATCGCGTCGGCCCCGCCGAAGGCCGGCGCCATGCTCTTGATCAGCGGGATCATGGTGGCGACGAACGGGATGTTGTCGACGATCGCCGACAACACCGCCGAGGCCCACAGGATGGCGAACCCGGCCGTCGCCAGGTCGCCGCCGGTCGCCGCGACCAGGTCGTTGGCGAGCAGGGTCAGGAGACCGCCCACCTCGACGCCGTGCACCACGATGAACAGGCCGACGAAGAAGAAGATGGTGATCCACTCGACGTCGCCGAAGGTCTTGTGGACGTTCTCGGACTGGTGCTCGGCGACGTGCTGCCAGTTGTCGAGCAGCATCAGCAGGGCGGCGCCGCCGATCGCGATGGTGGCCGGCTCGAGATGCAGCGGGCGCGCCATCACGAAACCCAGGATGACGAGCCCCAGCACGGCGAGCGACTGCTTGAGCAGAACCGGATCCTCGATCGCCGTGCGGGCGCTCATCCCCATCACCAGGGCCTGCCGCTCGGGCGTCGATTTCAGCGCCCGCCCCCACAGGAGATGGATCATGCCGAGCTGCACGGCCATGACGACGAGGACGATCGGCGCGAGATGGATCAGGAAGGCGTTGAAGTCGAGCCCGGCGAGGGAGCCGATCAGGATGTTGGGCGGATCGCCGATCAGGGTCGCGGTGCCGCCGATGTTGGAGGCGAACACCTCGGCGAACAGGAACGGATAGGGCGGGACGTCGAGCTCGCGCACGATCGCGATCGTCACCGGCACCACCAGCAGCACGGTCGTCACGTTGTCGAGTGCGGCGGAGAGGATCGCGGTGGTGATCTGCAGCAGGATCAGGATCCCGGCCGGATCCGCCTTGGCGCGCTTGGCGGCCCAGATCGCCAGGAACTGGAACATGCCGGACCGACGCGAGATCGACACCAGGATCATCATCCCGGTCAGCAGCCCGATGGTGTTCCAGTCGACGCCCTTCAGCGCCTCGTGCTGATCGAGCACGCCGATCAGGATCATGGCGGCGGCGCCGAGCAGCGCGACGATCGCCCGGTTCAGCTTGTCCCAGATGATGACGGCGTAGGTGATCACCAGAACGGCGGTCGACACCGCCATGGGATCCAGCCCGAAATACACGCTCGGAACGAAACCGTGGTCCACTCGACCCTCCCCTGCCCGACGCTGGCATCGACGTGGCCACGCCGCGCGACCCGCGGGCAAGCTCGTGAACGGGGTGGGTCAAGTCAAGCGAACAACTCCTTATGCAGCTCTGCGGCGAAGGCATCCCGCCCCTGTCACGGCCGCCCGAGATACAGCTTCAGGCACGTGGGCGCCCGGCGCGGCACGGGGTGCGGGCGAGCCGGCGCCGAGACCGGCCGGCGTCCTGTGGCGCCAGGGCCACGCCGGGACGGACTTTTCGCCCGCCCGAACCGGTAAAGGCCTCGTAACCTCGGTGGTGCCATATTGCACGGGATTGTACGGACCGGTCCGCGGACCGGACCCGGGAGAGTTGCGTCCATGCGTTCGCGTCACATCGTTCCGATCGTGCTGTCCTGCGCCGTTCTGCTCGGCTGCGCGCACGTTCAGAACCTGCCGGCCAACATCCCGACCGCGACGCCGTTTCTCGACGCCCCCGAAAGTCGCGCCGAGCTGCCCGACGACGACGTGATGATCGGGCTCGCCTTTTCGGGCGGCGGCACGCGCGCCGCCGCGTTCTCGTTCGGCGTGCTGAAGGAGCTGGCCCGCACCGAGATGCCCTCCTCCGGACGCTCCCGAACGCTGCTCGACCGGGTCGACATCGTCACGGGCGTTTCGGGGGGCTCCGTCACGGCGGCCTATTTCGGCCTGCGGCGGCGGGCCGCGCTGGACGACTTCCGCGAGCGCTTCCTTGTGCAGGACGCCGAGGCTGCGCTCAACACCTCGGTCAGCTTCGGCAACATCGCCAAGGCGTTCGGAGGCGGCGTCAACGGCGACGAGCCGTTCCGGCGCTGGCTCGACGCGCACCTGTTCGACGGCGCGACCTTCGGGGCGCTGCTGACCCACCGCCGGCCCCAGGTTGTGATCAATGCGAGCGACCTGTTCAACCGCACGCCCTTTGTGTTCACGCCCTCGACCTTCGCGGCGCTGTGCAGCGACCTCGCGAGCTATCCGCTGTCGTCCGCCGTCGCCGCCTCGGCCGCCGTGCCGCTCGCCTTCGCGCCCGTGGTGCTGGAGACCTTCCCGGACAAATGCGACGCGCCCCTGCCCGCCTGGATGAAACGCGCCCGCGACGACCCGGAGGCGAGCCCGATGATGAAGGCGGTCGCCCGCGGCATGACGCGCTACCGCGACGGCTCGATGCGCTACGTCAAGCTGGTCGACGGCGGCGTCGTCGACAATTTCGGGCTGTCGAGCTTCACGGTGGCGCGCGAGGCATCCAACACCCCCTACGGCCCGCTCACCGCCGCGCATGCCGCCCGCATCCGGCGCATCCTGTTCATCGTCGTCGATTCGGAGCAGGTCACCGAGGGCACCTGGGCCCAGACGCTCGACGGCCCGACCGGTGTCGAGCTGATCGCCGCATCGACCAACGCCGCCCTCGCCTCCAGCGTGTGGTCGAGCTACAGCGCGTTCCAGCTCAGCCTGCAGCAGTGGCGCAGCCAGCTCGTCCGCTGGCGCTGCGGGCTGTCGATCGGCGAGGTGCAGCGGCTGCGCGGCACCACGGCCGGCTGGAACTGCCGCGATCTCGACGGCTTCATCGGCCGCGTCGCCTTCGACCAGTTCGATTCGGGGCGCAGCGCGTCCCTCAACGCCATCCCGACCCGCTTCCGCCTGCCGGTCGACCAGGTCGACGCCCTGATCGCCGCCGGCAGCGACGCGCTGGCCCAGCACCCGGCGTTTCGCGATTTTCTGCGCAGTCTGCGCGCCACGCCCCGCACCGTCGCGGCGGCAGAGCCGCCCGTCACCGCGCGGACTGTGGTGCCGGCCGAGCCGGTCGCGACGGGCGAGGCGCGGTAGCGACCTCGCCGATCGCCGGCGTTCTTATCGGTGTCGACGATTCGGCCGGGTTTCCGGTCGTCCCCCGCGCAGGCGGGACCCAGGAGAGACACGGCACGGAGATTCTGGACTCCCGCTTTCGCGGGAATGAGCGGACCGTGGGTTCAGGTCAGCGAAGAGCTTTCAGTGCGCCTCGTCCCAGTTGTCGGCGGCGCGGGCGTCGACGTGGAGCGGTACGGAGAGTGCCACGGCCGGCAGGGCGGCCTCCTCCATCACGCGCTTCACCACGGGGAGCGTCGCATCCACCTCGGACTCCGGCACCTCGAACACCAGCTCGTCGTGCACCTGCAGCAGCATTCCGGCCGAGAGCTTCGCCGCGGCGAGCGCCGGCTCCATGCGCACCATGGCGCGGCGGATAATGTCGGCGGCCGTGCCCTGCAGACGGGCGTTGATGGCGGCGCGCTCGTTGAAGGCGCGTAGCGAGGGATTCGACGAGCCGATATCCGGATAGTGGCACTTTCGGCCGAACAGCGTGGTGACGTAGCCGTGCGTGCGACAGAAGAGCTTCGTGGCTTCCATGTAGTCGCGGATGCCCGGGAACTTCTCGAAATAGCGCTTGATGTAGGCGCCCGCCTCCTCGCGCGGGATGCCGAGCTGATTGGCGAGGCCGAAGGCCGAGATGCCGTAGATGATGCCGAAATTGATCGCCTTGGCGCGCCGGCGCACATCCGACGGCATGCCGGCGACCGGGACCCCGAACATCTCGGACGCGGTCAGGGCGTGGATGTCGATGCCCTCGCTGAACGCGGTCTTCAGCGCCGGGATGTCGGCGATTTCGGCGAGCAGCCGCAGCTCGATCTGGGAATAGTCGGCCGACACCAGCCGGGTGCCGGGCTGCGCCACGAAGGCGCGGCGGATCTTTCGGCCCTCCTCGGTGCGCACCGGGATGTTCTGCAGGTTGGGATCGGCCGACGACAGCCGCCCCGTCGTCGTGGCGGCGAGCGCGAAGGTGGTGTGGACGCGCCGCGTCTCCTGATTGACGAAGGTCGGCAGCAGATCCGTGTAGGTCGACTTCAGCTTGGTGAGCTGCCGCCACTCGAGCAGCTTGACGGGCAGCTCGTAGCCCTGCTCGGCGAGTTCGTCGAGCACGTTGGCCGACGTCGACCAGGCCCCCGTCTTGGTCTTCTTTCCTCCCTGGAGGCCGAGCTTCCCGAACAGAATGTCGCCGATCTGCTTCGGGCTGCCGAGATTGAACGGCTCGCCCGCGAGCGTTTGGACCTCCGCCTCCAGCGCCGCCGCCTTCTGGGCCAGCTCGCCCGAGAGGCGTGACAGCATCTCGCGGTCGATGGCGATGCCGCGCCGCTCCATGCGCATCAGCACCGGCGCGAGCGGCCGCTCCAGCGTCTCGTAGACCGTCGTCATGTGCTCGGCGACCAGCCGGGCCCGGAGCAGCCGCCACAGCCGCAGCGCGACGTCGGCCTGCTCGCCGCAATACGGGCAGGCGCGAGAAATCTCGACCTGCTCGAACGGCACCTGCGTCTTGCCCTTGCCGGCGACGTCGACCAGCGCCATCGCCTCGTGACCGAAATGCCGGTGCGCCAGATCGGCCAGCCCGTGCGGCGCGATGCCGGCGTCGAGCACGTAGGACATCAGCTGCACGTCGTCGATCGACACCGCCGCGATGCCGTGCCGCGCCAGCGCGTGCAGGTCGGACTTGAGGTCGTAGCCGACCTTCAGGACTCCCGGGCTCTCCAGCATGGGCTTCAACAGCGCCAGCGCATCCGCCAGCCGAACCTGATCGGGGACCAGTCCCCCGCCGGCCAGGAGGTCGTCGCCGAGCCGGTGCCCGAGCGGCACATAGGCGGCGCGACCCGGCGCGAGAGCGAGCGAGAGACCGACCAGATCGGCCTGCATCGGGTCGTGCGAGCTGGTGACGAGATCGATGGCGACGAGGCCCTGGTCGACCGCGGCGAGCACCCAGTCCCGCAGCACGGCGAGATCGTGGATGGTGCGGTAGCCGGCGCGGTCGAGCTTTTGGGTCGCCAGCTCCGCCCTGCGGGCGGCGACGAGCTGGTCGGGCGTGACGACGACGTCGCCGCCACCGTTCGTCCGGGCGGCCGGCTTCGGCCGCGTGTCGCCGAGATCGAAGCCGAGCTGCCCGGAGGCGCCGGCGCGGCGCGCTGCCGGCACCTCGGCTGCGGGCTCGGTCGAAGTTTCGCCCGTCGCACCTCCGGCGGTCGGCGCGGCCCGCAGCGCCGGATCGGCCTCGACGTCGTTCGGATCGATCGCCAGCGCCTCGGCGACGCGCCGCGTCAAGGTGGAGAACTCCATCGCCTTGAGGAAGGCGATCAGCTTCCTCGTGTCGCGCCCGTCGAGCAGGACGTCGTCGAGCGGGCAGACGAGATCGACATGGTCGTCGAGCAGCACGAGCTTTCGCGAGAGACGCGCCGTCGCGGCGTTGTCGAGGAGCGCCTGCCGGCGCTTCTCCTGCTTGATCTCGCCGGCGCGTGACAGCAGCGTCTCGAGGTCGCCGTACTCGCCGATGAGCTGGGACGCGGTCTTCACGCCGATGCCGGGCACGCCCGGCACGTTGTCGGTCGGATCGCCGATCAGCGCCTGCACGTCCGGCACTTTCTCGGGCGGCACGCCGAACTTGGCGATCACCTCGTCGCGGCCGATGCGGCGCTCGTTGCCGGGCATCGGGTCGTACATCAGCACGCCGTCGCGCACGAGCTGCATGAGATCCTTGTCGCCGGCCACGATGGTGACGTCGGCGCCCGCCTCGCGCGCCACCCGGGCATAGGTGGCGATGAGATCGTCGGCCTCGAAGCCCTCCTGCTCGATCGGGATCAGGCCGAAGGCCCGCACCGCGTCGCGCATCAGCGGAAACTGCGGGATCAGCTCGTCCGGCGGCTCCGGGCGGTGGCCCTTGTAGTCGGTGTAGATCTCGTTGCGGAAGCTCTTGCCGGAGTGGTCGAACACCACCGCCATGTGGGTCGGGTTGACGCCGTCGAGGCCTTCGCGCAGCAGCTTCCACATCATGTTGCAGAAGGTCAGCACGCCGCCGATCGGCAGGCCGTCGGAGCGGGTGAACGAGCGGCCCCGGCTCTGCGCCGCCTTGAACATGGCGAAATAGGCGCGGAACACGAAGGACGACCCGTCGATCAGAAAGACGTGGTCGCCCTTGCGGAGCGGACGGGCAAGCGGTTCGGACATCGGGGACTCGGAGGCTGCGGGAGCGAGATCAGGCCCCGAACTATACACTCCCGAAGCCCGATGCCAGCCGGATCGTCGGATCCGCAGCAGGATCCGTAGCCCGCACTGTGCGTAGCGAAATGCGGGAGCGGTGTCCCGGCTGTCGCTCGCGCTCCAGCCGGCTACACCCGCTTCGGCAAGGCCACCGTTATTCCGCCGGCTGCAGCCGCGCGCCGGCCGGCATCTTGCGGGCCGCGATATGGGCCCACTCCGGCCGGGTGAACAGGAAATCGAGGCGGGTGCCGCGCACCGCCCACCAGATCGCCAGCGCGCCGCCGATACCGGCCGCCGTGACGATCAGCGACATCGCCCCGACGCTCGGCACCAACCCGGTCTTGAGGAGAACGACACGGGTCGCCGCCATCGGCAGGAAGAAGGCGAGATAGACGACGATCGAATGCTCGCCGGCGAAGCGGATCGGCGTGAAGACACGGCTCTTCACCAGGAGCGTCGCCAGCACGATGACGGCGCCGGCGCCGGCGAAGCCGAGCGCGAGCGAGACGATCGGCCACTCGGAATAGCCGCCGAACACCAGCATGCCGTTGACCAGCGCCCACACGACGAGACCGCCGAGCGCCGCGAGCGGGCGGGCCGAGGCCGCCTCGGCCAGCGCGAAGACCCGCGGGGCGAGCAGGAAGCCGGTGTAGAAATAGACGAAGCGCGCCGCGAACTCGTCTGGCACGGTCCAGCCGGTGTGGATCGGGGCGGTCTCCAGCGCCGCGGCGACCAGCCACACGGCGAGCGGCGGAATGCGCATCTGCCGCGCCAGCTTGGTGACGACGAAGAAGATCGGCAGCAGATAGATGAACCACAGCGTGCCGAACGGCTCGATGAAGGCCAGCGCATACTGTCCCGGCACGCCGAGCCAGCCGTGCTCGGAGGCCAGCACGGGCGCCTTCACGACCAGCTGGATGGTCATCCACAGAAGATAGAAATAGGCGAAGTGCACGACCTTGCGGTCCGTGTAGGTGCGCCAGTCGCGGTCGATCACGCGCGCCAGGAACAGCCCGGAGATCAGGAAGAAGTCCGGCATCCGGAACGGCTTCGCGAAGGCGACGAAGCCGTGCATGAAGCCGTCCTGGCCGACCGCGAGCTCGACCCCGAAGGTCGAGTGCAGCAGCACCACCATGATGATGCAAAGGCCCTTGGCGGTGTCGACCCAGTCGACCCGGGCGGTATCGGCGGTCACGGGGGTTGCCATCGTCCGTCCTAGCCTGTTTCTGGCGTCCGCCGGGGCGGCCGGTGACGCGGAGCGTGGTTACGCCGTCGTTAAAAGGGCAAGAACCGGGTCCCCCCGCAAGGGTGGTCTGGAATTGCGGTTAATCCCCGCCCTGCCTGTTTCGGCCGGATTCGGCCGGCGTCGGGCGGTTTTGCGCCGGCCCGTCGCCGGTCGGCGGGCAGAAAAGCCGTGCACGGACCGCGCTGTCCAGACACAAGGACGTGGGCGCCAGGTTCTGCGTCGCGTGAAAACGGCCGGGAGTTCTTGGGCCGGGAGTTCTTGGACGGGCATGACGGTGACCCAGCGGTTCGACGTTCCTCTCCCGATCGACGAGGCCCTGCCGGCCTTGACGGATGCGCTCGCGCGCCGCGATGCCGCCGTGCTGGTCGCTCCGCCCGGCGCCGGCAAGACGACCCGGGTGCCGCTGGTGCTGGCCGAGGAGCCCTGGGCGAAGGGGCAGAAGATCCTCGTGCTCGAGCCGCGCCGGCTCGCCGCCCGCGCCGCCGCCGCCCGCATGGCCGCGACGCTGGGCGAAGCCGTCGGCGAGACGGTCGGCTACCGGGTGCGGTTCGGCTCGAAGATTTCCGGCAAGACCCGCATCGAAGTGGTCACCGAGGGCGTGTTCACCCGGATGATCCTGGACGATCCGATCCTGGATGGCGTCGCCGCGGTGCTGTTCGACGAGTTCCACGAGCGCTCGCTCGATGCCGATCTCGGCCTGGCGCTCGCCCGCGACGCCCAGCAGGGCCTTCGCGAGGATCTCAAGCTCTTGGTGATGTCGGCGACCATCGATGGGGCCCGCATCGCCAAGAGCCTGAGCGATGCCCCCGTCGTCGAGAGCCAGGGCCGCGCCTTTCCGGTCGAGACCCGGCACCTTCCGCGCGACACCGGACGGCACCTGGAGCCGCAGGTCACCGACGCGGTGCTGCGCGCGCTGCGGGCCGAGCCGGGCTCGATCCTGGTGTTCTTGCCCGGCGCCGGCGAGATCCGCCGCACCGAGACGCTCTTGGGGGAAAAGCTCGCCGACCCGGCCGTCGACGTGGTGCCGCTCTACGGCGCGCTCGACGCCGACGTTCAGGACCGCGCCGTGTCGCCGGCCCCGCCGGGACGCCGAAAGGTGGTTCTGGCGACCTCGATCGCCGAGACCTCGCTGACCATCGAGGGCGTGCGGGTCGTGGTCGATTCGGGCCTCGCCCGGGTGCCGCGCTACGAGCCGGACCTGGCGCTCACCCGGCTGGAGACCGTCCGGGTGTCTCGCGCCGCAGCCGACCAGCGGCGCGGGCGCGCCGGCCGCACCGAGCCGGGCGTCTGCTACCGGCTGTGGGAGGAGCGCGAGACCGCCTCGCTGGAGCCGTTCGCCCAGCCCGAGATCCTCGCCGCCGACCTCACCGGCTTCGTGCTCGACCTCGCCCATTGGGGGGTGAGCGATCCGCAGACGCTCCTGTTTCTCGATCCCCCGCCCGCCCCGGCGCTGGCCGAGGCCGGCGCGCTCCTGCGCGCGCTCGGCGCCCTCGATGCCGACGGCCGAATCACCGACCTGGGCCAGCGCCTGCGCGCCTTGCCGCTGACGCCGCGGCTCTCCCGCATGGTAGTGGCCGCGGCCGGGCTCGGGGCGGCGCCGCTCGCCGCCGACATCGCCGTGGTGCTGACCGAGCGCGGGCTCGGCGGCACCGACCCGGATCTGCGCCACCGTGTCGAGGGGCTGCGGCGCGACCG
>NZ_NPEX01000232.1 GCF_003258865.1 Rhodoplanes roseus | reverse complement strand
TCGGCCTCGCCCTGCTGCTCGGCATCCTGGCGGCGCGCTACGGCATCGTCCGGCCGATGCTGGACATGACCGGGGCCTCGGTCAGCATGTGGCCGCCCTCCCCGGCCGGCACGGCCTCCTCGGCGGTGGCGACAGGGGCGCGCGGTGCCGGCTCGGGCGTCTCCGGCAGGACGGCGCGGATCAGGTCGCCGAGCGGATCGATCGACGGCGGCACCGGCGCGGCCCGCCGCCCGCGCTCGTCGGCGGCGACCAGCGGCAGCGCCGTGCCGGCAGCGGCGCGCGCCTCGGCGGCCGCAGCGGCCGGCGCTTGCGGCGCGGCGGGCGGCTCCGCGTCGGCGGTCTCCAGCTCGCCCGGCAGGCCCGAGGCGATCATCAGGCGGCGCTGCGTCTCGTCGACCGGGATCACCGACAGCTGGAGCAGCGCGCGGCCGACGATCGGCACCTCGCCGATCCGCGTCGTCGCCTCGGGCGACGGCACGAGCCCGCGGGCCGCGACCATCAGCACGACGAACACGGCCGCCACCGCGACCAGCATCAACCGGAACGTAGGAAGCATGACGACCCCGCCCAACGCCGCGCCGGCGTCCTCTGTCCGCCCGTGACGGTCGCGGATCGATTCGCGCAGGCTAACAGAATCGGATTCGCCCGTGAATCGTCCCCGACGTGATCGCGCTGCGCGACTTGAAGGCGCCGCCCGACGGTCCGCCCCCCAGAGGGCGCCTGGCTTGCGGGCCGCCCTTGAACCGATTCGGTTTTCGGCATCCGGCAGCCGGCGTGCCCGGCCGCGCGCCCGTTGTCTGGACCATCCCCCCCTGATAGGGTCCCGCGGCCTGCCGCCGCCCCCCAGCCCAGGACGCGCGGGCCCGTAGCTCAATGGTCAGAGCCGGCGGCTCATAACCGCTTGGTTGCAGGTTCGAGTCCTGCCGGGCCCACCACCCAGCCGAGTAGAACCACCGGACACGCCGGCCAGCCCCCAAAAGCCCTGTATTTCGCGCGTTTACGGCACCCCTTGCTGAGGCACCCACGGTCTCTGGTACCCGATTCGCGACGGTTCCGGCCGTTTTTGGAGGTCCGTCTCTGGGGTTTCGAAACCCGTTCCCGGCGGGCGAACGCGCACCACGTCGGAGACCGTTTCGAACAGGCGTAGAGACTGGTTCGTCCGGCGCCTCGCGCTACCCGGGCAGCCCGAGCATGTGGCGCTGGCGCGTCCACTCGGCGGGCGGATCGGAGAGCCGCGCCACCCCGATGCCACGCGGCAGCCGGCCGGCGACCGCGGCCTCGACCAGATCCGGGGCCAGGAAGGCGAGCGAGATGATCTTGTTCACATGGCGCACGCTGCAGCCCTCGCGGACCGCGATCGCCTCGGCGGTGTCGACGCCGCCCCTGACGATCTCGGCGAGCCAGCTCCGGCCGCGAGCGATCGCCGCCACGAGGGTCGCGCGCGTCTCGGCTCGGATGGGTCGATCGTCGGCTCCGGCCGCACCGGTCGGCAGCAGGATCTCGCGGCGGCGACGCGACGGCGCCTTCCGCCACGGCACCCAGATCGTCTCCAGGTCGGGCCGGTCGCCGTCTTCCCGGTCCTGACCGGCATCGTCATGGCCATCCGATTCACGGCTCGGCCGCGAGCCTCCGACCGTCACCGCAAGCCCGTCGGCACGAACCTCCACACGCGCGACCGCCGTCGTGATCAGATGCCGATCGTCGTCGGACGTTAGTTCGCCGGCCCCGTGCTCCCGAACGGCCGCCGCCACGACGGCCTCGATCTCGGCGGCCGGGACGCGCGCGACGACGCCAGCCTCCTCCGCCCTCCCGTGCAGCAGGGCGGACGAGACATAGTAGCGGTAGCCGACCCCGTGCCGCCGGCCGGTGCTCGGCGTCATCCGGTTGCCGCGACTATCGAAGATGCGACCCGTGAGCGGCGCCTGCGAACTCACGCGTCGTGACGCGCTGCCATTGCGTTGCGCGTCGAGTCTCGCCTGCACGGCGTCGAACAGGTCGCGGTCGACGATGACCGCCTGCTCCCCGGGCAGGACCTCGCCCTTGAAGGCCACCTCCCCGATGTAGAACCGGTTGCGAAGCAGATGAAGCAGCGGCCCCCGTGTGAACGGGATTCCGCCGATCGTCCTGCCGGTCGAGAGGACGCGGTGCTTCGTCACGATCCCGCGCGACCGCAGGTCGACCATCAGCGCATTCAGGCTGCCGCACTCCAGGTACCGGCGGAAGATGGTGCGGACGTGCTCGGCCTCGGCGTGAACCACCTCGATCTTTCGGTCCTTACTGGTGTAGCCGAGCGGGACCATGCCGCCGACCCAAAGCCCCTTACGCTTGGAGGCCGCGATCTTGTCGCGGATTCGCTCCGCCGTGACCTCGCGCTCGAACTGGGCGAAGGACAGAAGGACGTTCAGGGTGAGCCGCCCCATCGACGTCGTCGTGTTGAACTGCTGGGTGACCGAGACGAACGACACGCCGTGGGCATCGAACAGCTCGACCAGCTTGGCGAAGTCGGCGAGCGAGCGGGTCAGCCGATCCACCTTGTAGACGACCACGATGTCGATCCTGCGGGCCGCCACGTCGGCGAGCAGAGCTTGCAGAGCAGGCCGCTCCATCGAGCCACCCGAAAAACCGCCGTCGTCGTAGCGTGCTCGAACGAGAGTCCAACCGGCATGGGCCTGGCTGCGGATATAGGCCTGCGCCGCGTCGTACTGCGCATCGAGCGAGTTGAAGTCCTGCTCCAGACCGTGATCGGTCGAGACCCGGGTGTAGATGGCGCAGCGAACCGCCTTCGGCCTGGACATGGTCTTGCTCACGACGAGGCGGCCGCGCCGCGCAGGCCGAAGAACCGCGGCCCGTTCCAGCGGGTACCCGTGATCGCGAAGGCGACTCCGGACAAGCTGTGATAGGTCGTCCCGTTCCAGGCGAAACCGACGTCGAGCACCGTCACCCGCTCCAGCGCACCGTTCCACTCCCGCACCAGGATGGTGCCGGGCCGCAGCGTCCTGTCGCGCCGCCGCGGCTCGTCCGTCGTGCGACCCGACGGTTCCGCAGGTGCGGCACCGGCACGCCCAAGAAGACGCTCGGTCCCACGGTCGAGGTCTCCGAAGGCATCGGCCTGGAGCCGATAGGCCAGGATGCGAAACAGCAGATGGCGCGGCAGATGGGGCGGCGGCCGCCGCCCGGTCGCCGAGTGCCACCGCGCCCGCAGGCCGTCGAGATCGAGACCGCGAAGATGCGCGATCTCGGTCTCGATGCTGGTTCGATCGATGGAGCGATCCGCCATGGCTAGGCGGCACCCTGCTCGCTCGATGCCAGGTTCGGCACGGCTGCGCCGTCGCACACGATGCGATACACCCGGCCGTGCTCGCCCTTGTCGGAGGCCAGCGTCAACCCGAGCGACTTGCGCACGACGGCCGAGAGGAACCCGCGCACCGAATGCGGCCGCCAGCCGGTCACCTCCATGATCGCGGTGATGGTGGCGCCCTCCGGCCGCTGCAGCATCGTGATCACGTAGGCCTGCTTCGAGTCTGCCCGACTCCGACGAGAGGCCGGAACACGGTGTACTTGGGCGGCTCCGGTCCGCCGCGTCTCACGATCGACCAGATTGCTCGGCTCCGCTGTGCGCTTTTGTGACTCGGCACGGGAGCGGACCGCCGGCGTACGGCTGCGGCCTCGGGCGGTCTTGTCGAGGTCTCCGCGCTCTGCAGCGGCGACGCGTCGGCGGAGCCCGCTAGCGATCTTCTTATGAGACGCGCCCCCGCTTCGTCGCGGCTCGTCGTCGACCCGAATGGCCTTCAGGCCGCGCCGGGTGATGCGCAGTGCGAGCGGTCCCTTCGACTCGTCGCGCCGCCAGATCGGGAGCGTGCCGCGCGCCCGGACCTCCTCGAGAAGCCCTGCACCCAGGAGCTTTGCAGCGCTCTTCTGCATGGCCGAGCGCTTCGCGGCCGAGGGCGACGCCACGCCGAGGTCGGCACGCCGGGCCGCCGAGGACAACAAGACGAGCTGGGAGTCGGTGAGCTTGAAGGCAGGCATCGGGATCCTCCGTTCGGATTCGGCGCGCCACGCGCCGTCACCGCCGAAGCCCCGCACTGGCGCACACGCCGGCGGGGCGGATCCCGGCCAGGGGCTATGCCGCCGGCCAGACGACGGTACTAGTGCTCCAATGCTTGCGGAACGCCAGTCCTTTCTGAATTAGCAGCTGTTCATTTACCCGCAACCTTCACAAATTGAACGCGGCGCTCAACATGAGCCAGGCGGCCTGCGCCAGCGCCTTCTCCTGCAGACGTCTAATCTTACTGAGTCAGAAAGCCGCGGTGCCGGGCAGCATCGCGGGTCGTATGATGGGGAGATTCACGCGCCAGGACGAGGGTGGCGATGGATCTCCAGGGCAAGGACGATGCCGACGCGCGGTTCAGCGCGCATGTCGACGGGCTCGCGAGCGTGCTCGGCCACGCCGATCGGGCCGGTCCGTTCCATGATTACGTCGTGGGGCTGATGGTGCCCGGGGAGCGCAAGAGCGTCGAGCCGATGGCGGCTCGGACGGCGCCAGCGCGAACCTCGGCGCAGCACCAGAAGCTGTTGCATTTCGTGGGGGTGACGGCGTGGTCGGACGATAAGGTCCTGGCCAAGGTCGCAGAGATGGTGCTTCCGGCGATCGAGCGGCACGGGCCGATCGAGGCCTGGATCGTCGACGACACGGGTTTTCCGAAGAAGGGGTCGCATTCGGTCGGGGTGACGCGGCAGTGGTGCGGGCAACTCGGCAAGCAGGACAACTGCCAGGTCGCGGTCTCGCTGTCGCTCGCCAACCGGCACGCCAGCCTGCCGGTGGCCTATCGCCTCTACGTTCCACGTGAGTGGGCCGAGGACCGTGTACGGCGAACCAAAGCCGGCATTCCCGAGGAGATCGGCTTCAGGACCAAGCCGGAGATCGCGCTCGAGCAGATCCGGGCGGCCTGCGACGCTGGGCTTCCCCGCGGCGTCGTGCTGATGGATGCGGGCTACGGGAACCACACGGTTTTGCGGGCCGGCATCACGCCCTCGGACTGGCCTATGTGGCCGGCGTCTTGCCGCAGACCTCGGTCTGGCCTCCGGGGATGGCGCCGCTGCCTCCGAAGCCGTGGTCGGGCCGCGGGCGTCCTCCCAAGCTCGTCAAACGAAGCGCCGACCACCAGCCCGTCTCGGTGAAGGACCTCGCGCGCGGCCTGCCGGCGAAGGCTTGGCGGACGATCGGGTGGCGTGAGGGCTCGTCCGACGGGCTGTCCTCCCGCTTCGCCCGGGTCCGGGTTCGCCCCGCTCACCGCGACTACAACCTCACCACACGCCGAGACGAGGAATGGCTGCTGATCGAATGGCCGAAGGGTGAGCCGGAGCCGATCAAGTATTTAACTTGCGACCGTGTCCGACGACATCGCCTTCCGACGCCTGGTCGATATCGCCAAGCTGCGCTGGCGGATCGAGCGTGACTATCAGGACCTCAAACAGGAGGTCGGGCTCGGATACTTCGAGGGTCGCGGATGGCGCGGCTTCCATCACCACGCCACGCTGTGCATCGCCGCCTACGGATTCCTGATCTCCGAGCGGGAGACCCCGCGGATCCGCCGCTGCGGCCTGAACGCCACGTCCCGAACTCGATCGCGACCATGCGCCTGCGCTTGATCAAGGCCCTCGCCGCACGTCTGCCCCGATGTCCGTGTTGCGGAGCACCAGCACACCTCTCGAGACCCGCCCGGCAACTTGTGACGCAGTAAGACTAAGAGCCCGTTTGGAAACTCAGACGGGCTGCGCCGGAGCCGATTTCGTCGATCCGGCAGGAGCCGATCGAAGGCCGCACCAGGGAGTACGGTCGAGATCGGCGACGAACCGGACGGCCGAAAGCGGCCCGGCCCTCCGGGCCGCGGTGCGAACGCCGGTCGCGGCGTCGAAAAGCTCGCCGATATCCCCGATATCGGCATCGCCTTCCTCCTGGCCTCCGGCTGTTCGCGCCGCGACGCAGCCTCCGTCCGAGTTTCCAAACGGGCTCTAAAAGCCAATCCGAGAGGTTATTGAGTCTCTGGAATCGGTTGTGGTTTCGTGGTTTCTCCGTGATTGGCCAGTGGAGGCACGCCGATGTGGAAGCCCGAACACCTTGTTACCGCGGACCGGCGTGGTCTTCGTATCCGAGCGATCTCACCCACGCCGAATGGTTGTTGATCGAGCCAATGATCCACCGGCGCGGCGGGGTGGCCGCAGGCGATCGGTGAACATCCGCGCGGTTTTCGACGCGATCTTCTACGTGCTGTGGACGGGCCGCCGGTGCCGAAGGATCTGCCACCCAAGAGCACGGCGCATTCCTACTTTATCCTGCTGGATCGCGCGGGTGTTAGCGTCTTCGGCAGCCGGCGACGTACGACGACCAGCAGCGCCGATAAACATCATTGCATGTACGAGCAGCGGGGGAGCCCAGTTAATATTTGAGCAGCGCTCTTAGTCGGGCAATAAAGAAAGAAGGTCAGTGCAGCCTATCCAGCTCCGGGAGGAGCCGACCTCCAGCACAGCGAGGGCGCTCACCCAAGCCGTGCTGCGGATATGCGTGCGAAGTTGGACGAGGGCGGATGTACCGCACAGGTTCACGGCTCGTCGCCTGGCGGCTCCGGTCAGCCGGATGGAGCACCCCAAGCCGTCGATGTTGACCAGAAAATTATGGCGACGATTACCGCCTGCGAAGCCGGTTCCGATCGTTTTAGAGCACGCTTCCTTGAGCGCGAACCCCATGGCGGCACGCTGGACCAGTTGTTCACCGGGCCCGAGCCGAGCCTGCTCTGCGTCCGTGAAGACTTCATCCAGCCAATCCTTACCGAAGCGATCCACGGAACGGCGGATACGGTCGACGCGGCAAAGGTCAACACCGACACCGACGATCATCGTCCGTCACCAGAGCGCACGAAGTGCGATAGCGAGCGCCGCGAAAATGATTGCCCATCCGATGATAATAGCGCCCGCACCTTCGGCTCGAAGCCCCAGAAGGTCGATCTGCGAGCGGGTCTCAAATGCGCGAGCGCCACAAACGATGGTAACGATCGCTGACCGATGTTGAATCCAGCATAGGCGTCGGCCTAGACGATCCCGCCATCTCCATGCAGGCGGCGCTCGGGATGATCGCCGGTGCGATCGCGCGAGTAGAAGAAACACAGCTGCCGGCGGATCGTACCCACCGAACAGGCAATCGTCGCACCCATAAACCCAGGCCCGGCCGGCATCGGTTTTGCCCTTCGTCAGAACCGTCACCGGCGTGTCTCTTTGATGACCCAGCCCACTCAGAATGGGTAATGCAGAATCCGAATCCGGCGCTTGCTCCGCTCATAGCGCGTCTGCGTACGGTCGTCAGTGCCCCCCCAGGATTGTTCGCCGCGCACGTCTTTCGCCGGTTTGTCACTCACCCGGCATGGGTAAGGCGATCGAGCAGCGCGGTGGTCATCTTCGCGTCACCGAAGACGGAAGCCCATTCGCTGAAGCCGAGATTGATGGTGATGACGACGCTGGTGCGCTCATAGAGTTTGCTGAGCAGGTGGAACAGCAGCCCGCCGCCCGAAGCACTGAACGGCAGATGTCCGAGTTCATCGAGGATGACGAGAGCGGAGTGGACGAGCCGGCCGGCGATCTGTCCGGCTTTCCCCTGAGCCTTCTCGAGCTCAAGGGCATTGACGAGTTCGACAGTCGAGAAGAATCGCACCCGCTTGTGACGGATGCGCGGTGATCGGCCACATCTCGCCGGCACGCTGAGCAGCCTCCATGACCAGCGGCGCGACCACGGCCAGCGCCTCGCGATCCATGGGATGGGTCGGAGCCGCCAAGCAGGCGGCAATCACTTCGTCACCGCGATGAGAATGACCAGTTCGACTGTGCGGACAGCGGCCCGCGCCGGGGCGTAACCGTAGATACTGAAGGCGCCGGGCCTATATCCGGGCGCGAAAATGGCGTGGCGGGACACCGAACATGCGCTTGAAGGCGGTGGCGAAATTCGCCGGGTTGGCGTAGCCGGCCAGGAACGCCGCCTCGTTGACCGAGACGCCGTCGCGCTCCAGCGCCTCGCGAGCCCGGTCGAGCTTCCTGGCGCGGATGTGGTCGACCACTGTCGTCCCCCGCGCCGCGCGAAAAATCCGCTGCATGGTGGTGACGCTCATGCCGACGTGACGGGCCACCGTGTCGAGCGTGACGGCATCGTCGAGATGCGCGTCGATGAACTCGCAGACGGCGCGGACCCGGACATAGTCCTTCGGCCGCAGCATCGGCGCCGCGGGGTCCGCCTCGGAGCGGGCGATGGCGTGCAGGGCCTCGCCGACGACCTCGAGGGCGCGGCTCTCGCAATACAGGTTGCGCATCACCGGCGCATAGGCGGGCGGCTTGATGATCTGCTCGACCAGCGAGACGAGGCGGGCGGACGGCGTCCACCGCATGCTGGCGAGATGCGTCCGGCTGAACGCCAGGACGTGGCGGTGGCCCTCGACGGCGTCGAGCCCGCTCTCCTCCAGCCATTGCGGCGATACCGTCACGGTGACCTTGCGGACATGCGTGCCGCAGACCGAGCGGCGCCGGAACGTCTCGCGCCGGGCGCGCGCCACGACCACCGCCTCCACGGGCGCCCCGCGGGCGGACTCCCGATGGCCCATGGGAAAAATCCGCTCGCCCATATGGGCCGTCACGCTGCCTTCGAGAAACAGCGAGAAGGTCAGGCCCGGCTGCTGCACGGCGCGGGTCTCGAGGTCGTGCAGATCCCAGGTGTCGGTGGCGTGCAGGCTCAGCCCGGAGCGCAGCTCCATCTGGACGAAGTCGCCGCGCAGCAGCACCGCGTCGTCGCCGAGAACCGGCTCGACCAGACGGAAGTCGGCGCCCCTCGCCCATCGCCGCAGGTCGCCGTGGCGCACCACGCGGGCGCCGCGCGGGCCCTCGTCGGGCGCGCTCATCGGGAGTTCGACGGACTGATCATCTCCGGACCTTCCGCGGCAGCGACAGTCCTGTCAACGGCGCCTGCGTGTTTTCGAAATGGTATAGCTCTAAACTTCAAAGTCTAGAATTGCAGCAGGGAAGCCATTCGTCGTAGGCGTTTGGTGATTTCGCAAAGGAAATACACGCCCTGTCGAATGTACGCCTTCCCGTCACCCGGTTAACTGTCTCGACCACTGTGGGGGTGGCAAGCACGGCACCGACCGTGACGTCGACGGGGGCTGAGATGAACCATACGACAATCGAATGCGGAGCCGCCCGGATCCTCGGCCTTCTGCTCGCGACCACGATGCTGACGGCTGCCTGCGCGACGGTGGCGAGCGCTCAGGAGGGGACGGCGCTGCCGACCATCCGGGTCGAGAGCGAACGCAGCGGCCCGGGCGGCGACGGTGACGCGACGCCCCCGGGGGGCGGCGCGGACG
>NZ_NPEX01000231.1 GCF_003258865.1 Rhodoplanes roseus | reverse complement strand
GGATTCCGTCGGCATCGGCGGCGCCCCCGATGCCGAGCGCTACGGCGACGCGGGGGCCGACACGGTCGGCCACATCGCCGCCGCCTGCGCACGCGGGGAGGCGGATCGCGACGGGCTGCGGACCGGACCGCTCGCCCTGCCGAACCTCGTCCGGCTCGGCCTCGGCGAGGCGTGCCGGCTCGCCACCGGACGCGTGCCGCCCGGTCTCGCGACGACCGGCGCGCCGGCGGGGCGCTTCGGCTGCGCCGCGGAGCGCTCCAAGGGCAAGGACACGCCGTCCGGCCACTGGGAGATCGCCGGCTGTCCGGTGACGTTCGACTGGGGCTATTTTCCCCGGACCGTGCCGAGCTTCCCGCCGGAGCTGACCGCGGCGCTGTGCCGGGAGGCCGGGCTTCCCGGCATCCTGGGCGACTGCCACGCCTCCGGCACCGAGATCATCGCGTCGCTGGGCGACGAGCACGTGAGCACCGGACGGCCGATCTGCTACACGTCCGCCGACAGCGTGTTCCAGATCGCGGCACACGAGGAGACGTTCGGGCTCGATCGCCTCTACGACGTCTGCCGCATCGCCCGCCGGCTCGTCGATCCCCTGCGCATCGGCCGCGTCATCGCCCGGCCGTTCATCGGCACGAGCCCGGCGACCTTCGTGCGCACCGCCAACCGCAAGGACTTCGCCGTGCCGCCGCCGGGGGCGACGCTTCTCGACAATGCCACCGCGGCGGCCCGCGACGTGATCACGGTCGGCAAGATCGGCGACATCTTCGCCCATCGCGGCACCGGCCGCGAATGGCCGGCGAGCGGCAACGACGCGCTCTTCGACCGCACCGTCGAGGGCGCCCGCTTCCTCGCGGACGGCGGCCTGCTGTTCGCCAACTTCATCGACTTCGACAGCTTGTACGGCCATCGCCGCGACGTCGCCGGCTACGCGGCCGCACTCGAACGGCTCGACCGCCGGCTGCCCGAGCTGTTCGCCCTGCTCCGCGACGGCGATCTCGTCGTGATCACGGCGGACCACGGCTGCGATCCGACCTGGGCCGGAACCGATCACACCCGCGAGCAGGTTCCGGTTCTGATGCACGGAACCGGTGCGGGCGAGATCGGACACATGCGGTCGTATGCAGAGATCGGCGCGACGGTGACGACGCACCTCGATCTGCACTGAACAGCCCGCGTCGGAGACGGGTCTCGCACCGGCGCGCCGGACTCGGTGCCGCCGCACCTTCGTCCAGGAACAATCCCTCGCGGCTCGCGTTCGCCCCACATCGGGTTCAAGAACAAGGAGCAACGATGGCGCGGCGTGTGCTGGTTACCGGCGGAGCGGGATTCATCGGGTCCCATGTGACGGATCTCCTGCTCGAGCGCGGTTATCGGGTCCGCGTCCTCGACAATCTCGATCCCCAGGTTCACGGCGGAGAGACCAAGCCGCGGCATCTGTCGCGCGAGGCGGAGCTCGTCGTCGGCGATGTCCGCGATCGTGACGTTCTGGCCCGCGTGCTGTCCGGCACCGATGCCGTCATTCATCTCGCCGCCGCCGTCGGCGTCGGCCAGAGCATGTACGAGATCGCCTCCTACACCAACACCAACGACCTCGGCACCGCGGTGCTGATGGAAGCGCTGCTGAGCAACCCGGTCGAGCGGCTGGTGGTCGCCTCGTCGATGAGCATCTACGGTGAAGGATTGGCGCGCCGCGCCGACGGCACCCTGGTCGAGCCGGCCGAGCGCAGCGCCGAGCAGCTCCGGCACGCGCGCTGGGAGCCCGAGGACCAGGACGGCGCACCGCTCGAGGCGGTGCCCACGCCGGAGACCAAGCATCCGGCGCTGAACTCGATCTACGCGCTGAACAAGTACGTGCAGGAGCGCATGTGCCTGATCACCGGCCGGGCCTACGCGATCCCCACGGTGGCGCTGCGCTTCTTCAACGTGTTCGGCCCGCATCAGGCGCTCTCCAACCCGTACACGGGCGTGCTGGCGATCTTCGCCGCGCGCCTGCTCAACCAGCGGCCGCCGCTGGTGTTCGAGGACGGCGAGCAGCGCCGCGATTTCGTCCATGTGCGCGACGTGGCCGAGGCCTGCCTGCTCGCGATGACGACCGACACCGGGATCGGCGAGACGTTCAATGTCGGCTCCGGCCAGAGCCGGAGCATCTCGTCGGTCGCGCACGACCTCTCCGCCGTGATGAACGCGAGCGACCTCGCGCCGCACGTCACCGGCAAGTACCGCACCGGCGACATCCGCCACTGCTTCGCCGACCTCACCAAGAGCCGCAGCCGCCTCGGCTTCGCCCCGCAGGTCGAGTTCGGCGCCGGGCTCGTCGAGCTCGCCGAGTGGCTCGCCGGCGAGATCGCCATCGATCAGGTCGAGCACGCCACCGCCGAGCTGGAGCGGCGCGGCCTCGTCGCATGACGGCGTCGCGCCGGCAACGATCCGCAGAGGCCATCGCATGAAGATCGCTCTCGTCAATCCGCCGTGGCGCTACGACGGCAGCATCTATTTCGGCTGCCGCGCGCCGCATCTGCCGATCGAGCTCGGCTGCGCCAAGCAGCTCCTCGACGCGGCCGGCCACGACTCGACCATCGTCGACGCGCATCTGTTCGGCCTGACCCTCGCGGATCTCGTCGAGCAGGTGCGCGATCTGCGGCCCGACATGATCGTGATCACCACGGCGCCGACCTATCTGTTCTGGCGCTGTGCGCCCCCCGAGCTGCGGGTTCCCCAGGAGACGGCGCGGGCGCTGCGCGAGCTGGCGCCGCTGCTGGTGGCGATCGGCCCGCACGGCTCGACGACGCCGCGCGCGGCGCTGAGAAAGCTCGACGTCGATCTCGTCGTGATGGGCGAGAGCGAGGAGACGCTCGTCCGCATCGCCGCCGGCGAGCGCGACGGCGTGCCCGGCCTGTGCTTCCAGGAGGGCGGCGCGATCCGGGTGCAGGGCGGGCCGCAGGCGGCCCGCTTCGTCGACATGGCGCCGCTCGCCTGGCCGGATGCGTTCATCGCCCGCCATCACCATCATCATCATCGCTTCGACGCCGAGCCGAAGGCGCCGGGCGCCGAGGTCGAGGCGTCGCGCGGCTGCCCGTACAACTGCACGTTCTGCGCCAAGGAGAACTTCCGCAACGGCTACCGCCGGCGTCCGCCCGCCTCGGTGCTGGCCGAGGTGGACCGCCTGCAGCGGCAGGGCATCGAGTACGTCTATTTCATCGACGAGATCTTCCTGCCGAATGTCGAGCTGCTGGAGGGCCTGGTCGGCCGCGGGCTGAGCTTCGGCGTGCAGACCCGCATCGACCTGTGGAAGCCGGATCAGCTCGCGTTGCTCGGCCGCGCCGGCTGCGTGTCGGTCGAGGCCGGCGTCGAGAGCCTGAGCCCCGAGGGCCGCGACGCGCTCGCCAAGAAGTGCCGCCTGTCCACCGACGAGCTGGCCGAGCGCCTGCTCGCCGCCAAGCGGCACATCCCGTTCGTGCAGGCGAACCTCATCGAGGTGCCGCAGGACGACGACGAGACCGTGCAGCGCTGGCGCGACACCATGCGCAATGCCGGCGTCTGGGCGAACGATCCGGTGCCGCTGTTTCCCTATCCGGGCTCGCCGGACTACCGGCGCCTGTGGGGCGAGCCGGACGACGACGCCTGGGAGCGGGCGCACGCCTGGTACCTCGAGCAGTTCGTCGGCTTCAGCGAGATCCAGGAGGAGCGGCCGCGGCCGCTGCACGAGCTCGAGCGGGAGTGCTGCGCGTGAGCCGGCAGAGGGGCTTGCGCGTGCTGATGACGGCCGATGCGGTCGGTGGCGTGTGGACCTACGCGACGACACTGGCCCGGGCCCTGGCGGAGCGCGGCCACGAGATCGTGCTGGTGACGCTCGGCCCGGCGCCGACGCCCGCGCAACGCGCCGCGCTCACCGGTGTCGCGGGCGTCCGGCTGCTCGTCACCGATCTGGCGCTCGAATGGATGGATCCCGAAGGCCGCGACCTTTCTCGCGCGCGCGACATGCTCGCCGGCGTCGCGGACGATATCGCGCCCGACATCGTCCATCTCGGCGGCTATCGCGAGGCGACCATCCCGTTCGCGGCGCCCGTGCTGGTCGTGGCGCATTCCTGCGTGCGCTCGTGGTGGCGCGCCTGCCGGGGCGCCGAGCCGGACGAGCCGCGCTGGACCACCTACATGGACAATGTCGCGGCCGGGCTCGCGACGGCGACGGCCTGGGCGGCGCCGACGCTCGCCTTCCGCGACACGATCGCGGCGCTCTACGCCCCGCCCAGCGTCGGCATCGTGGTTCCGAACGGGATCGACACACAGGCTCTCGCGCCGGCTCGCGCGCCGGTGCCGCGCCGCCCCGTGGTGCTGGCCGCCGGCCGGCTGTGGGACGAGGCGAAGGGCCTCGACACGCTGCTCGCCGCCGCGCCGAAAATCCCGTGGCCGGTGCGTCTCGCCGGAGAGGCGGCTGCGCCGGACGGGCGCCCCGCGGTCTCGACCAGCGACACTGTCACGACCCTGGGCCCACTCGACCGCCCCGCCCTGCTCGACGAGATGCGCCGCTCCGAGGTCGTCGTCGCGCCGGCCCTGTACGAGCCGTTCGGCCTCGGCATCGCGGAGGCCGCCGCCAGCGGTGCGGCGCTGGTTCTCTCCGACCTTCCGAGCCTGCGCGAGCTGTGGGACGGCGCCGCGCTGTTCGTCGAGCCCCGCGATGCGGCCGCCCTGGCGACCGCCGTCAGGGGCCTCTGCGAGGATCCGGCCCGGCGCACGGCGCTGCAGCGGGCAGCGCGCGACCGCGCCGGCCGCTACACCGTCGCGGCGATGGCGACCCGCGTGGAGGGACTTTACGACGTGCTGGTCGCCGGCGCCGGCCGGGGCGCGGTGATCTCGACGGCGATCTCAGCGGAGACCGTGGCATGAAGGTCGTGATCTTCTGCCACTCGCTCGAATCCTGCTGGAACCACGGCAACGCGCATTTTCTGCGCGGCATCGCGCGGGAGCTGCTGCGCGGCGGACACGCCGTGGCCGTGCACGAGCCGGCCGAGGGCTGGAGCCGCAGCAATGCGCTCGCGGACGGTGGCCGGCACGCTTTGGCGCGGGCCTCCGACCTGGTGCCCGGCGTGGCGCTTCACCGCTACGAGGCGGCCGGACCGGACCTCGACGCCGCGCTCGACGGCGCCGACGTGGTTCTCGCGCACGAATGGAACGAGCCCGCCCTGATCGGCGCGCTCGGGACCCGGCGGGCGGCCGGCGGACGCTTCCTGCTGCTCTTCCACGACACTCATCACCGCGCCGTCACGGCGCCGGAGGAGATCGGCCGGTTCGATCTCGAC
This sequence comes from Rhodoplanes roseus, assembly GCF_003258865.1. GTDB lineage: Bacteria > Pseudomonadota > Alphaproteobacteria > Rhizobiales > Xanthobacteraceae > Rhodoplanes > Rhodoplanes roseus. The sequence goes on along the minus strand of NZ_NPEX01000231.1, from coordinate 4,113 downwards.
GGCTACGATGCCGTCCTGGCCTTCGGCGAGGTGCTGCGCGAGGTCTACCGGGAACGCGGCTGGGGCCGCCGGGTGTTCACCTGGCACGAGGCCGCCGACACGGCGCTGTTCCGGCCGCTCGCGCGGGAGCCCGAGCGCGACCTCGTGTTCATCGGCAATTTCGGCGACGGCGAGCGCGACGCGGAGCTGCGCGGCTTCCTGATGGACCCGGTCGCGGCGCTCGGCATCTCGGCCCGCGTGCACGGCGTGCGCTGGCCCGAGGCGGCGCGGGCCGAGCTCGCGGCGCGCCGGATCGACTATGCCGGATGGCTGCCCAACCATCGCGCTCCCGAGGCCTTCGCCCGCGCACGCGTCACCGTGCACGTGCCGCGCCGCCCCTATGCCGAAGCGCTTCGCGGCATCCCGACGATCCGGATGTTCGAGGCGCTCGCCTGCGGCATCCCGCTGGTCAGCGCGCCCTGGGACGACGCCGAGGGCCTCTTCCCCGAGGGAAGCTACCTGAAGGTGCGCGATCGCGACGGCATGATCGCGGCCCTCGCCGGCGTGCTGCGCGACCGCGAGCGCGCCGGGCATCTCGCCCGCGCCGGGCTCGCCGCGGTGCGCGCACGCCACACCTGCGCGCATCGCGTCGCCGAGCTCCAGGCCATCATCACGTCTCTTCGAGGAGAGGACCGCATGTCCGTTCCGCCCGCCCCCGTCGTCGAGCCGAGCAGGATCGCCGCATCATGAAACTCCGCTTCTTCGGATCGAGCCTCGTCTCCTCATACTGGAACGGGGCCGCCACGTATTATCGCGGGCTCCTGAAGGCGCTCGCGGCGCATGGCGTCGACGTCGTCTTCTACGAGCCGGACGCCTATCAGCGCCAGCAGTTCCGCGACATCGCCGATCCGCCCTGGGCCCGCGTGGTGGTCTATCCGGCGACCGCGGCCGGCTGGCAGCAGGCGCTCGACGAGGCGGCGCGCGACGCCGACCTGCTGGTCAAGGCGAGCGGCGTCGGGGTGTTCGACCGCGAGCTGGAGATCGCGGTGCCGCACGCGGTGCGCAGCGGCGCCCATTGCGCCTATTGGGACGTCGACGCGCCGGCGACGCTCGACACGGTGGCGGGCGATCCGGACAATCATCTCCGCGACGCCGTGCCGCGTTACGATCTCGTCTTCACCTACGGGGGCGGCGACCCGGTGGTCGAGGCCTACGACAAGCTCGGCGCGCGGGCCTGCGTGCCGATCTACAACGCGGTCGATCCCGAGACGCATCACCCGGTGCCGGCGCGGGACGAATGGCGCTGCGATCTCGGCTTTCTCGGCAACCGCCTGCCCGACCGCGAGGCGCGGGTCGACGAGTTCTTCCTCGACGCGGCCGCGCGGGCGCCGCAGAAGAGCTTCCTGCTGGGCGGCTCCGGATGGGACGACAAGCCCGTGCCGGCGAACGTCCGCCGGCTCGGCCACGTCGGCACGGCCGACCACAACGCGTTCTTCTGCTCGTCGGTCGCGACCCTCAACATCAACCGTGCCAGCATGGCGCGCTACGGCTTCTCGCCGCCGACCCGCATCTTCGAGGCGGCCGGCGCAGGCGCCTGCCTGATCACCGACCGCTGGGACGGCATCGCCGATTTCCTGGAGCCGGACCGCGAGATCCTGGTGGTCGACTCGGGCGCCGAGGTCGCCGCCGTGCTGGAGCGCCTCGATCCGGCGCGGGCGCACCAGATCGGTGCCGCGGGACGTGCGCGCGTGCTCTCCGCCCACACCTACGCCCATCGCGCCCGGCAGGTGCTCGATCGTCTCGGCACGCCGGGCTTCGGGCGGGAGGCGGCAGAATGAGGCTCGACATCGTCGTTCTCGGACTGTCCATCACCTCGTCCTGGGGCAACGGCCACGCGACCACGTACCGGGCGCTGATCAAGGCGCTCAGCGAGCGCGGCCACACCGTCACGTTCCTGGAGCGCGACGTCGCGTGGTACCGGGAGCATCGCGATCTCCGCCGCCCCGACTGGTGCCGGGTGGAGCTCTACAAGCGCCTCGAGGATCTGCCGCGGCGCTTCGGCACGCTGGTGCGCGACGCCGACCTGGTGATCCTCGGCTCGTTCGTGCCGGACGGCACGGCGATCGCCGACTGGGTGACGTCGCAGGCCCGCGGCGTCACGGCGTTCTACGACATCGACACGCCGGTGACGATGTCGCGGCTGGAGCGCGGCGTCACCGACTACATCGCGCCGTCGCTGATCCCGAGATTCGACCTCTATCTCTCATTCACGGGCGGGCCGGTGCTGGAGCTGATCGAGCAGACCTGGGGCGCCCGCGCGGCGCGGCCGCTCTACTGCGCGGTCGATCCCGATCTGCACAAGCCGCAGGACGTTCTCCCGCATCTCGCGCTCGGCTATATCGGCACCTACAGTCCCGATCGCCAGCGCACGCTGGACCGTCTGCTGGTCGAGCCGGCGAGGCGGCTGCCGTCGCTGCGCTTCGCGGTCGCCGGGCCGCAATATCCGGCGGAGCTGGAATGGCCCGCCAATGTCGAGCGCATCGACCATCTGCCGCCACAGGATCACGCGCGCTTCTATTGCGGACAACGCTACACGCTGAACGTCACCCGGGCCGACATGATCGCGGCGGGCTGGTCGCCGAGCGTGCGGCTGTTCGAGGCGGGCGCCTGCGGCGTTCCGGTGATCTCCGACCGCTGGGCCGGGCTCGACGCCTTCTTCACGCCCGGCACCGAGATCCTGATCGCCGACTCGACCGAGCAGGCGGTCGCCATCCTGCGCGAGATCCCCGAGGAGCGGCGGCGCGACATCGCGGCGGCGGCGCGGAAGCGCACGCTGGCGAGCCACACGGCGCGCGAACGCGCCCGCGCGCTGGAGGAGCACTACGCCGAGGCGCGCGCCAGCCGTCCGCGCGAACGCGAAGGAACCGAGACCGGCGTCGGCGCCGTCGCCTAGGATCTGATCAGGAACCGACGGAGGCGCGAAGGTTTGTACATTGGCGAGACGCTCACAAGACGGTTTCACTGACGTGATGTCGCACGACGGTGACGAGAAGGACCAAGAGGGAGACGCGCGTGCCCGTGATCGGTAGGCTCAATATCGTCGTGACCGGCGGTGCCGGATTCATCGGCTCCCACCTGTGCGACCGCCTCGTCCAGAAGGGCCACGCGGTGACCTGCGTCGACAATCTCTACACCGGTCGCTTCGAGAACATCCGTCCGCTGCTCAACCACCGCAACTTCCGCTTCGTCGAGGGAGACGTGCGCGAGCCGCTCGCCGTCGACGGCCCGGTCGACCGCATCTACAATCTCGCCTGCCCGGCCTCGCCGCCGCATTATCAGCGCGATCCGATCGGCACCGTGAAGACCTGCGTGCTCGGCGCCCTGCACGCGCTGGAGCTGGCGCGCTCGACCGGCGCCCGCGTGCTGCAGGCCTCCACCAGCGAGGTCTACGGCGATCCGGAGATCCACCCGCAGCCCGAGAGCTATCGCGGCAGCGTCAACACGACCGGTCCGCGCGCCTGCTACGACGAGGGCAAGCGCTGCGCCGAGGCGCTGTTCTTCGACTATCGCCGGATGTACGGCGTGCCCGTGAAGGTCGCCCGCATCTTCAACACCTACGGCCCCCGCATGCTGGAGAACGACGGCCGGGTGATCTCCAACTTCGTCGTGCAGGCGCTGAGGAACCGGCCGATCACGCTGTACGGCGACGGCTCGCAGACCCGCTCGTTCTGCTACGTCGAGGACCTGCTGAACGGCCTCGAGCTCCTGATGGAGAGCGACGACGCGGTGACGGGTCCGTTCAATCTCGGCAATCCGCGCGAGGTGACGGTCAAGGAGATCGCCCGGATGGTGCTGGAGCAGACCGGGTCGCGCTCCCGCCTCGCCTATCATCCGTTGCCGCAGGACGATCCGCGCCGCCGCAAGCCGGAGATCGCGGCCGCCGCCCAGGCGCTGGGCTGGCAGCCGCGGGTGCCGCTGGAGGACGGGCTGCGCTCGACCATCGACTACTTCGCCCTCAAGGTGGCGACCCCCGAGGTGCCCCGTCCGGCCGAGAAGGCCGACGCCGTCGTCCTGGCGAATCGGCCCCCCCGCAAGCGGCGGACGGCGCTCTCCGCGGTCGCGGGGCAGGCCTGA
>NZ_NPEX01000230.1 GCF_003258865.1 Rhodoplanes roseus | reverse complement strand
GGCGCGCCGACCCTCCCCGCCAGGGAGGGTGTGAGGACTGCACCACCTTGCCCCGCCCGGCCTCGCCGTGGCAGATTCCCGGCCGGATGGGCGGCGCCGGGACGCCGCCGGGGCGAATCATGAGCCGGAAGCGCCGCAGCTACGAGGCCGGGCACCGCCCTAAGTTCCTCGTGGTCATCGACGACACGCCGGAGTGCGACCGCGCGGTCTACTTCGCGAGCCGGCGCGCCGGGCGGACCGGCGCCGGCATGCTGATGCTACGGGTGATCGAGATCGAGGACCGCGCCCCGCAATGGCTCGGCGTCGCCGACATCATGCAGGCCGAGCAGCGCGAGGAGGCCGACGCCATGCTGGCGCGCTTCGCGGCGCGGGCGAACGGCGTCGCCGCGATCACGCCGGAACGGATCATCCGCGAGGGTGATCCCACGACTGAGATCACCCGGCTGATCGACCAGGACGAGGACATCGCCGTGCTGGTCCTGGCCGCCGGCGACGACAAGGAAGGCCCCGGACCGCTGGTCTCCGGCCTGACCAAGTCGGCCGGCTCGTTCCCGATCCCCATGGCGATCGTCCCGGGCCACCTCAGCGACGAGGAGCTCGACGCGATGACCTGAGCCGGCGGCCCACCGGGGCCGATCCGGCGTTCGGTGGGACCACCGAGGATCCGCTCGCCGGGCGGTTGACGCCCGCCCCCCGAAGGGACATCTGTTCTAGGCAATGGAGCACCCGCCGCGGCCTTGAACCGCGGCCGAGGAGAGGCGCGATGTTCATCCAGACCGAAGCCACACCCAATCCCGCCACCCTGAAGTTCCTGCCGGGCCGGAGCGTGCTGCCCTACGGCACGCTGGAGTTCCGCAGCAAGGACGAGGCCGACGGCTCGCCGCTGGCGCAGCGCCTGTTCGACGTGCCGGGCGTCGCCGCCGTGTTCTTCGGCTCCGACTTCATCGCCGTGACCAAGACCGAGACCGACTGGCAGCACATCAAGCCGGGCGTCCTGGGCGTGATCATGGAGCACTTCATGACCGACGCCCCGGTCATGCTGGACCAGTCCGGCGGCAAGGCCGACGACGAGTTCTACGACGAGAAGGACGCCGAGACGGTCGAGCTGATCAAGGACCTGATCGAGACGCGGGTGCGGCCGGCGGTCGCCAACGACGGCGGCGACATCACGTTCCGCGGCTTCGAGAACGGCATCGTCTATCTCGCCATGAAGGGCGCCTGCTCGGGCTGCCCCTCCTCCACGGCGACGCTGCGCCACGGCATCCAGAACCTCCTCAAGCACTTCGTGCCCGAGGTGAACGAGGTCCGCCCGGTGTGACGCACCGGCGCGACACCGTGCAGCGTGATGCCAAGCGGGCCCTGGTCGGGCCCGCTTTTCGTTGGAGAGCCGTCGCGGTTAGGCGGGCTCCGCCCGTCCTCCGCGGACGTGGCGGCGCGGCTCCATACGCTCGTGAAGCACGCGAACGATCTCGGTGATGTCGGGCTCGACCGCCCGGTAGAAAACGACGTGCGCGGGGCGGCCCACGCGGCTGTCGCGACAGACGTGCCGGAGATGCAAGCTTCGCAATCCAGGAGAGAGTTCGGCGCGATCCCGGCTGGTCGCGCTGCTCGGTTCGGCCGCGATCGAACGAAACGCCGCAGCGATCGAGGCCGAATAACGCCGGCGCGCTGCCGCTCCCCAACGTGCTTCGCTGGTCGAAAGGATCTGGACCAGATCGGCTTGTGCCCGCGGCGAGATCCGAATCCGCGCCATGCGAGCCTCACCTCGGCTTCGGTGGTCGCGTGCCGAGGTTGTCGAGATACCGGTCCAGATCGTCGGCAGCGACCTCCACGTAATCGCCGCCGTCGAGGGCCTCGACGCCCGCTCTGATCTGCAGCCGCAGAGCCTCGAGCTTCAGCGCATCCTCTTCGCGGCGCTGCTGGAGCGCCCGCAGCGCATCGCGCACCATCTCGCTCGCGTTCTGGTACTCGCCCGACTGCACGACATCTTCGATGAAGGCATCCTGCTCGGGCGTGAAGCTGATATTGCGGGTCGGCATCCGCGCCTCCGGGACCTCTCGTGGAACACGATATCAGCTTGGCAAAGTTTGCCAAGACGGGGCACCCGCGGCGCATCGATCGCCGGTTTCGCTTGCGCGATCCGGCCCGGGGCGGCACCCTGCCCAAAATTTCACCCTGGAGCGAAGCGGAGACGTCGGCCGTGCGCGTGCTCGCCATCGATACCGCCCTCGCGGCCTGCTCGGCGGCGGTGTTCGACCTCGTCCGCGGCGGCGTGCTGGCGCACGAATCGGTCGTCATGGAGCGCGGCCACGCCGAGGCGCTGATGCCGATGATCGCCCGGGTGATGACCGACGCCGATCTCGAATTCACCGATCTGGACCGCATCGCCGTGACGCTCGGGCCGGGCAGCTTCACGGGCCTGCGCGTCGGGGTCGCGGCGGCCCGCGGCATCGCGCTGGCGGCGAACAAGCCGGTGGTCGGGCTGACCACGCTCGCCGCCTTCGCGGCGCCCCATGTGGCGAGCGACGACCGCACGCCCCTCCTGGCCGTCATCGATGCGCGGCACGAGCAGGTCTACATGCAGCTCGTCGGCGAGGGCGGGCGGGCCGTCATCGCGCCCCGGATCGCGTCGCTGCGCGAGGCGGCGCGAATCGCCACCGCGGCACCGACCCGGATCGTCGGCTCGGCCGCGGCGCTGGTGCATTCCGCCTGGATGACGGGCGCCCGGCCGCCGCTCTGCGTCGACACCACGCCGGCGCCGGACATCGACTGGGTGGCGCGGCTCGGCGCCGTGGCGGCCGACACGACCGAGTCCCCGAAACCGCTGTACCTGCGGGCGCCCGATGCCAAGCCGCAGGACGCCGCCAGGCTGGCGCGGCGATGATCGCCCTGGTCCGCCGCTGGTGGAAGGGTGGCGACGCCCGCATCGGCGAGGCGGTCCCGGCCGACGCGTCCGCCCTCGCCGCCCTGCACGCCGCCTCGTTCCGGCGCGGCTGGAGCGAGGAGGAGTTCGAGCGGCTGCTCGTCGAGCGCAACGTCGTCACCGACATGGCCGCGATGGCCGAGGAGGTGGTCGGCTTCGTGATGACCCGCCAGGCGGTCGACGAGGCCGAGATTCTCTCGGTCGCGGTCGCGCCGAGCCGCCGGGGCCGCGGCATCGCCGGCCGCCTGCTCGCCGTGCATCTCGGCCGGCTCGCGGCCGCGGGTGTCGAGCGCATCTTCCTGGAGGTCGACAAGGAGAACCTCCCGGCCCGACGGCTCTACGATTCGGCCGGCTTCGCCGAGGTCGGGCAAAGGCCGGGCTACTACGATCGGGGTGGAGGCCCCCCGGCCGTGGCTTTGGTGCTGCGCCGCGATCTGGCTTGACGCCGCTCAATGGACGATGCATCCGGCGGCTCCTATGATCCGGCCGCCCGGCAGGATCGAACGGCGGAGCAACGGGTGAGCGAGCAGGTCGTGACCAACATCGAGGCGATGTGCGTCTCCAAAGGCATGCGGATGACGGAGCAGCGGCGCGTGATCGCCCGCGTGCTCGCCGGATCCGACGACCATCCCGACGTCGAGGAGCTCTACCGCCGCTGCGCTCTGGTCGACCCGCACATCTCGATCTCCACCGTCTACCGGACCGTGAAGCTGTTCGAGGACGCCGGCATCATCGAGCGCCACGACTTCCGCGAGGGACGCGCCCGCTACGAGCAGATCCGCGAGAGCCACCACGACCATCTGGTGAACCTGCGCACTGGCGAGGTCATCGAGTTCCAGTCCGAGGAGATCGAGCAGCTGCAGCGCGAGGTGGCGCGGCGGCTCGGCTACCGGCTGATCGATCATCGCCTCGAGCTCTACGCGGTGCCGTTGGACGACAAGGCGTCGTGATGCTCCGCCTCGCCGTCACCGGCGCGGGGTTCGCGGTCGCCACGGCGGCGCTGTTGCCGATCCAGTGGATCTCGGTGCGCTACGCGCTCCCGCTCCGCCGGCTGATCCCGACGCTGTTCCACCGGATCGTCTGCCGGCTGTTCGGCGTCCGGGTGCGCCAGGTGGGCCGGCCGGTGCTCCAGCGCCCGCTGCTGATCGTCTCCAATCATGCGTCCTGGCTCGACATCTCGGTGATCACGTCGCGCCTGCCGGTGGTGTTCGTGGCCAAGCAGGAGATCGCGACCTGGCCGCTGTTCGGCCTGTTCGCCAAGCTGCAGCGCTCGGTCTTCGTCGACCGCCAGCGCCGCCACAAGACCCGCGAGGTCAACGCCGAGATCGCCCGGCGGCTCGCCGGCGGCGACCCGGTGGTGCTGTTCGGCGAGGGGACGTCGAGCGACGGCAACCGCGTGCTGCCGTTCCGCTCGGCCCTGATCGGGGCGGCGGGCGACGCCCTGGCCGAGAGCGGCGGCACCGCGGCGGTGACGATCCAGCCGCTGTCGATCGCCTATACGGGATTCCAGGGCCTGCCGATGGGCCGTCAGCACCGCCCGGTGGCCGCCTGGTACGGCGCCGCGGATCTGGTGCCCCACCTGCTTCATATCGGGCGCCACGGCGGCCTCGATGTCACCCTGACCTGGGGCGATCCCATCCGGCTCGGCGACGCCTCCGAGCGCAAGACGGTCGCCCGCACCCTGGAAGCGGATGTGCGCCGCCTCACCGCCGCGGCCCTGCGCGGCCGAGAGCCGGCGGAAGGCTCCCCGCGAGGACAGCAAACACTTGAAATGCATAAATAAAAGGCGTCATGCGGGCGTGTCGCGCGGGCATGCCATTCCATTTTCGGCAAAAAGCCGCTAGACCGGACGCAAGCACACGAGCGCCGCGGGCCCGCGATCGCGGGCGTAGCAGAGTTGAGAGTTATCCCGTCCGGGACGCTGGGCGGGACCGACGTGGTCTCCGGCAGACCGGTGCGCGAAATCGAGGCCGGCGCGATGGCGCAGCGGCGTCCGCGCACTACATGGGCCACTGGGGCGAGTCGCCGCGAGACCGGGGCGACCGAGACCGTGGCGACGAAGGCGGCCGCCGGCCGGGAGAAGACGTCGAAGCAATGTCGAGCGTGACCAGCCGCCCGCGCAAGCTCTACGTGAAGTCGTACGGCTGCCAGATGAACGTCTACGATTCGCAGCGCATGGCCGATGTGCTGGCGCGCGAAGGCTATGTCGAGACGTCGATGCCGGACGATGCCGACGTCCTGGTGCTCAACACCTGCCACATCCGCGAGAAAGCGGCCGAGAAGGTCTATTCCGAGCTCGGCCGGCTGCGCGTCCTCAAGCAGGCCGCCGCGCTGGAAGGCCGCAGCCTCACGGTCGCCGTCGCCGGCTGCGTCGCCCAGGCCGAGGGCGAGGAGATCATCCGTCGCGCCCCGGTGGTCGACCTGGTGGTCGGTCCGCAGAACTATCACCGCCTGCCCGACCTGGTGGCCAGGGCGGCGCGCGACGGCCGTGTCGTCGACACCGAGTTCCCGGCCGAGGACAAGTTCGACCATCTGGCGGCGCCGAGCGCGGCCGTGACCCGATCGCGCGGCGTGACGGCCTTCGTCACCGTGCAGGAGGGCTGCGACAAGTTCTGCACCTTCTGCGTGGTGCCTTATACGCGCGGCGCCGAGTTTTCGCGGCCGGTCGCCAAGATCGTGGCCGAGGTCGAGCGGCTCGCCGATGCGGGCGTGCGCGAAATCCGGTTGATCGGCCAGAACGTCAATGCCTGGCACGGCGAGGGCCCGGACGGCCGCGCCTGGACGCTGGCGCAGCTTCTCTACCGGCTGGCCGCGGTACCGGGCGTGGCGCGGCTGCGCTACACCACCAGCCACCCGCGCGACATGGACGAGGCGCTGATCGCCGCCCATGGCGAGCTGCCGGCGCTGATGCCGCAGCTTCACCTGCCGGTGCAGTCGGGCTCGGACCGGGTGCTCGCCGCCATGAACCGCAAGCACGACCGCGCCGAGTTCCTGGCCGTGGTCGCCCGCCTGCGGGCGGCGCGGCCCGACATCGCGATGTCGTCGGACTTCATCGTCGGCTTCCCGGGCGAGACCGAGCAGGAGTTCCGCGACACGCTCGCCCTGGTCGACGAGGTCGGCTTCGCCTCGGCCTATTCGTTCAAGTACTCGTCCCGCCCCGGCACCCCGGCGGCCGACAGCGAGAACCAGGTGAGCGAGGCCGAGAAGACCGAGCGGCTCGCCCGGCTGCAGGCCCGCATCGATTTTCACGCGGCGGCGTTCAACGCCGCGACCGTCGGGCGCACCACCGAGGTGCTGTTCGAGAGCACCGGCCGGCACGACGGCCAGATGACCGGCCGCTCGCCCTGGATGCAGTCCGTGCAGGTGATGGCGCCCGCCTCCGTGAAGGGCGAGGTCCTGACCGTGCGGATCACCGGGACCGGCACCAACAGCCTCTACGGCGCCCTGCTCGCCCCGGCCCGTCACGACGGCGCCGCGCCGAACGACACAGCGTCGCGAAACGAAGCGCTGCGCCCCCACGAGGCCGCGCGCGCGGCGAGCGGAGGACTCTGAAAACACCGTGCCGAGACGCAACCCCGACACTTCGTCGCTGCTGCCGCCCGCCGAGGACGCGCAGATCGTGCTCGCTTTCGAGGACAACCGGCTGGCGCTCGCGCTGTTCGGCCAGTACGGCCAGAACCTCGCGCTGATCGAGCGGCGGCTCGGCGTCACCGCCGACTCGCGCGGCAACCACGTGACGCTGGGCGGCCCACGCGAGGCCTGCGAGCAGGCGCGGCGCGTGCTGGAGAACCTCTACGAGCAGCTTTCGCGCGGCCACGAGCTCGGGCAGGGCGACGTCGAAGGCGCGATCCGGCTCGCCATCGCGCAGGGCTCGCTGTTCGACTACGACGCCGCGACGGAACGCGCCGGCTTCGAGGAGATCAATCTCCGCAAGCGTCTGGTGCGGGCCCGTACGCCGGCGCAGAGCGCCTATATCCGGGCCTTGCGCAAGAACGCCCTGGTGTTCGGCGCCGGCCCGGCCGGCACCGGCAAGACGTGGCTCGCCGTCGCCCATGCGGTGGCGCTGTTCGAGCGCAAGGAGGTCGATCGGATCATCCTGTCGCGCCCGGCCGTCGAGGCCGGCGAGCGGCTCGGCTTCCTTCCCGGCGACATGCGCGAGAAGGTCGATCCGTATCTGCGGCCGATCTACGACGCGCTGTTCGACCTGATGGACACCCGCATCGTCGAGCGCGCGCTGCAGACCGGCGAGATCGAGATCGCGCCGCTCGCCTTCATGCGCGGACGGACCCTGGCGAACGCCGCCGTGATCCTCGACGAGGCGCAGAACACCAGCTCGATGCAGATGAAGATGTTTCTCACGCGGCTCGGCGAGAACGCCCGCATGATCGTGACGGGCGATCCGAGCCAGGTCGACCTGCCGCCCGGGCAGGTCTCGGGCCTGTCCGAGGCGCTGCGCCTGCTCGGCGACGTCGAGGGCGTCGGCACCGCCACGTTCAGCCACGAGGACGTGGTCCGCCACGAGCTCGTCGCCCGGATCGTCGCCGCCTACGATCGGGCGGGCGCGTCCGCCCGCCCGGCCGGCCGCAAACGCGAGGACGGCGCATGAGCCCGGACCCCACGCCTTCGATCGCCCCCACGGGCGCGACCAACGAAATCGGCGCCACGACGGTCGACGTGGTGGTCGAGTCGCCCTTGTGGGCCGAGGAGCCGGACGCCGAGGCGCTGGTGCTGCGCGCCGTCGCGGCGACGCTGCCGGCCGACCGCGGCGCCTGCGAGCTGTGCGTCGTGCTCGCCGACGACGCGACCGTGCAGGCCCTCAACGCCCGCTATCGCGGCAAGGACGCGCCGACCAACGTGCTCTCCTTCCCGGCCGTGCCGGGGGGAACATCCGGCGACGCCGATCCCGACATGCCGACCCTGCTGGGCGACGTCGTGCTCGCCTACGAGACGGTCCGGGCCGAATCGCAGCGCGACGGCACGCCCTTCGCCCATCACCTCGGTCATCTGGTCGTGCACGGCGTGCTGCATCTTCTCGGCTACGACCACGAGACCGACGCCGAAGCCGAACTCATGGAGGCCCGCGAGCGCGACGTCCTGGCGTCGCTCGACGTGCCCGACCCTTATGCCGGACGCGAATGCGCCTGACAGCAGCCATCATGCCCGACGACCTGCCCAGTCCCAGTCGCAGCGAACCGACCGAACCGGCGAGCGAGTCTCGCAGCGTCACGGCAGCGGAGGCGCATGCCGTGATGTCGACCGACACCTCGGCCCTTCCTGTCCCGGCCCTGCGCGGCGAAGTTCTGCCGCGCGAGGCCGGTGACGGATGGGTGCAGCGCATGCTGCGCGCCCTGTTCGGCTGGAAGCCGGGCTCGGTGCGCTCCGACATCGCCGTCCTGCTCGAGGGCACGACGCCGGCCGACACCGGATTTTCGGCCGAAGAGCGGACCATGCTCAAGAACATCCTCGGGCTGCGCGAGCGGCGCAGCGAGGACATCATGATCCCGCGGGCCGACATCGTCGCAGTCCAGCAGGACATCACCATCGGCGAGCTCGTGAAGGTGTTCGAGAACGCCGGTCACTCGAGGCTCGTCGTCTACGACGACACGCTCGACGATCCGGTCGGCATGGTGCACATCCGCGACCTCCTCGCCTTCATGGCGACCAGGGCCGCCACGCCGCCGCCGACCAGCAAGCGCAAGAAGCGCTTCCCGGCCGACCTCGACCTGCGCGCCATCGACCTCGCGATGCCGCTGGTCGAGGCCAAGATCGTTCGCGACATCCTGTTCGTGCCGCCGTCCATGCCGGCCCTCGACCTGCTCGCCAAGATGCAGGCGACGCGCGTCCATCTCGCCCTCGTCATCGACGAGTACGGCGGCACCGACGGCATCATCTCGATCGAGGATCTGGTCGAGCAGATCGTCGGCGACATCGAGGACGAGCACGACGAGCATGCGGTCCGCACCGTCGTGCGCCAGCCCGACGGCTCGTTCCTGGCCGATGCGCGCGCCCCGCTCGAGGACGTGCTGGCCACGGTCGGAGCCGAGTTCGACGTCGGCGACGCGGCCGAGGAGGTCGACACGCTCGGCGGCTACCTGGTCACCCGGGTCGGCCGCGTTCCGGTGCGCGGCGAGATCGTGCCCGGTCCGGAGCCGTTCGAGATCGAGGTGCTCGACGCCGATCCGCGCCGCGTCAAGAAGGTGAAGATCTCGCGCAGCAAGCAGCGCCGCAACGTCCGCGAACAAAAGCGGGAGACCGCCGCCGAGGCACGGGCGACGCCGCCGGACGGCGCCGGTCCGGCCGACCCCGCGGGCCGGCGCGGCCCGGCCGCGTCGTGAGCCTCGCCCTCGCCCGGGTCGCGCATCCGGTCGTGCTCGCCTGGGGCGGCCGGCGCACCCTGATCGCCGTGCTGGCCGGAGCGGCGTCGTCGCTGGCGATGGCGCCCCTGCATGTCTGGCCGGCGCTGTTCCTCACCTTTCCGATCGCCGTCTGGCTGATCGACGG
>NZ_NPEX01000229.1:1076-9430 GCF_003258865.1 Rhodoplanes roseus | reverse complement strand
CTCGATCAGCGTCTCGGCCGGGAGATAGTAATAGCCGCGGACCAGCTCGAGATAGTCACGACCGGACAGCGGCGGGCGGCTGAAGGTTCGCGGTGACGATCACCTCGGCACCGGGCTTGACCTCGTCGCGGCGGCCGGGCGCGTAGGCGACCACGGGCGTCTCGGGCGGCACCACCACGGTCTTCTCGCCGTCCTTGTACTTCACGGTCAAGATCTCGCCGGCCGTGCCCTCGGCCAGCACGGTGTCGACCGCCGCGTTGGTCATGGTGCTGCCGGGGGCGAGATCCCACGGGCGATGGCCCTCGCCGACACCGCGCTGTTGCTCGGTGAAGATGTGGATGGCGAGCGCGCGCTGGCGCCCGTCGGGCTGCGGCATCGCGGTGACGCCGATGTAGCGGCCCGCCTTGACGTCGGCCAGCGAGGCCTTCTCCAGCGCCATCACACGCGCATCCGGGGCGAGGTCGACCGACACGCTGCCGCCCTCGCGGGTGCGGATCGTCACGGCGTCGCCGTCGACCGCCGTGATCTGGCCGCGGATGCGAGCGGTCTGGGCGGCCTGCTGCGGCGCTTGCGCCATGGCGGCGCCGGCCAGCACGAAAGACAACGCGACCGCGACGAGAGATTTGACGAAGCATGCCATTGGGGGCTGGTTTCCTGCGATGCGGGGCCGGCAGGATGGCGAACCCGGCGTGCCACCGCAACGCAAGCCCGCGTGAGGGCGAGCTGCTGCCTGTCACCTCGCCCCGGCGGAGGGCTTTGCATGATCGGTCATTCCGGGACGGCGCCATCGGGTCCGGCCTTCGGCCGGCTCGACGACAGGCTCCGCGCCGGACCCGGAATCCAGCCGCGAATGCCGCGTTCGACGCTGGAGTCCGGGTTCGCGCCTTTGGCGCGCCCCCGGAATGACGGATTGGGCAATGCTCTCCAGCGGGGAGAGGACCGAATCAGCGCCCGATGTTCGGCTTTGGATTACCCCACCCCGCCCGCGGCCTTCTGAGCCGGCAGGGCGGCGGCGACGAGGTCCGCCTCGACCAGGCGGCGCAGCTCCGGCGTCACCTCGGGCGTGACGCCGAACCACAGGGCGAAGCCGCGCACCGCCTGGTGCAGCAGCATGCCGAGCCCGTCGGCGCGGCGCAGACCGCGCTCGCGCGCGGCGGCCAGCAGCGCCGTCTCGAGCGGCGCATAGACCAGGTCGGCGACGACCGCATTGGCCGGCAGCCGGCCGAGGCCGATGTCGAGCGCCGGCTGGCCGACCATGCCGAGCGTCGTGGTGTTGACCAGGAGCTGGGTCGCGCCGAACAGGCCGCGCGCCTCCTCCCAGCGGATCGGGTGGACGGCGGGACCGAAGCGCCTGGCCAGCTCCTCGCAGCGCCCGACCGTGCGGTTCGCCACATAGACGCGCGGCACGCCGCGGTCGATCAGGCCGTAGACGACGGCGCGGGACGAGCCGCCGGCGCCGAGCACCAGGGCCGTCTCGATGCCGCGGTCCCATTTCGGCGCCGAGGCGTCGAGATTGGCGATGAAGCCCTCGGCGTCCGTGTTGGTGGCGCGCAGCTTGGCGCCGTCGAGCCACAGCGTGTTGGCGGCGCCGATCTTCTTGGCGCGCTCGTCCGGAACCGCGAGCGCCAGCGCCGCCTCCTTGTGGGGCAGCGTGACATTGGCGCCGACATAGCCGCGACGGGCCAGATCCTTCACGAATCCGGCGAACTGCTCGGGCGGGACAGCTTCCACCCGGTAGTCGCCGGCGATTCCGTAGGTCGAAAGCCAGTGCCGATGGATGAGCGGCGAACGCGAATGGGCGGCGGGCCAGCCGATCACGCAGGCGGCCCGCATCCCGGACGTCGAATCCGTCATGGTTCGTCGATGACCTCGTTGCGCAGCACGCCGATCTCCGGCACCGCGACCTCGACCACGTCGCCCGGCTCGAGCCAGCGCGGCGGCTCGAACCGCGCCCCCGCCCCGACCGGGGTGCCGGTGACGATCACGTCGCCCGGCACCAGGGTGGTGAACACGCTGGCATAGGCGATCAGCTCGGCGAAGCCGAAGATCATGGCCGCCGTCGTGGCGTCCTGCCTCAGCTCGCCGTTGACCCTAGTGGTGAGCCGCATCGGCTCCTTCGGGTCGATCTCGTCGGCCGTGACGATCCACGGGCCGAGGCTGCCGGACGACTCGAAGTTCTTGCCCGGCGTGATGTTGCGCGAGCCGTGCCGCAGCCAGTCGCGCACCGTGCCCTCGTTGCACAGCGTGTAGCCGGCGACGTGGGACAGCGCCTCCTCGGCCGGGATGCGGCGGCCCTTCTTGCCGATCACCACGGCGATCTCGCCCTCGTAGTCGAGCTGCTCGGACTCGCGCGGCCGCACCAGCGGCTGCAGGTGGCCGGTGAGCGATCCGGGCGTCCGGAAGAACAGATTGGGGTATTTGGCGTCCTCGGCCGGGTCCTGGTACTCGCCCGGCCGCCCCGAATAGTTAATCCCGACGCAGATGATCTTCTCCGGCCCGACCACCGGCGGCAGGAAGCGCACCTCGCTCAGCGGATAGTCCGGCCGCACGCCCGAGGCGCCGGCCCGCAGCTCGTCGAGCGCCCCCTCGCGCAGCACGTCGAGCAGGGTCGGGAACCGCGGCCCCATGCGCAACCGCATGTCGACCACCCCGGTCCCGACGACCGCGCCGAAACCGGCCCGACCGTGGGTGATGTAGCTCGCCAGGCGCATGGCCCGTCCCCCCGAATCTTCGATCGCACACAACACCGGTCGCCGCTCCGGCGCAAGGCGGGCCGCTCCCGACCGCTTGGGGATATCCCCTGCCGGACCGGACCGGGCCGCCGGGCCGACCCGGCTCCCCGGCCGCAACCCCTTCGAAATTCGGCGCGATCGCGCTATGACCGGAGCGTCTTTCCGTCCACCCCAGCCGCCGACCGGACCGCATGAAAGCCCTGTTCATCGACTGCAACCAGCAGCTCGCGCCCGTCTTCGACCGCGTCCACCGCGCCGACGACCCGCCGATCGCCGTCAACACGGCCCCGTTCGGCCCGGCCGACCTGCCCGCCCTCTTGGCCGGCTGCGCCATCGCGCTGGACGACCACTCCTATATGCCGACCGAGCAGGTCGCGGCGTGCACGGATCTGCGGCACATCGTCTTCCTGGGCACCGGCGCGGCCAGCTACATGGACCTCGCCGCCCTGAAGGACATCGGCGTCACGGTGCACACCATCAAGGGCTACGGCGACACGGCCGTGGCCGAGCACACGGTGGCGCTGATGTTCGCCTGCGCCCGCGACGTCGCCCTGATGGACCGCCGCGTCCGGTCCGGCACCTGGACGCCGCTGGAAGGCATGCAGCTTCTGGGAAAAACGCTCGGCATCGTCGGGCTCGGCGGCATCGGCGGCGAGGTCGCCCGCATCGCCCGCGGGATCGGCATGAACGTGATCGCCTGGAACCGGACGCCGCGGCCGGAGTCCGGCATCCCCCAGGTCGGCCTCGACGAGCTGCTGGCGACCTCCGACGTGGTGTCGCTCAATCTCGTGCTGAACGACGAGACCCGCGGCATCATCGACGCGAGCAAGCTCGCGCTGATGAAGCCCGGCGCCATCCTGGTCAACACGGCGCGCGGCGCGCTGGTCGACGAGGCGGCCTTGATCGACGCGCTGACGAGCCGCCGCCTGCGCCATGCCGGCCTCGACGTGTTCCACGCCGAGCCGCTGAAGGCCGACCATCCGCTGGCGACGCTCGACAACGTGACGCTGACGGCGCACGCCGCCTTCCGCACCGCCGAGGCCTCCGAGACCCTGCTCCGCCGCGCCATCGACATCGTGCGCAAGATCACCGGGTGAGCGCGGCATCGCTGCCGCATGGGTCTTCACCACTGCCCGGCGGGGAGAGGGGAGCGCGCCGAGCACGCGGCGCGGTCGGAGATCCCACCTGACCGCGCGGACGACGGCCGCCCACACGACCCGTCGTCCGCGGGCGCGACCCGCGCATGACGGTTGGTCCGAAATCCGGCTGATCAAATCGGTGGTCATTCCGGGGCGGCGCGCAGCGCCGAACCCGGAATGAGCCGAGAGCTCCCGGATTGGCGCTGGATTCCGGGTTCGCGGCTTCGCCGCGCCCCGGAATGACGCCGAACTGATCACCCGGCAGCAGTATGATAGGCGTGGCGCACGATTGCTCATGCCGTTGCCCGTCGCCGGGACGAGCGGAGGACGGCACGCGCTCATCGCCTCCTGAAACCTTTTGCCGCAATGCCGGTTGTCGGGAGGCTCCGCCGCCGCGTGCACGACCCCGGCCGCCGGCAGGGCGCGCACGGGGAGCACATGCCCGACACCACGACCACGTCCCGGCCTTCCATCGCCCCGCACGGCTCCGCCCAGCTCCCCAAGGTCGTCCTCGACAGCTACAACGAGGAGCTGACCGACGACGAGGGCTTCGTCGGCGACCGCGCCAGCCGGCGCGCCTTCCGCTCGATCCTCGAGCGCTGGCGAAAGCCGCTGCGCGACCTCGGCGACGACCCGTTCGGCGACGAGGCGAGCGACAAGCTGAGCAAGAAGAAGCTCGACGACCTCCTGACCGCCGGAGACGCCGAAGCCGCCGGCGTGGTGCACAGCGCCATCGAGGACTTCGCCCAGGAGCTGGCGCTGGTCACCCGGCGCTTCCTCAAGCTCAAGGCGTGGCGCGACACCGAGCGCATCGTCATCGGCGGCGGCTTCCGCAACAGCCGGGCCGGCGAGCTGGCGATCGGGCGCGCCAGCGTGATCCTCAAGGCCGACAAGGTCAAGGTCGACTTCGACATGATCCGACACGATCCCGACGAGGCCGGGCTGATCGGCGCCGTGCATCTGGTGCCGGCCTGGATGTTCGAGGCGCACGACGCGATCCTGGCCGTCGACATCGGCGGCACCAACATCCGGGTCGGCATCGTCCGGCTGAACCTCAAGAAGGCGCCCGACCTCGCCAAGGCCTCGGTCGAGCGCTTCGAGCTGTGGCGGCACGGCGACGAGAAGCTCGGCCGCGACGAGGCGGTGGACCGGCTGATCGACATGCTCAAGCGGCTGATCAACCGCGCCGCCAAGGACGACCTGCGGCTGGCGCCCTTCATCGGCATCGGCTGTCCCGGCATGATCGAGCCGGACGGCTCGATCGACCGCGGCGCCCAGAACCTGCCCGGCAACTGGGAGAGTTCCCGCTTCAACCTGCCGGCCGCCCTGCACAAGGCGATCCCCCGGATCGGCGATCACGAGACGGCCATCCTGATGCACAACGACGCCGTCGTGCAGGGCCTGAGCCAGACGCCGTTCATGCAGGACGTCGACCACTGGGGCGTCTTCACCATCGGCACCGGCCTGGGCAACGCCCGGTTCACCAACCGCACGAGCGACTAGCTGCGACGCGGTGGTTCTCCGACCGTGCCGCGCGAAGGGCGCGGCTCCCTCGTCCCATCGGGGAGAGGGCTGGGGTGAGGGGAGCCGGCTCCGATGAGTCCGTCGTGAGGTGAACCTCTCCCCGCCGGGGAGAGGTGAACCGAGAATGTCGCCGCCACCTCGTTCCACACGCTCGACGCCGTCCGGCGTGCTGCACTGCACCGTCCAGCCGGCGCATGGCTGCTGCGGCCCATCGTCAGAGCGCCCCATCGCTCCGTAGACGGCGGGCCGCGGCCGCGCCAATATCGGGTCCCCTCCCGGGGAGTGCCCGCACGGGCGAGACGGCGGCCAAGTCACCACAGCGCGTCACATCACAGCAGAGTCGATACCGCCGTCGGGAGGACACCAAGGACGGAGCACGATGAACATCAAAGTCGGCAAGCAGGCGATCGCCGAGGCGTCTCAGAAGCTGAGCAATTGGGGGCGCTGGGGCAAGGACGATCAGATCGGCACCCTCAATCACGTGACGCCGGAGGACATCGTCCACGCCGCGTCGCTGGTGCGCAGCGGCAAGAGCTTCGCGCTCGGCATTCCGCTCGACCGCAACGGCCCGCAGAACGGCCTGTTCGGCGGCCGCTTCAACCCGATCCACCAGATGCTGGCGACCGGCACGGACGCCGTGGCGGGCCAGCAGGACTGGAACAAGATCCGCTACGCCGACGACACGCTCAATCTCTGCGTCCAGGGCGCGACCCATTGGGACGCGCTCGGCCACGTCTTCTACGAGGACAAGGCCTACAACGGGCACAATGCCAAGCTGATCGATTCGCGCGGCCTCGCCGTGCTGGGCATCGAGCACTCGAAGAACAAGATGGTGGGCCGCGGCGTGCTGCTCGACATCGCGCGGTTCCGTGGCGTCGACTGGCTGAAGGACGGCGAGGGCATCTCCAACGACGAGCTGAACAAGTGCGCCCGCGCCCAGAACGTCGAGATCCGCAAGGGCGACTTCGTCATCGTCCGCACCGGGCAGATGGAGCGCTGCCTCGCCGAGGGCCAATGGGGCGGCTACGCCGGCGGGGACGCGCCCGGCGTGCTGTTCGAGAACTGCTACTGGTGCCAGGAGCACCAGATCGCTGCGATCTGCTCCGACACCTGGGGCGTCGAGGTGCGGCCGAACGAGACCGACGAGGCCAACCAGCCGTGGCACTGGGTGGTGATCCCGGCCATGGGCCTGTGCATGGGCGAGATCTTCTATCTGAAGGATCTGGCCGCCGACTGCGCCGAGGACGGCGTCTACGAGTTCATGTTCTGCGGCCCGCCCTTGATCATCACCGGCGGCACCGGCTCGCCGATCAATCCGCAGGCGATCAAGTAGGGCGGCGCCGACGAGCGGACCGACATCGATCCGCCCTCGTCCTGAGGAGCGCCGAAGGCGCGTCTCGAAGGCGGGGGCGGCCCCTCGGATCGGGCTTACCCGATCTCGTCGTCTCACGATGCGCAAGTCGGCTGTGTCCGAGTAACGGTGGCCTCATGGTTCGAGACGGCGCTACGCGCCTCCTCACCATGAGGAGACATTCGGTGCCCCAACGCGGAAACCACAGGAGTCACACCATGGCCCGTCATCTCAAGCGCGGCATGGACGCGAGCGCCATCAGGGCGGCGGACGATCAGGTCCGCCGGACCGTGGAGGACATCCTCGGCAAGGTCGAGGGGCGCCGCGACGCCGCGGTGCGCGAGCTGTCGGAACAATTCGACAAATGGTCGCCCGAGAGCTTCCGGCTGAGCCCGCAGGAGATCGAGCGCGCCATTTCCCAGGTGCCGAAGCGCGACCTCGACGACGTGCGGTTCGCCCAGGCGCAGGTGCGCAACTTCGCCCAGAAGCAGCGCGACACCATGCACGACCTCGAGGTGGAGACGCTGCCGGGCGTGATCCTGGGCCACCGCCACATTCCGGTGGAGAGCATCGGCTGCTACGTGCCGGGCGGCCGCTATCCGATGGTCGCCTCGGCCCACATGTCGATCGTGACCGCCAAGGTCGCCGGCGTGAAGCGCATCATCGCCTGCGCGCCGCCGTTCAAGGGCGGACCGCATCCGGCCATTGTCGCGGCGATGCATTTCGGTGGTGCCGACGAGATCTACGTGCTGGGCGGCGTGCAGGCGGTCGCCGCGATGGCGCTCGGCACCGAGACGATCGCGCCCGTGGACATGATCGTCGGCCCCGGCAACGCCTATGTGGCGGAGGCCAAGCGCCAGCTCTTCGGCCGCGTCGGCATCGACCTGCTGGCGGGTCCGACCGAGACGCTGATCATCGCCGACGAGACGGTGGACGGCGAAATCTGCGCGACCGACCTTCTGGGCCAGGCCGAGCACGGCCCCAACTCGCCGGCCGTGCTGATCACCAACTCGGAAAAGCTCGCACGCGACACGATGAGCGAGGTCGAGCGGCTGCTGACCATCCTTCCCACCGCCGAGCTCGCCGGAAAAGCCTGGGCCGACTACGGCGAGGTGATCGTCTGCGACTCCTACGAGGAGATGGTCCAGGAGGCCGACCGCGTCGCCTCCGAGCACGTCCAGGTGATGACGCGCGACCCGGATTATTTCCTGAACAACATGCGCAACTACGGCGCCCTGTTCCTCGGCGAGCGCACCAATGTCGCCTATGGCGACAAGGTGATCGGCACCAACCACACGCTGCCGACCAAGAAGGCGGCGCGCTACACCGGCGGCCTGTGGGTGGGCAAGTTCATCAAGACCTGCACGTACCAGAAGGTGCTGAGCGACGAGGCCTCGGCCCTGGTCGGCGAATACGCCTCGCGCCTGTGCATGCTGGAGGGCTTCGTCGCGCACGCCGAGCAGGCGAACGTGAGAGTCCGCCGCTTCGGCCACCGCAACGTCCCCTACGGCGAGGCGGCGGAGTAGAAAGCGCACCGGTCTCGAGCGTCGACGCTGCGGGTGGACGCGCCTCTTGCGGTCCCTCCCCCCTTGTGGGGGAGGGACAGGG
>NZ_NPEX01000229.1:0-1066 GCF_003258865.1 Rhodoplanes roseus | reverse complement strand
GCAGCCGCAAGCTCGGCGTTCGCGGCCTACCCCCCTCCCCGACCCTCCCCCACAAGGGGGGAGGGAGCAGGCTGTGCCCTCCCGCGAGCGACCGGACCATGACCTCAATCGACTTCCCCAAAACTCCCTCCTTCCGCGTCGACGGCAAGCGGGCGCTGGTGACCGGGGCCGGACGCGGCATCGGGCTGGCGGCGGCCGCCGTGCTGGCCGAGGCCGGCGCTCACGTGACGCTCGCGGCCCGCACCAGAACCGAGATCGAGGCCGCGGCGGATGCGATCCGGGCGCGCGGCCACGCGGCGGACGCGCTGGTGCTCGACGTGACGGATCTGGACGCCGTGGACGAGACGCTCGCCGCGCAGCCGCCCTACGAGGTACTGATCAACAATGCCGGCATGAACCGCCCGGCCCTGCTGCCCGACGTGACCGTCAAGGACTTCGACGCGATCTTCGACCTCAATGTCCGCGCCGCCTTCTTCATGGCGCGGGCGGTCGGCCTGCGGCTCGTCGCCGAGAGGCGCGCCGGCTCGATCATCAACATCTCGTCGCAGATGGGCCATGTCGGCGCGGCGCGCCGCACCGTCTACTGCGCCTCCAAGCACGCCATGGAGGGCTTCACCAAGGCGATGGCGATCGAGCTGGCGCCGCACAATGTGCGGGTCAACAGCATCGGCCCGACCTTCCTGGAGACGCCGATGACCAAGCCGTTCTTCGAAAACAAGGCGTTCCGCGACGAGGTGACGACGAAGATCAAGTTCGGCCGCATCGGCCGGCTCGACGAGGTGACGGGCGCGATCCTCTATCTCGCCTCCGACGCCTCATCGCTGATGACCGGCGCCGCCCTCGTGCTCGACGGCGGCTGGACGGCGGATTGAACTCTCACGCAACCGTAGACCGTAGCCCGCATGGAGCGCAGCGGAATGCGGGACCAGCATCCCGGATTGCGCTCCGAGACTGGGCAAGAATCGGCGGCTGCAGCTGATGTAGGATTCGTGGCATGACGAATCGCCCGTTCAAGACCGGCGCGAGCCGGGCGCAGTCCTGTCTTCTGCCGCCGAGCGTGGAGGAC
>NZ_NPEX01000022.1:12584-39730 GCF_003258865.1 Rhodoplanes roseus | reverse complement strand
CCCTCCCCCTTCAGGGGAGGGTGGCACGCTGCAGGGGAGGAGTGGCACGGAGCGACTACGGCTGTGGGCCGTCGTAGCCTTCGACTATGACGAGGTCGCCGTCCGAGGCTTTTGCGCGCAATGCCTGGGCGGCGGCGTATTCGGGCGAGCGGTAGCAGGCGAGCGCCGTGTCGTAGTCGGCGAACTCGATGACCACCTGGCGGCTGCGCGCCGTGCCTTCGGGCGCCTCGAAGCGGCCGGCCCGCACCAGGAATTTCGCCCCGTACTTGGCGAAGGCCTTCGCGTTGGCGGCCACATAGGCCTTGTAGGCCTCGGGATCGGTGACGTCGACGCGGGCGATCCAATAGGCCTTCGGCATGCTTGCACCTGTCTGGCTGAACAACGATCGGTTCCGCTGCGACGCCACGGGAAAGACCTCGTGTCCCGGGCGCGGCGCATCGCGCCGCGAACCGGGATCCAGGGGCGATCAGGCGAGATCGTTCCGTGGCGCCCCTGGGCCCCGGCTCTGCGGCGCATCAGGCCCACGGCCTGACGCGCCTTGTCCGGGGCACGCCGCCTGGCAACTCACACCTGCTCGTTGGCGGCGGCTTCGACCTCGGCCACGATGGCGTCGGCGGCGGCCCGCGGGTTCTCGGCCGCGACGATCGGCCGGCCGACCACCAGATAGTCGGCACCGGCCAGAATCGCGTCGCGCGGCGTCTTCACCCGCTTCTGGTCGCCCGTCGCCGTGCCGCTCGGGCGGATGCCCGGCGTCACCAGCACCATGCCGTGGCCGATGTTCGGGCGCAGCATCGCGGCCTCCTCGGCCGAGCAGACGAGCCCGTCGACGCCGATGTCGTGCGCCTGCGCGGCCCGCTCGGCGACCAGCTCCGGTACCGTGAAGTCGTAGCCGGCGGCGGCGAGGTCGGCGTCGTCGTAGGAGGTCAGCACCGTCACGGCCAGGATGCGCAGGTTGGAGTCGCCGCGGCCCACCACGGCGGCCTTCATGGTCTGCGGATAGGCGTGCACGGTGAGAAACGTCGCGCCCAGCCGGGCGATGCTCTCGACGCCCTTCTCCACCGTGTTGCCGATGTCGTGCAGCTTGAGGTCGATGAAGACGCGCCGCCCGGTGAAGATGAGCTTCTCGGCGAGCGCCAGCCCGCCCGCGAAGGCGAGCTGGTAGCCGATCTTGTAGAACGTGACGCTCTCGCCGAGCTGCCCGATGACGGCTTCGGCGGCGTCGACGCTCGGCAGATCGAGGGCGACGATCAGGCGATCGCGCGGGTGTTCCACGGCAGTTCCCTCTCCGCAAGAGACGCGAACTTAAAGCTATCTGTCGGCGCTGGACCTCTCTCCGCCCTCACCCTGAGGAGGCTGCGAAGCAGCCGTCTCGAAGGGTGGGGGTGGCCCCCATGGTTCGAGACGCGGCCTGCGGCCGCTCCTCACCATGAGGGGGCGAAGTCAATGCCGAGCGCACGGGAGTCGACGACGAATCCGGCGCGCGGAAAAGTGGTCTCGGCCGAGGCCGGAGGCAAGACCATTTTGTCTGGGAAGGTGAAGACGGGCGCGGCCGGGCTTCAGCCCCGCCGGTAGACCCACACGCGCGCCGGCGGCAGGTTGAGCCAGATGCGCTCGGACGCCTCGGTGCGCACCCGGGCGAGCGAGCGCGGGATCGGCGGCACCACCGAATAGGTGAACTGGATGAAGGGCGAGCCCGGCCGCAGCAGGCCGAACGCCTCGGTGATCAGGCGCAGGCGGGTGCGCAGCGGCTTGGTCACCAGCGGCAGCCCGGACACCACGGCCGAGACCTCACCATGCAGATAGTCGCCGAACAGCCGGCGCAGCCGGTAGGCGTCGCCCTGGATCACGGTCGCGGCCGGATAGCGGGCGCGCAGCAGGCGGCAGAAATTGGAGTTGAACTCGACCAGAACCAGGCGGGATTCGTCCACGCCGTGCTCGACCAGAGCTTCCGTGATGGCGCCGGTGCCGGGGCCGAGCTCGATCACCTTGCCCTGGGCTTCGGGGTCGACGAAGTTCGCCATGGCGCGGGCGAGCGGCTTGCCCGACGGCATGACGGCGCCCATCGCCAGAGGTTTCTCGATCCACGACCGGATGAACCTTACATCGTCGTCGATGCGAAGGCCCTTCCTGGCAGTGCCCACAGCTGACTGAAACGGCATCTCGAACAACGTGGCTGCGACGCGGCAAATTGCTGGTCACGGAAACGTCACGGGTAAAGGTCTAAGGCCTCCGGGTCAACCCCGATCACGTCGCTGCGCCGCAGCAGATCGCGCTGCGCCGCCGTAGCCGGGCTGCGGCGGGCGCCGCGCCCTAGGTCTTGTTCCCGAAGAACTCCTTGACCTTGCCGAAGAACCCGGCCGACTCCGGATGCGTCGCGGTGGAGGACAGCTTCTCGAACTCGACCAGCAGCTCGCGCTGCCGCTTGGTGAGGCTCTGCGGGGTCTCGACCACCACCTGGACGTACATGTCGCCCATCTGCTTGGAGCGGAGCACCGGCATGCCCTTGCCGGAGAGGCGGAAGCGGCGGCCCGACTGGGTGCCGTCCGGCACCTTCACCTTGGTCTTGCCGCCGTCGATGGTCGGCACCTCGAAGTCGCCGCCCAGCGCCGCCGTCACCATCGAGATGGGGACCCGGCAGTGCAGGTCGGCGCCGTCGCGCTGGAAGAAGGCGTGCGGCGTGATCGACAGGAAGATGTAGAGGTCGCCGGCCGGCCCGCCGCGCACGCCCGCCTCGCCCTCGCTGGCGAGCCGGATGCGGGTGCCGTCCTCGACGCCGGGCGGGATGTTGACCGACAGGGTGCGCTCGCGGGTGACGCGGCCGGCGCCGGCGCAGGCCGGGCACGGATCGTCGATCACCTGGCCGCGGCCGTGGCAGGCCGGGCAGGTCCGCTCGAGCGTGAAGAAGCCCTGGGCGTGGCGGATCTTTCCGTGGCCGCCGCAGGTGGCGCAGGCCTTCGGCTTGGTGCCGGCCTTGGCGCCGGTGCCTGAGCAGACCTCGCACGTCACCGAGGTCGGGATGCGGACCGGGGCGACCTTGCCGTGATACGATTCCTCGAGCGTGATCTCCATGTTGTAGCGGAGATCGGCGCCGCGCTCGCGGCCGGAGCCGCGGGCCCGCCCGCGCATGCCGAAGAAGTCGTCGAAGATGTCGGCGAACGTCGAGGCGAAGTCGGCCCCGAAGCCTGGGCCGCCGGCGCCCTGCTCGAAGGCGGCGTGGCCGAAGCGGTCGTAGGCGGCCCGCTTGTCGGGGTCCTTGAGGACCTCGTAGGCCTCGTTGACCTCCTTGAACTTGTGCTCGCACTCGCCGTCGCCCGGATTGCGGTCCGGGTGAAACTTCATGGCGAGCTTACGATAGGCGGACTTGAGGTCGGACTCGCTGGCGCCGCGCTGGACTCCGAGCACCTCGTAATAGTCGCGCTTGGACATTCAGCCGGTCCCCCACGCACGAAAAACCCTCTCCCCGTCCGGGAGAGGGTCCAGAGTGAACATCAGCGAGCGAGGCGGGTGACGGGAGACGCTCGACATCGAGACAATGAGAGACGTTCGACCACCAGAATGAACTCCCCGCCCGGCGTCCGTGCGCATCACGCCCGGACGCCGCCCCGAGGCATCACGCGCTCTTCTTGTTCTTCTTGTCGTCGTCGACCTCGGTGAACTCCGCGTCGACCACGTCTTCCTTCTTGGCGCCGCCGGTGGCGCCCGGCTCGCCGCCGTCACCCTCCTGCGACTGCTTGTACATCGCCTCGCCGAGCTTCATCGAGGCCTGGGCCAGGGTATTGGTCCGGGTCCGGATCGCCTCGGCGTCGTCGCCCTTGAGGGCCTCGCGGAGATCCGAGAGGGCGTCCTCGATGGCGCGACGCTCGGTCTCGCCGACCTTGGAGCCGTGCTCGGCGAGCGCCTTCTCGGTCGAGTGGACCAGCGCCTCGCCGTGGTTCTTGGCTTCCACCGCGGCCTTGCGCTTCTTGTCGTCCTCGGAATGCGCCTCGGCATCCTTCACCATGCGCTCGATGTCGCCCTGCGACAGGCCACCCGACGCCTGGATGCGGATCTGCTGCTCCTTGGCGGTCGCCTTGTCCTTGGCCGACACGTTGACGATGCCGTTGGCGTCGATGTCGAACGACACCTCGATCTGCGGCACGCCGCGCGGCGCCGGCGGGATGCCCATCAGATCGAACTGGCCGAGCATCTTGTTGTCGGCCGCCATCTCGCGCTCACCCTGGAAGACCCGGATGGTGACGGCGTTCTGGTTGTCCTCCGCGGTCGAGAACACCTGGCTCTTCTTGGTCGGGATCGTGGTGTTGCGGTCGATGATGCGGGTGAACACGCCGCCCAGCGTCTCGATGCCGAGCGACAGCGGGGTCACGTCCAGCAGCAGCACGTCCTTGACGTCGCCCTGCAGCACGCCGGCCTGCACCGAGGCGCCGATCGCCACCACCTCGTCCGGGTTGACGCCCTTGTGGGGCTCACGGCCGAAGAACTGACGCACCACCTCCTGGACCTTCGGCATGCGCGTCATGCCGCCGACCAGCACCACCTCGTTGATCTCGGCCGCCGACAGGCCGGCGTCCTTGAGGGCGAGCCGGCACGGCTCGACGGTCTTCTGGATCAGGTCGTCGACCAGCGCCTCGAACTTGGCGCGGGTCAGCTTCATGGTCAGGTGCTTGGGGCCCGACGCGTCGGCCGTGATGTAGGGCAGGTTGATCTCGGTCTGGGCCGTCGAGGAGAGCTCGATCTTGGCGGTCTCGGCCGCCTCCTTCAGGCGCTGCAGCGCGAGCTTGTCGCGGCGCAGGTCGATGCCCTGCTCCTTCTGGAACTCGTCGGCCAGGTAGTTGACCAGCCGCATGTCGAAGTCTTCGCCGCCCAGGAACGTGTCGCCGTTCGTGGACTTCACCTCGAACACGCCGTCGCCGATCTCAAGGATCGAGATGTCGAAGGTGCCGCCGCCGAGGTCGTAGACCGCGATGGTGCCCTGCTTCTGCTTGTCGAGGCCGTAGGCGAGCGCCGCCGCGGTCGGCTCGTTGATGATGCGCAGCACCTCGAGGCCGGCGATGCGGCCGGCGTCCTTGGTGGCCTGGCGCTGGGCGTCGTTGAAGTAGGCCGGGACCGTGATGACGGCCTGGGTGACCTTCTGGCCCAGATACGACTCCGCCGTCTCCTTCATCTTCTGCAGCGTGAAGGCGGAGATCTGCGACGGCGAATAGGTCTTGCCGTCCGCCTCGACCCAGGCGTCGCCGTTGGAGGCGCGCACGATCTTGTAGGGGACGAGCTTCTTGTCCTTCTCCACCATCGGGTCGTCGTAGCGACGGCCGATGAGGCGCTTCACGGCGAAGAACGTCCGCTCCGGATTGGTGACTGCCTGGCGCTTGGCCGGCTGGCCGACCAGCCGCTCGCCCTCGTCCGTGAACGCGACGATCGACGGGGTGGTGTTCTTGCCTTCCGAATTCTCGATGACCTTCGGCGTCTTGCCTTCCATCACGGCGACGCAAGAGTTGGTCGTGCCGAGGTCGATGCCGATGACCTTGCCCATTGTCCTTGTCCTTTCTTCGCAGCAGGCCGGCCGAGCCTGAACAGCACCCGGAAGCGATTACAGGCCTCGTGCCTGCAAGTGCCTTGGGTCCGGCCCCTTGGAAATAACGGCAACCGCTCCTGAGAACGGGTTCAAACGGTCATATAGGAGGGCCCTCATAGGCCGCAAGGCGGACATTTCGAAAACACCGCCACAGTCTTGCGTAGGGTTTCCTCAACGGCCGGCCTGCGGCCCGGTCTCCATCCGGTAGACCGCGAGCGGGGCTGCGTCCCCACTCGCGCCGGTATCGGCACCCTGCCCCACCGGGACCAGC
This sequence comes from Rhodoplanes roseus, assembly GCF_003258865.1. Lineage (GTDB taxonomy): Bacteria > Pseudomonadota > Alphaproteobacteria > Rhizobiales > Xanthobacteraceae > Rhodoplanes > Rhodoplanes roseus. The sequence goes on along the minus strand of NZ_NPEX01000022.1, from coordinate 33,890 downwards.
CAGTCCGGAGGCCGCCCGGCGGCGAGCCGGGCCTCCAGCCCGTCCGGCGCCCGGTCGGCGACGGCCGGGGCGGTCCGGCAGACCGCCAGATAGGTGACCGGCGCGCCGCTCGCCAGCCCGTCCAGGACCGGCCGCGCCGCCTCGGGGGGAAGGCGAAACAACCGGTCGGTCGCCAGGATCGCCCGCGAGAGGCGGTGGTACGGGCCGCCCAGCACCGCATGCGGCGTCAGCGCCAGGACGAACGGACCGTAGTCGATGGCGGTGACCACCAGGCCGGGCGGCAGGGCCGCCAGGGCGCGATAGCTCGCATCGGTGAGGCAGGCCCGGGCGCTGGCACCCGGTGCCGGCTCGTCGCCCGGACCCGCCACGGCTCGGGTCAGGGAGGCCGCCAGGACCCCGGCGACGGCCGGCGCGAGTAGCACGGCGGCCGCCACCCGCAGCGACAGGCGGGCGTTGCCGAGCCCGGCCAAGGCGGCCGCGACGACCGGCATCCCGAACCAAGTCGCGTAGACGTAGAGCTTGGCATTGCCGAGCGTGAGCAGGGCCGCGAGGACCATGGCGGCGGCCGTGGCGGCGAAGCCGAAGTCCCGCCGGCGCGACGGATGTCGGGCCAGGCCGGCGGCCGCGACCAGGGCGATCAGCGGGAACGCCGCGACCGTCGCGGCGATCGCGGGCGTCACCCGCGCCATGATCGGGAACGGCTGGCTCTCCTTCACGTGGTCGAGCCAGATCGCCCCGACGGCCGGGTCCATCATGGCGAAGGGCCCGCGCCGGCAGGCCGGCTCGATCGCCAGCGACAGTGCGGCGACGGCCAGGCCCAGGACCCCGACGGCGACCAGCCGTCCGGTCCGCCCGGCCGGCGCCAGCAGGCCCGTCGCGGCGAGTCCGAGGCCGGCGGCGACGACCGGCAGCGCCGTGTTGAGGGCCAGGGCGTCGCAGGCCGTCACGCCCCAGCGGGCCGGCGCGATGGTGCCGACGAAGGCCGCCGCCGTGCCGCCGGCCAGCGCCAGCCCGTAGACCGACAGGGCCGCGGCGGCCGCGTGGCCCGGCTCCCGGTCGAGGCAGAAGCGCAGCGCCATGGCGGCCCCGCACAGGGCGATGACGGCGAGGCTCTCGAAGCCGATGGCCAGCGCCAGCGCCGAGAGAAGGCCTGCGGCCGCCGCGGCCCACGGCCGGCGGTCCGACCAGGTGGTGGCGGCCAGCGCCAGCACGGCGAGCGTGATCTGGACGTTGTGGTGATCGATCCGGCCGGGCACGAACTGCTGGAACGCCGGCAGGCCGAGCACCAGGAGGAGCGCGGCGGGCGCCAGCGCGGCCGGCCCGGCGAGCCGCAGCGACAGCAGCAGCACGCCGGCCATGGCGGGGACGAGCCACAGCAGCGGCCAGAGCGTCCGCATCAATCGCTCGGCCAGCGCCGGCTCCGCCACGAGCGAGAGCCCGCGCAAAAGCCCGGCGAGGCCGGCATCGATCAGCCGCGACCAGTGGGTGTCGTAGCCGGCCGGCGGGTCGATCCGCGGCTCGTGCAGGTCGAACCAGCCCTGGCCGCCCAGGTAGGCCCGCAGCTCGACCAGCCGCATGGCGTCGTCGGTGTCGGCCAGGATGTCGGCCGTGCCGGCCCAGTACAGCACCAGGAGCTGCGCCGCGACGGCGAGCCAGGCGAGGCCGAGCAGCACCGCGAAATTTTCGACGGGGGTCGCAGCGCGGGACATCGGCGGCTCGCGGGGGCTCGATCGGCTCCGCCAGTACTGCCGTGGGTCCGTTGACGATCCATTAAGCCTTACCGAATTCGAGCGAAATTCCGCCGGTTCTCGACTCCGGCCATTAAGGATCGCGGGGGAAAACTGGGGACCACGAGACCCGGCGGAGCGTCCAACCGCGCCCGTCGGATCGGCTCTGCGTGGGGACGGGTGGGCATGACGGCGGCAGGCAACGAGCTCGACGCGGGCGCGATCGGCGCGACCGGTCCGGTCGCTGCGACGCCGTCCGGCAGGCCCGGAGTCACGGCCCGGCTGCTCGGCCGCATTCCGCGCCCGCTGCGCTTCCTGGGCGTCGGGGCGATCGGCCTCCTCACCGATCTCGCCGTGTTCACGGCGATCCCGCAACATCTAACGCATCCGCTGCGGGTACGCCTCGTGTCGCTCGCCGTCGCGACGCTGGTGACCTGGCAGCTCAACCGCCTCGTCACGTTCCAGAAGAGCGGCCGCCGCGCCCATGCCGAGGCGGTGCGCTACGCCGTCGTCACCGCGGTGGCGCAGGGCACGAGCTACGCCGTCTTCGCCGTTCTGGTCCTCACCGTCCTGGGCTTCCTGCCGCAGGCCGCCACCGTGATCGGGGCGGCGATCGCGGCGGCCGTCTCCTACAACGGGCATCGGCTCTACGCCTTCGCGCCGATCGCCGCCTCGCGTTCCGGAGTGATCGAATCATGACGTCCCGACCGACCAGCACCCACACCGACGTGTTCGTGATCGGCGCCGGCCCGGCCGGGCTCACGGCCGCCTATTGCCTGAGCAAGCACACCCCGAGCGTGATCGTCATCGAGAAGGACCCGGTCCAGGTCGGCGGCATCAGCCGAACCGTGCAGCACGGCGACTTCATGTTCGACATCGGCGGGCACCGCTTCTTCTCCAAGTCCAAGGAGGTGGTCGACCTCTGGAACGAGATCCTGCCGGACGACTTCATCGAGCGGCCGCGGCTGTCGCGCATCTTCTACGGCGGCAAGTTCTACTCCTATCCGCTCAATGCCACCGAGGCGCTGCGCAATCTCGGCGTGGTCGAGAGCGCGGCCTGCGTGCTGTCCTACCTGAAGGCGCGCGCGACCCCGATACACGGGCCGAAGACGTTCCACGAGTGGGTGCGCAACCAGTTCGGCGAGCGGCTGTTCTCGATCTTCTTCAAGACCTACACCGAGAAGGTGTGGGGCATGTCGTGCGACGAGATCTCGGCCGACTGGGCGGCCCAGCGCATCAAGGGGCTCGACCTCAAGGTCGCGGTGATCCACGCGCTGAAGCGCTCGATGGGCGGGAGCAAGCCGAAGCCGGCGGCGGCCGGCGAGCTGGTGGTGAAGACGCTCATCGAGACCTTCCGGTACCCGCGAAAAGGCCCGGGCATGATGTGGGACGCGGCGGCGCGAAAAATCCGCGAGCGCGGCGCGCAGGTGCTGATGGGCCGCGACCTCGTCTCGCTCGCCTACGATCCGCGGCGCGAGCTCTGGGACGTCGAGGTGGCGACGGCCGACGGCCCCGAGCACTACACCGCCTGGCACGTGATCAGCTCCGCCCCGCTCGCCGAGCTGGTCGACAAGATCCGGCCGCGGCCGATCTCGACGTTCCACGCCCGCGCCCTGCGCTATCGCGACTTCCTCACCGTCGCCCTGATGGTCGACAAGCCGGATCTGTTCCCGGACAACTGGATCTACATCCACGATCCGTCCGTGAAGGTCGGCCGCGTGCAGAACTTCCGCTCCTGGTCGCCCGAGATGGTGCCGGCCGGCCGCACCTGCCTGGGCCTCGAATATTTCTGCTTCGAGGGCGACGGCGTGTGGACGGCTCCGGACGACGAGCTGATCGCGCTGGCGACCCGCGAGGTGGAGAAGATCGGCCTCGTCACGGCGGCCGACGTGACGGGCGGCTGCGTGGTGCGCCAGCCCAAGGCCTATCCGGTCTACGACGACGCCTACCGGGACAATGTCGCGACCATCCGGCGCGACCTCGAGCTCGGCTGCCCGAACCTGCATCTCGTCGGCCGCAACGGGATGCACAAGTACAACAACCAGGACCACGCCATGATGACGGCGATGCTCACGGCGGAGAACATCCTGTCCGGCGAGCAGCGCTGGAACGTGTGGAACGTCAACGAGGACGCCGAGTATCACGAGGCCGGCCGCGAGGGTGTCCGCGCGGCGCTGGCGAGCGAGCGCCAGGTCCCGAAGAAGGTCTCGGACGCGGCGTAGACCGCGCGGTGGCGCCCCGGGCCGGTCATGCCCGGCCTTGTGCCGGGCATCCACGGCCTGACAGCGTCGCGACCGTCGACGACGTGGATGGCCGGGACGAGCCCGGCCATGACAGCGTTGTGGGCTGTCCCGTCTCCTAAAAATACTTCTTCAGATCCGCGGCGGCCTCTTCGGGCGCGCGCTTGATGTTGAAGGGGGCGACGAACTTGCCCTGCTTGTCCATCAGATAGACGATGGCGGTGTGGTCCATGGTGTAGTCGCCGGCTTCCAGCGGGACCTTGCGGTAGTAGACCCGGAAGGTCTTGGCGACCGCCGCGATCTCCTCCGGCGTGCCGGTGACGCCGCGAAGCTGCGGGTCGAAGCTGCCGAGATAATCCTTCAGCACGGCCGGTGTGTCGCGTTCGGGATCGACCGAGACGAACAGCACGGCGGTGCGCGCCGCGTCGGGCCCCAGCGCCCGCAGCAGCTCGGAGGCTTCGAACAGCGCCGTCGGGCACACGTCCGGGCAGTGCGTGAAGCCGAAGAACATCAGGAACGGCTTGCCGCGCAGGTCCGTGTCGGAGATCGGCTTGCCGTCCTGGTCGGTGAGGCGGAACGGCCCGCCCACCGCCGAGGCGGTGGCGACCTGGCTGGCGCCGCCGAGCCGGCCGGTCACGACCAGCACGAGGCCGAGGCAGAGCAGCAGTCCGATCGAGAAAGCGCCGGCCAGAAGGCCAAGCCGCGAGGCGCGTGAGGCCAAGGTGGTCGTCTCCTTCGCAAGCAGGCGGTCAGAAGCAGGCGGAGATGCCGGCCAGAACGACCTCGTAGAACACGGCCGAGCCCAGCGCGGCCCACAGCGCCAGCGTCCCGCCGATCAGCACCGTCACGGCCGCCACCAGGGCGACCACGACGGCGCGCGGCGGGCCCGCCACGACGGCGGGGGCGGAGAGGTCGGTCATCCTGGTTCCGGACATCGGACACCCTCGCGGGCCGGCCCGGCCGGTGGGTGTGTCCGGCCGCGACCTTGGGCCATGCAGATAGGCCGATCGAAGCCGTCCGCCAAGTGCGGCAGCGGGGCGGCGATCGCTACGGCCGTGGCCGGGACGGTTCCGCCGCCCGGCGCTCGGCTCAGGGCGCCGGCCGACCGGCCGGGCGAACCGGAGGACCCGCCGTGACCGTGGTGGCGGGCCGGGTCGCGGCCTCGCTGATGGCGTCCGCCATCAGCCGGCCGAAGCAGGCATAGCTCCAGTCGTTCATGTGCAGCCCGTCGGGCCCGACGAAGACGTCGACCGGGATGTTCTCGGTCTCGTGCCAGCGCTTCATCACGGCGAAGCGGGGGAACAGGTCGGCGTGGCCGGCCCGCGCCATGGTGGCGAGCAGCGCGACCATCTCGGCCGCCTGCGGCTTGGCCAGCACCGAGGGGGCGTATTGCGGGTCGATCAGGACGACGTCGACGCCCGCCGCCCGCAGGCGCGTCACGCCCTCGGTCACCAGGCCGCGGACCTCGTCGAGCGACAGGCCGCGCAGCAGCGCATTCGTCCCGGTCTGCCAGAGCACCAGGTCGGGCTTCTCGGCCATGACCGTGGCCTCGAAGCGGGCCAGCATCTCCTGGACGTCCTCACCGTTGACGCCGCGATTGAGCACCCTGATCGGCTGGCCCGGCAGCGTCTGCTGCAGGCGGGCGGCCATCCGGTTCGGATAGGAGGCATCGGCCGAGCTCGCGCCCGCCCCCGCCGTGGAGGACGAGCCCAGCGCCACGATGGTGAGGGGCTGGCGCCGGGCGATCTTGTCGGCCGTGCGGACCAGCGGATCGGCGAAGCGGGTCAGGTCCGACTGCGAGCGGCAGGGCGGCCCCCCGTCCGATGCGGACGCTGGTGCGATGAAACCGAGGGAGGATGCGAGGACGGCGGCCAGCCCGAGAGCCGACGCCCGGAGGGAGAGCGAAACCTTCATGGATCAATCGTTTGCCTTACGCTCCTGCCTTGTCAAGGCGGCACCGTCGAGAACCAGCCGCGCGAGCAGGCGCCCGAAGCATTCATGCACCCGTTCGGCCATGTCCATCTTCTTGGTGGCGGCGTTCAGATCGAACACGCCGGCCTCGTTCCAGTGCTTCATCACGGCGAAGCGGTCGAACAGATTCACGGATTGCTGCAGTGCCACGAAACGCATCGCGTCGGCATACGCGGACAGCGCGATCATCGACTCGGTGCGCGGGCTGAACTGCATGTTCATCAATATGGTATCGGCACCGCCCTTGCGCAGCGCCTCGACCCCTTCGTCGAGCGCGAAGCGGAAATCCTCGGGGTCGATGCCGCGGATCGCGTCGGCCGTGCCGGTCTGCCAGATCACCAGCGCCGGCTTCTGGGCGGACAGGATCGCCGGGATCTCGCCCTGCATCTCGGCGGCGCTATGCCGGGGTTTCGCGTAGGTGCTCACCCGCACCGTGACGCCGGGCAGATCTGCGGCGAGCGCAGCCTCGAAGCGGCCCGGATAGGACTTGCTCGCGCCGCCCGTCCCGGTCAGCGCCGAGGACGCGCTGCCCATCACGGCGATCTCGAGCGACTTGGCGGCGATCGCGTCGGCGACCCGCGGCATGGCGAAGTCGGCCTGGACCAGCCCCTCGGGCACCTGACAAGCGAGCTCGGGCTCGGCCAGCGCGGGACCGGCGAGCAACAGGCCGAGCAGGGCGATGACCGCACGGGTCATGATGAGCTCCCGGCCGGATCGGCCGTCGGTTTCGACCGCGACCCGGAATGGCGTCCCTCGATCTGCTTGTACCAGGACATCAGGGCCGCCGCCGCTATCATAAGCACAACGCCGGAAACACTGACAAATACTTGCATCGGGATACCGTCGGAGAGTTCGGCCATGGCGAAGTGTGCAGCAAAAGCAAGGAACACGCCGAGACAGAAGATCTCCAGCGAATGCTGGCCGCAGACCACGGCCGGCCGCAGCCAGGGCGACTTGAGCGCCGGCCAGTGCGGCGGCACGAAGCGGATCGCCAGCACGGCGAGCGCGAAGAAATGCGCCACCCGCAGGACGTCCAGATTGGTCTTGTCGATCGGGTACATCCATTCCGCCAACGACTTCGGCACCCAGCGGGTCCACGGCGGCACGTACCAGGTGAGCACGATGGCGAAGCAGGCGATCAGATAGAGGATCGCCAGCGAGACCACCCAGGGCGACTTGATGATGTCGCCGATCCGCGTCATCCCGCCGAGCGCGCACCATGCGCCGAAGCAGAACAGGAGTTGCCAGGCGAACGGGTTGAACACCCAGTGACCGCTCGGATAGGCGGGCAGGTTGATGCCGAACTCCCAGGCGACCGCATAGACCGCGACACTGACGAACAGGGCGAGCGTCGGCTGCCGCAGCAGCAGCCAGATATAGGGCGGGAAGAACGCGAGCAGCACGATGTAGAGCGGCAGCACGTCCATGTTGGCCGGCTTGAACTTCAGCAGCAGGGCCTGCACCAGCGTCACGTCGGGCTGCTTCAGGAACTCGAACACGCCCATTTCTTCGGCATAGAGCGGGTTCTCGAAGCTCGCCGCCACATAGGCGATCTCGGCCATGTAGATGGTGAACAGGAAGATGTGCGCGACATAGACCTGCCAGGCCCGGCGCAGGACGCGGGCCGCCGCCACCACGAAGCCGCGATCCCGCATGGTCGCCCCGTAGACGAAGGCGGCCGTGTAGCCGGAGATGAACACGAAGATCTCGGTGGCGTCGCTGAAGCCGTAATTCCGAATCGTGATCCAGCTCACCACGTTCGACGGAATGTGGTCGAGGAAGATCAGCCAGAGCGCGAGGCCTCGAAAGAGGTCGAGGCGAAGGTCGCGTTCGGTCGGAACAGGCGGCATGCGGTCGCGTCCACGATCGACGGGCGGGTGGCGGGACGGGCGTGCCCTGGTCCCGTGACTCGGCGCGGCGTCGCTGTCGCGCCGTTCATATCACCGGGCCTGGACTATTGCGACGCAATGGGGCGATCCGGAGACGGACGCCCGCGGCCCGAGGCGGCGCGGGTGAGCCTCTGTGCGACGGTTCGTCCCGCCGCCCGCGAGCGGGTATAAAGGCCTGCGCACGCCCCGAATCGGGGCCGTACCGTTCCGAGGACCCCCATGTTCGTTACCCGGACCCGCGACATCGAAGTCAAGGTGACGCCGCGTTTCCTGCCGGAGCGCTCGTCGGCCGACAAGCGCTACTTCTTCTGGTCCTACACGATCGAGATCACCAATCACGGGGGCGAGACGGTCCAGCTCGAGAGCCGCCACTGGCGGATCACCGACGCGCTCGGCCGCCTCCAGGAGGTGCGCGGCTCCGGCGTGGTGGGCGAGCAGCCCGTGCTCGCGCCGGGCGAGTCCTACGAGTACACCAGCGGCGTACCGCTCACGACCGACTCCGGCTTCATGACCGGCACCTACACGATGGCGTCGGAGAGCGGCGAACGCTTCGAGATCGACATCCCGGCCTTCTCGCTCGACACCCCCCGCCAGCAGCCCCGCGTGGTGAACTGAGGGACGCCGCTTCACCCTCCCCTGGAGGGGTGAAGCCGAGCCCTACCCCTCGGCGCCGTCCTCCGGACCGACCACGGTCTCGGGATCGAACAGATAGCGGGTGTTGCAGAACTCGCAGGTCACCGCGATGCGGCCGTCCTCGACCATCTCGGCGCGCTCCTCCGCCGGGAAGCTCTTGAGGATGCCCTCGACCCGCTCGCGCGAGCAGGAGCATTTCGCCTCCACCTCGGCGGAGCGGAACACCCGCACGCCGTGCTCGTGAAAGAGCCGGAACAGCAGCCGCTCGGTCGACAGCGCGGGGTCGAGCAGCTCGACGTCCTCGATGGTCTCGACCAGCGCCTGGCCTTCGACCCAGGCGTCGTCCTGGGGCACCAGATGCGGCGCCGTGCCCTCCGGTGCGTCGCCCGGATCGAGGTCGGCAACCCGCATGCGGTCGCTCGACTTCGGCAGGAACTGCAGCATCAGGCCGCCGGCCCGCCATTTGCGCTGCGCGCCGCCGGCCGCCGCCGAATACTCCTCGGCGACGGCGAGGCGGACCCGGGTCGGGATCTGCTCGGAGCGCAGGAAGTATTCGTGCGCGGCCTCCTCCAGGGTGCCGCCGTCGAGCGCGACGAGGCCCTGGTAGCGGTTCATGTCGGCGCCCTGGTCGATCGTCATGGCGAGATGGCCGTGGCCGAGCAGGTCGCCGTCCGTCGGCGCCGTCAGGGCCGCGACCGCGGCAGCGTCGAACTGGGCATAGGCGCGCACCTGGCCGGGGCTGCGCCAGTCGACCACCAGCATGCGCACCGGGCCGTCCGTCTGGGTCTGCAGGATGAAGCGGCCCTCGAACTTCAGCGACGAGCCGAGCAGCACGGTCAGCACGATCGCCTCGCCGAGCAGGCGCGACACCGCGGTCGGATAGGCGTGGCGCGACAGGATCTCGTCGACCATCGGACCGAGCCGCACGGCACGGCCCCGCACGTCGAGCGCCGCCACCTCGAACGGCACCACGACGTCGTCGAGCGGAATCTGGCCCGGCTCCCGGGACGGAATGTTGATCTGGCTCATCTGTCTTCCTGGCGCAGGGTCGTGACGGACACGCAAAATCCGCGCCCGGCGGGGCGCGCCGGCGCGGACAAAGCGGCTGCACTCCGCCTGGGTTGCGTTCCGCCCGGGGCGGCGTGTCTGCCCTAGATAGTCACTGAGCGGCGGCTTGGAAGCACCAGGCCAGGATGCCCTTCTGGGCGTGCAGGCGGTTCTCGGCCTCGTCGAACACCACCGACTGGGGTCCGTCCATGACGCCGGCCGTCACCTCCTCGCCGCGATGGGCGGGCAGGCAGTGCATGAACACGGCGCCGGGCGCGGCCTTGGCCATCAGCCGCTCGTTGACCTGGTAGGGCTTGAGGAGGTTGTGGCGGCGGGCGCCGTCCTCGTCGCCCATCGACACCCACATGTCGGTGAGCACGCAGTCGGCGCCGGCGACCGCCTCCTCCGGATCGGTGCCGATCCGGATCGCGGCGCCCGAGGCCTTCACCCAGTCGACCAGGGCCGGCTTGGGGGCGAGCTCGGGCGGGGTGGCGATGGCGAGCTCGAAGGCGAAGCGCTCGGCGGCGTGCATCCACGAGGTCAGCACGTTGGAGGCGTCACCCGTCCAGGCGATCCGACGTCCGCCGATCGGGCCGCGATGCTCCTCGAACGTCATCACGTCGGCCATCACCTGGCAGGGATGCGACAGCTTGGTGAGGCCGTTGATGACCGGCACGGTCGCCTCGCGCGCCAGCTCCTCGACGCGGGCATGGTCGAGCGTGCGGATCATGATGGCGTCGACGTAGCGCGACATCACCTTGGCGGTGTCGGCGATGGTCTCGCCGCGGCCGAGCTGCAGCTCGCTGCCGTTGAGCACGATGGTCTGGCCGCCGAGCTGGCGCATCGCCACGTCGAACGACACCCGGGTGCGGGTCGACGGCCGGTCGAAGATCATGGCCAGCATCTTGCCGGCGAGCGGCGCGGCGTGGCCGTTGGTCTTCTGGGCGGCCTTCATGGCTAGGCTGGCATCGAGCATCCGGCGCAGCTCGGCGGCCGGGATGTCGATCAGGTCGAGGAAATGCCGAACTCCACTCACCCTTTCAGTCCTTCGAGTTTTGGCGCGGCCCCCTGCGCAGCCCCGGCGGCGCGCTCGAGACGGGTCGCAGCCCGGTCGATCCTGGTCACGGCTTCCGCGATCTCGGTCTCGTCGACGATCAGCGGAGGCAGAATCCGCACGACATTGTCGCCGGCCGCCACGGCGAGCAGCTTCTCGTCGCGGAACGCGGCGATCACCCGGTCGTTGGGCACCACGCAGGCGAGGCCGAGCAGCAGGCCGGCGCCGCGCACCTCGCGGAACACGGCCGGATGCCGGTCGCTGACCTCGGCGAGACGTTGCTTGAGCAGCAGGCCCCTGCGCTGGGCGGCCTCCAGGAAGCCGTCGGCCAGCATCACGTCGAGCACGGCGTTGCCGGCCGCCACGGCGAGCGGATTGCCGCCGAAGGTCGAGCCGTGGGTGCCGGGCGTCATGCCCTTGCCAGCCTCGGCCGTGCACAGCACGGCGCCGATCGGAAAGCCGCCGCCGAGCGCCTTGGCGAGGCCCATCACGTCGGGCGTGACGCCGACGCCCTGATGGGCGAACAGCGTTCCGGTGCGGCCCATGCCGGTCTGCACCTCGTCGAACACCAGCATCAGGCCATGCGCGTCGCACAGATCGCGGAGCCCGCGGAGAAACTGCGGCGTGCCGACCCGGACGCCGCCCTCGCCCTGCACGGCCTCGACCAGGATCGCGGCCGTCTCGGGCCCGATCGCCTTCTCGACCGCGTCGAGGTCGCCGTAGGGGACCTGGTCGAAGCCCTCGACCGGCGGGCCGAAGCCTTCGAGGTACTTCTTCTGGCCGCCGGCCGCCAGCGTCGCCAGGGTGCGGCCGTGGAACGCGCCTTCGAACGTGATGATGCGCACGCGCTCGGGCTGGCCGTTGGCGGCGTGGTACTTGCGCGCCACCTTGATGGCGCCTTCCATGGCCTCGGCGCCGGAATTGCAGAAGAACACCATGTCCGCGAAGCTCGCCTCGCACAGGCGCGCGGCGAGGCGCTCGGCGGCGGGGACGCGGAACAGGTTGGAGACGTGCCACACCTTCTCGGCCTGCGCCCGCAGCGCCTCGACCAGAGCCGGGTGGGCGTGGCCGAGCGCGTTCACGGCGACGCCGCAGTGGCAGTCCAGATAGCGTTCGCCCGTCGTCGAGACGAGCCAGGCGCCTTCACCCCGCTCGAAGGCGAGGTCGGCGCGTGCATAGGTCGGCATCAGGTGCGACATGGCCGAACTTCTTCTCGCGGCTCATGAAATGAATCGTGCCGCCTCCAGGGGCGGCACGCTGCGGTCATTTTAGGACGGGGCGCCGCGCTGTCAACCGCGCGGGTTCCATACGTCATCTCACGTACGGACTCGAAACGGCCATGAATTGTGGATGCAATACTGGGGACTCTTGCGCGGGACTCGCGCGATATAGTAGCGTTTTATTCGCTGACATACGATATCTCGTGCGGCGGACTGATCTCTAAGTTTCACTGCTGTTCTGCGTACCCGCCGGTGGAGAGGCACCCCCGGCGGCGTTGGTGGATTCTGAGAGGTTGTTCGCTCGTTGCGGGGCCAAGAGGAACATATGTGGACCGACGAGCGCGTGGAACTACTCAAGAAGCTTTGGAACGACGGTCTCTCCGCGAGTCAGATCGCCGTCGAGCTCGGTGGGATCACCCGCAATGCTGTGATCGGGAAGGTCCATCGGCTGGGCCTGTCCGGACGCGCCAAGAGCCCCGCGGCGGCGGTTCCGCGGCAGCGTAAGCCTCGGGCGGCGGCCCCGATGCTGCGCGTCACGCGGCCGGCGATGCGTGGCAACACGGCATTGGCGCGGGCCCCCGTCTACGAGGTCGAGTACGAGCAGGAGGTCGATGCGGTCGCCACCGTGGTGCCGATGGGCCAGCGCTGCACGCTGCTCGAGCTCAACGAAGGCAAGTGCCGCTGGCCGGTGGGCGACCCCGGTTCGCAGGACTTCTTCTTCTGCGGCGGCCGCACCTCCGAAGGGCTGCCCTATTGCGGCTACCATGCGCGGATCGCGTACCAGCCGGTCGATCGCCGCCGCGACAAGCGCCTCGTGCGGAGCTGAGCGGCGTCGACCGATTGCTCGGTCGCCACCGCGGCCGTCGTGTCGTCACGACTGTCGGGTCCGCGTGCGGACCCTCGAGATCACCTGTCGCTGATCTTCGATGGTCCGCGGCGGCTCGGCGGGTGGCGACAGGCCGGCTGCGCATCGGATCGGTCGCCCCGAAACGACACCGCCGCCCTGGAGGCGGCGGTCCGGTCGGCGCTCGTGGCGGATCGGCGCGTCAGCGCATCAGCGCATCAGCGCATCAGCGACTTGCCGGTCATCTCCTTGGGCTGCGGCAGCTCCATGAGCGCGAGCAGCGTCGGCGCCAGGTCGGCGAGCCGGCCGTCGGCGAGGCTCTTGGCGTCGCTGCCGAACAGCATCACGGGCACCGGGTTGGTGGTGTGCGCCGTGTGCGGCCCACCCGTCACCGGATCGCGCATCAGCTCGCAATTGCCGTGGTCGGCGGTGACCAGCACGGCGCCGCCCATCTCCCGGATGGCCTCGACGATGCGGCCCAGCCCGGTGTCCGCCGTCTCCACCGCCTTGATGGCGGCCGACAAGATCCCGGTGTGGCCGACCATGTCCGGATTGGCGAAGTTCAGCACGATCAGGTCGTACTTGCCGGACCGGATCGCCGCGACGGCCTTGTCGGTCAGCTCCGGCGCCGACATCTCGGGCTGCAGGTCGTAGGTCGCCACCTTGGGCGACGGGACCATGATGCGGTCCTCGCCCGGAAACTGCTTCTCCTCGCCGCCGTTGAGGAAATAGGTGACGTGCGGGTACTTTTCCGTCTCGGCCATGCGGAGCTGGGTGCGGCCGGCGTCGGCCGTCACCTGCCCGAGGCCGTTGGCCAGGCTGTCGGGCGCGAAGATCGTCCCCATGAAGACGTCGAGCGCCTCGCTGTACTGGGTCATGCCGACCGCCGTCGCGAACTTTATGACGCGCGGACGGGCGAAGCCGTCGAAGGCGGGGTCGAGCAGCGCGCCCAAGATTTCGCGCACCCGGTCGGCCCGGAAGTTGAAGCAGAGAATCCCGTCGCCGTCCTTCATCCCGGCGTAGTCGCCGATCACGGTCGGGACGATGAACTCGTCGCCCACATTGGCCGCATAGGACGCCGCGATGGCGTCGGCCGCGTCGTCGAAACGGGCCCCGACCGCCTCGGCGATCGCGTCGTACGCCTTGCCGACCCGGTCCCAGCGCTTGTCGCGGTCCATCGCGAAGTAGCGGCCGCAGACGGTGGCGACCGGCACGGTCGGCGGCAGGTCGGCGACGAACTTCGCCACGTAGTCGGCGCCCGAGCGGGGCGGCGTGTCGCGGCCGTCGGTGAGGACATGCGCGACGGTCGGGATGCCGGCGAGCGCCAGGATGCCGGCGACGGCGGCGCCCTGATCCTGGTGCGAGTGGACGCCGCCAGGCGAGACGAGGCCGATCAGGTGGCAGGTGCCGCCGGTCTCGCGCAGCCTGTCGATCAGGCCGACCAGCGCCGGCAGCTTCTCGATCTCCCCGGTCGCGATGGCGTCGCTGATGCGCGGCAGGTCCTGCATGACGACCCGGCCGGCGCCGATGTTGAGATGGCCGACCTCGGAATTGCCCATCTGCCCGTCGGGCAGGCCGACATCCTTGCCGGAGGTGCGCAGGAAGGCGTGCGGGCACGTCGCCCACAGCCTGTCGAAGGTCGGGGTGTTCGCCTGCCGGACGGCGTTGTCGGCGGCGTCCTCGCGCCAACCCCACCCGTCCAGAATGACCAGCATGACGGGACGACGCGTCTGCATGTCGGTGATCTCCCTGCCCGCGCGCGAAACCCGCTGCGGCCGGCGCGGCGCACCGACTAATGGGACGCCCCACCGCCGCCGTCAACGGCCGGTGAGGGAATACCGAGGCGCGCGGGACCGGAGGCCGGACGGCACGTGTACACTGTCGGACAGGTGCCGAGCGGAGCGCCTCGGCCGGGACGAGCGAAGGCTCGCCCGCCCGGCGGGAAAGCTCAGTCGCCGCGCTGGCCGGACTCCCAGCCGATCATGGCGCGCTTGCGGGTGAGGCCCCAGTGGTACCCCGTGAGGGCGCCGCTCTTGCCGATCACCCGGTGACACGGCACCACGAAGCACACCGGGTTCTTGCCGACCGCGGCGCCGACCGCCCGCGCCGCCTTGGGCGAGCACACCGTGCCGGCGATGTCCGAATAGGTGGTCACCCGGCCGAGCGGCACGCGCAGCAGCGCCTCCCACACCCGAACCTCGAAATCGGTGCCGATCAGCACGATGCGCAGCGGCCGGTCGGCCCGCCAGGCGGCCGGGTCGAACACCCGGCGGGCCAGCGGCGCCGTGCCGGGCTGGTCGCGCACATAGGTGGCGTTCGGCCAGCGGCCCTGCATGTCGGCCAGCGCCCCGTCCTCCTGCCCCGCATCGGCGAAGGCGATGCCGCACAGGCCGCGGCTCGTCGCCATCACCAGGGCGATCCCGAAGGGCGAAGGATGGAAGCCCCAATGCAGCACCAGGCCGGCGCCGCCGGCCTTCCATTCGCCCGGCGACATCGCCTCGTGGGTGACGAACAGGTCGTGCAGCCGGCCCGGGCCGGACAGGCCGACCTCGTAGGCGGCATCCAGCACACTCGCCGACTCGCGCAGCAGCTTTCGCGCATGGTCGAGGGTGAGCGCTTGCAGGAAGGCCTTGGGCGTCAGGCCGGCCCAGCGGCGGAACAGCGCCGTGAGGCCGTCCGTGGTGAGATCGGCGGCGCGCGCCACCGCCTCCATGTCGGGCTGGGCCCGCCAATGCTCGGTCATGTAGGCGATCGCTCGGCGAACCCGGTCGTAATCGTCGGCGGCGCGCAGGAGGGGAGCCTGATCCGTGCGACGCGCGGGCAGGATCTCCACCGGATCGGTCAGGGTCATGGTGCTCATGATGCGAGCTTAGGGACCGGGTTCGGAGGGATCCACCCGATTTCCGAGAAAGGCGGCGGGCGCCCGCGTCGGCCCCCGCTTCGCCTCCCCGATCGCCGCCGCCAGAGCCCGGGCGAAGTCCTCGCGCTCGGCCGGCGACAGCCAGTAGCCTACCACCACGCGGCGGCCGTGCGACACCAGCGCGAGGCGCAGCAGCCCGAAATCCGGGTCGGTCTCGCGGTCGAGCCGCACCCAGACCGGGTTGAGCGTCCATTCGGCGATCGCGCCGGTGTGGTCGACCCGCCGCACCGTGAGGAGCGACGGCGTTACCAGCACGTGCTCGTGGGCGACGGCACTCCGGTTGTTGACCCGGAACGCCCAATAGACGAGGGCGACGTCGAGCCCTAGAAAGCCCGTCACGGGCCACGCACCGGCCAGGACGAAGGCAGTTCCCAGCACGGCTCCGGCCGCGGCCAGGATCAGGATCACGATCCGGACGCCGGCCCGGCCGAGCGAACGGTGCGGGGTCACGACCGCCGAGAACAGGGTCGGCTCGTTGAACAGGGCAGTCATGGGCACCGACGGGGGTTCGGGTCCATCGAGGATTCGGGCCGGGTCGTGACGACAACACGGGTGACGCGACGATGATCCGCAAGCCGGCCACCGGCGGGGACAAAGGAAGCCGCAAGCCGAAGCCCGCGGTCAAGAGGGGCGGCGCGGCTGCCGCCCGGCCGGGCAAGCGCGCGGCCAAAGGCCCGGTCGAGCCGAGGCTCCTCACCCCGGCCGAGATCGAGGAGGTCTTCCGCCGCTTCCGGGAGAAAAACCCCGAGCCCAAGGGCGAGCTCGAGCACATCAACCCGTTCACGCTGCTGGTCGCCGTGGTGCTGTCCGCCCAGGCGACCGACGCCGGCGTCAACAAGGCGACCCGCGGCCTGTTCGCGGCCGCCGACACGCCCGAGGCGATGATCGCGCTCGGCGAGGCGAAGGTCCGCGACTTCATCAAGACCATCGGCCTGTTCAACACCAAGGCCAAGAACGTCATCGCGCTGTCGCAGCAGCTCGTCGCCGAGCACGGCGGCATCGTGCCGTCGACCCGCGAGGCGCTGGAAAAGCTCCCGGGCGTCGGCCGCAAGACCGCCAATGTGGTGCTCAACATCGCCTATGGGCAGGAGACCATGGCGGTCGACACCCACATCTTCCGGGTCGGCAACCGCACCGGCCTCGCCCCCGGCAAGACGCCGCTCGAGGTCGAGACGCGCCTCGAAGCCGTGGTGCCGAAGCCCTACCGGCTGCATGCGCATCATTGGCTGATCCTGCACGGCCGCTACGTCTGCACGGCGCTGCGGCCGCGCTGCCCGGTCTGCCCGATCGGCGACATCTGCCGCTGGCCCGAGAAGACGACCCTGGTCGCGCCGGCCGGGTGACGCTCAGAAGCGCGAATCCACGTGTCCATGCGGCGGGCCCGGAAAGCCCGACGGGTCGGCCTCCAGCCGCCGCCGCTCGGCCGCGATCCGCTTGTGGAGATGCACCATGAAGGCGGTGGCGAACAGCGGCGTCGCGAAATTGACGATCGGGATCAGCACGAAGGCGGCGATGAACAGCCCGCCGCCGACGATGCGGGTGCGGTTCTCGCGCCACATCGCCTTGGCGTCGCGGATCGGCTGCTGACGGACCGCCGCGATCAGGAAGTACTCGCGGCCGAGCAGATAGGCGGTGGCGAGGAAGAAGGCGACGGCACCGAGCCCGCCGATCAGCAGGAACGGCGCGGCGCACAGATAGATGCCGAGCGCCAGCAGCGCCGTCTTGATGCCCTCGACGATGGAATAGAAGAGCGGCGGCGCGATGCCGGGCGGATCCTCCGGATAGTGGACGCGCTCGACCTCGGCCGCGATGTCGTCGGCGAAGAAGCTGGCGACCAGCGAGGTGACGGCCGGCATCAGGAAGATCGCCCCGGCGAACAGCCCGGCGCCGAGCGCGATGGCGAGGATCCAGCCCAGCACCGAGAGCGGATTGTGCGCGGCCGGCCCGAGCGTCGTCTCCATCCAGACGCCGCCTTCGCCGCCCAGCCAGGCGACGAGCTGATAGAGCCCGACCACCAGGACGGCGAGCAGCAGGAGCGCCAGCCCGGCCGACTTGAGCAGCACCGAGCGGAACGGCGGCGACGTCATCTGAGCAATGGCCAGGGAGGCGGCACGCAGCATCGGGACTCCTCGAGGCGCGCGCTTGCGGCCCACGATCTGATCCATCGCCGCCAAAGGCGGCCGCTCTGAGGTAGAGGCCCGGCGGCGCCGCGGCAAGAGCGGGCCGGCAGCGCCGCGCGACGACGCGTCGTCCACATCGGGGTTTGCGGCGCGGGCCCCCTTGAGGCAAGTTGGGTTCCGAGGGAGGCCACCCCGATGCTGCCGATCGACCGCCGACGCTTTCTCGCCGCGGCCGCCGCGCTCGCCCTGCCGGGCGGCGCGCTGGCGCAGGGCTCGGGCGAGGTCGACATCGTGGTGATCGGGGCCGGCGCCGCCGGCATCGCCGCGGCGAGGCGGATCGCTGCGGCGAACCGCCGCTGTGTCGTGGTCGAGGCCAGCGACCGGATCGGCGGACGCTGCGCCACCGACACCAAGATTTTCGGCATGCCGTTCGATCGCGGCGCCCACTGGCTCTACGGCGCCGACGTCAACCCGGTGGCGAAGCTCGGGCCCGGCACCGGGCTCGACGTCTACGCGGCCCCGCCCGGCCAGAAGGTGCGGATCGGCCGGCGCTATGCGCGGGAGGGCGAGCTCGAGGACTTCCTCTCCGTGATGGTGCGCACCAACCGCGCCATCATCGAGGCGGCCCGCGGCAAGGCCGACGTCTCCTGCCTGCAGGCCCTGCCCAAGGATCTGCTCGAATGGCGCAACACGGTCGAGTTCATGCTCGGCCCGCTGCCCTACGGCAAGGATCTGCGCGAGCTCTCGGCCGTCGACGTCTCCAAGGCGGCGGAGCGCGACAGCCCGGCCTACTGCCGCGAGGGCCTCGGCGCCCTGCTGGGGCGCCTCGCCGGCGGCCTCGCGGTGCGGCTCTCGACCCCGGCGACCCGGATCAACACCTGGGTGCGCGGCAAGGTCGAGGTCGAGACGACGCGCGGCACCATCGTGGCTCGCGGCGCCATCATCACGGCCTCCACCAACGTGATGGCGGCCGGCAAGATCAGGTTCGATCCCGAGCTGCCCAAGCGCCAGCTCGACGCCTTCTCGCGCCTCTCCCTGGGCAGCCAGGATCATGTGGTGCTGGAGCTCGCCGGCCAGCCGCTCGGGCCGCAGGCCGACGACCTGATCTTCGAGAAGGCCGACAGCGCCCGGACCGCCGCGATGCTGGCCAACGTGTCCGGCACCCCGCTCTGCATGATCCAGCTCGGCGGCAAGCTCGGCCGCGACCTCGCCGCGCAGGGCGAGGCCGCCATGGTCGACTACGCCCAGGAGTGGCTCGCCAAGCTCTACGGCAGCGACATCAGAAAGGCGGTCCGCCGCACGCACGCGACGCGGTGGAACCAGGATCCTTGGGTGATGGGCGCCGCCTCGGCCGCCAGCATCGGCGGCCAAGGCTCGCGCGCCGCCCTGACCGAGCCGGTGCGCGACCGCATCTGGTTCGCCGGCGAGGCCGTGCACGAGACCCAGTGGGGCACGGTGGGTGGCGCCTGGCTGTCCGGCGAGCGCGCCGCCGAGGCGGCGATGCGGAAGTTCGGCTGGATCACCACGCCCCGCCCCTCCGGCGAGCCGGCCCGCGAGCCGACCCGGAAGCCGCGGCGGCAGCCCGCTCCGACCGCCGCCCCGGCGGTCCAGCCCCCTACCCGCTCCGGACTGCACTGGCCGTTCTGACCCCCGGTCTCGATGGCGGCCGGAAGGTGCCATGCAACCACCGCGTTAACGGAACGTCAGCCGACCTCTTGGTAGTGTCTTCGGCACGACGGCCGCTCCGGTTGCGGCCCGGTTCCGGAGAGTCACCCCACCATGCAGTGCCCCGATTCGGGCAGCGACGGCCTCGGCCATGTCGTCTCGGTCCACGGCTCGCAGGCGACGGTCGGGCTGTGCGAGCACATGACCGGCACGACGCGCGCCACCGTCGGGGCGTTCATGACGATCGCCAGCGGACCGGCCGTGCTGATCGGCGTCGTCACCAGCGTGACCCGGCTGACCCGGACCTACGTCCACGACCAGGACGTCGTCGCCGCGGCACAGCTCGACCTCATGGGCGAGATCGTGGCCGACGAGCACGACCGCCTGCGCTTCCGCCGGGGCATCAATCATTATCCGACCATCGGCGACACCGTCTCGCTGATCGACCGCGACGCGCTCCGCGTGGTGTACGACATCACGGGCGGCAACACGGTCGACATCGGCCATCTGCAGCAGGACCACGCGATCCCGGCCTGCATCGACGTCGACGACATGCTGAGCAAGCATTTCGCCGTGCTCGGCTCGACCGGAGTCGGAAAATCGAGCGGCGTCGCGCTGATCCTGCAGCAGACGCTGGCGAAGCGCCCGGATCTCCGGGTTTTCCTGCTCGACGTGCACAACGAGTACGGCCGCTGCTTTCCGGATCAGGCCCAGACGCTCAATCCGCGCAATCTCAAGCTGCCGTTCTGGCTGTTCAACTTCGAAGAGATCGTCGACGTCTTCTTCGGCGGCCGGCCCGGCATCGGCGAGGAGACCGAGATCCTCTCCGAGGTGATTCCGATCGCCAAGGTGAACTACCTGCAGTACCGCCAGGGCGGCCCGGACCGGCCGACGCTCAAGCGCCTCGACCCTCGCAGTACCGGATTCACGCCCGATACGCCGGTGCCGTACCGGCTCGCCGACCTGATCGCCCTGATCGACGAGCGCATGGGCAAGCTGGAGAACCGCTCGTCGCGGATCGTCTATCACAAGCTGATCCAGCGCATCGAATCGGTCGCCAACGATCCGCGCTACGCCTTCATGTTCGAGAACGCGAATGTGGGCGGCGACACCATGATCGACGTGATCTCGACGCTGTTCCGGCTGCCGCCGAACGGCCGGCCGATGACCATCATGCAGCTCGCCGGCTTCCCGGCCGAGGTGGTCGATTCGCTGGTCTCGGTGCTGTGCCGGATGGCGTTCGACTTCGGCCTGTGGAGCGACGGCGCCGTGCCGCTGCTGTTCGTCTGCGAGGAGGCGCATCGCTACGCCTCGGCCGATCGCTCCGTCGGCTTCGGCCCGACCCGCAAGGCGGTGTCTCGCATCGCCAAGGAGGGCCGCAAGTACGGCGTCTATCTCGGCCTGGTGACGCAGCGTCCGGCCGAGCTCGACCCGACCATCATCTCGCAGTGCTCGACCTTGTTCGCCATGCGGATGGCGAACGACCGCGACCAGGCGCTGCTGCGATCGGCCGTGTCGGACGCGGCCGCCAATCTGCTCGCCTTCGTGCCGTCGCTCGGCACCCGCGAGGTGCTGGCGTTCGGCGAAGGCGTCGCGCTGCCGACGCGCCTGCGGTTCCGCGAGGTGCCGTCGCATCTCCTGCCGCGCAGCGAGGCGCTGGGCAGCGCCAAGGTCGACCCCACGACCGGCTACGACCAGGCCTTCGTCGCCGCGGTGCTGGAGCGCTGGCGCGGCGCCACCATGGCGGGGGCCACGGGCCGCGCCGACGAGCCCGGCGGAGCCGACGAGTTCTCGGCGCTGCCGGCGAGCCACGGGCTCGATCCCGATCGCTTCAAGATTCTGAAGAAGCCGCTGACGTCCGGTCCCGCTCCGGGTGCACCGACGTCACCAGGCTCGCCGCGGCCCTCCAACGGATCGGGCGGCTGGACGCGGTGAACCCCGAGCAGCCGTCCCGGGGCGGCGCGTCGGCGCCGAGC
>NZ_NPEX01000022.1:0-12574 GCF_003258865.1 Rhodoplanes roseus | reverse complement strand
CCGAGCCCGGGACGACGGGCTCGGCGGCGCAGAGGACGACGACCGCGACCGGTCGCTCTGACTCTCGGCGGTCCTCCACGGCCGCCTGCGCGGGGCAGACGGGACGTCGCACTGGAGGCTCGGCCGTGCCGGTCGCGGTCTTCGGGGGTGGAAACCTCAGGCTTGCTCCTCGTCCGGGACGTCGAGATCGAGCAGCGCCGACGACAGCGATTTTCCATGAGCGTCGAGCGCCAGCGTTCGGGTGACCCCGCCGCCGAGCGCCTGATACATCACGAAGTTCAGCGCCGCGATTCGTGGAAGCTCGTAGCGAACCACGTCGCCCTTCACGATGCCGGCGAAATGGGTCTTTACGCGCTCGGCCGTGACGTGGCGGCATAGCCGCTCCCAGTCTTTCGCATCGTAGGCGATGACCGAGATGTTCGATGTGTTGCCCTTGTCTCCCGTGCGGGAGTGGGCGAGCTGGCGCAGCTTCATGATCACGCCTCCAGGATCCGGACCGACGATCCGACGAGCGCGCGCGGCAGCAGCACCGACTGCACCGCCACGACCTCGCGGGCCGACTTGAACGCGCCGCCGCCGCCGGCGGGGCCGTTGGTGTAGAGCGTCTCGACCTCGTTGCCGATCTTCACGGCCTCGGCGAGCGTGTCGGTGCGGCCGGTGACGCGGATCCGCACCTCGTAAGGGTCGGCCCCGGTCGCGCCGCGGGCTTGCCCGTGCAGCGAGTCGATACCGATCAGGTCGAAGCGCAGCTCGGTGGTCTTCACCTGCATGAGCGCGAGGCGCTCGCGGACGATGTCCAGGGCGAGCTTTCCGCGCGCCACCGCGCCCGGACCCGCATAGGAGATCTGGCCCTCGCCGACATAGCTGTCGATGTAGCCGACCGAGACCTTCAGCGTGCCGGTCCTCTCACGTCCGGTGCCGCCCGTGACCCGCACCTGGTCGGGCCCGATCTCCTCCACCGCGACCGCGGAGAAATCGGCGACCACGTCCGGCTGGAAGTAGTTCTTGGGGTCGTGCAGCTCGTAGAGGAGCTGCTCCTTGACGGTCTGCGGCGTGACCTTGCCGCCCGAGCCGTCCACCTTGGTCACCACCAAGGTCCCGTCCTCCGACACCTCGCCGATCGGGAAGCCGAGCCGGCCGAGGCCCTCGACGTCCTTGACGCCGGGATCGGCGAAGTAGCCGCCCGTCACCTGCCCGGCGCATTCGAGCAGATGGCCGACCACCGTGCCCTTGCCGAGCTTGTCCCAGTCGTCCACGGCCCAGCCGAACTCGCGGATCAGCGGCGCCATGAACAGCGCCGGATCGGCGGCGCGGCCCGTGATGACGACGTCGGCGCCTTGCGCCAAGGCCTCGACGATCGGCGCGGTGCCGAAATAGGCGTTCGCCGAGACGATGCGATTGCCGAGATCCGTCGTCGAGCCGCCGGTCTCCTCCAGCCGGTGCGGCGTCTCGCGGATCGCCTCGATCACGTCGTCGCCCGACACGGCCGCGATCTTGAGGCCGGTCAGCCCGAGCGACTTGGCGATCTCGGCCGTCTTCCTGGCGCCGGCCTCGGGATTGGCCGCGCCCATGTTGGTGACGATCTTGATGCCCTTCGCCTTGCAGGTGGCGAGCACGGCACGCATGCGCGGCTCGAGCAGCGGATCGTAGCCGAGCGCCGGGTTCTTCATCTTGGCCTGCTGGGCGAGCGCGATGGTGCGCTCGGCCAGGCATTCGAAGACCAGATAATCGATGTCGCCCTTCTCGGCGAGCTCGACGGCGGGCTCGATGCGATCGCCGGAATAGCCGGCACCCGAGCCGATTCTGATGGATTTCACGACACGTGTCCTTTCGTTCGGGCGGCGATCAGAGCGGGAGGATGCCGAGCACGACAGCCGTGATGGTCATCACGATCGACGTCGCCCACAGGAACAGGAAGGTGAACTTCTGGTGCTCGCCGAGGTCGATGCCGCACAAGCCGACCAGCAGGAAGGTGGCGGGCGTCAGCGGGCTGACCGGGAAGCCGACCGTCATCTGGCCCATGATGGCGGCCTGACCCATCTGCACCGGCGCGACGCCGAGCACCTTGCCGGCCTCGGCCAGCACGGGCAGGACGCCGAAGTAGAAGGAGTCCGGGTCGAACAGCATGCTGAGCGGCATCGACACCAGGCCGAGCACCACCGGCATGTGCTGGGCGAGGTCGGTCGGGACGTTGCCGGCCGCGAACTTCGCCATCTCGGTGAGCATCTTGGTGTCCTTCATGATGCCCGTGAAGACGCCGGCGGCGAGCAGGATGGAGGCCATCAGCAGAGCCGCCTTGGCGTGCGCGTCGATGCGCTCGCGCTGATCCTTGACGTCGGGGTAGTTGATCAGCAGCGCCACGACGGTGCCGACCATGAAGCACACGACCGGCTGCGCCACCTCGGTGATCATCGCGGCGAGCACGGCGAGCACCAGCGCGACATTGACCAGGAACAGCTTCGGACGGACGAGCTTCTTCTCCGCGTCGGAGAGCTCCGGGCGGGTGTAGGAGACGGCGATGTCGCCGCCGATCGTGCCGGCCGCGGTCAGGCGCTTCTCCTCGCGCAGGCCGAGCAGGAAGGCGACCGCGAAGACGAACACCATGCCGACGATCTGCACCGGCAGCACCGGCATGAACAGCTCGCCGATGGAGACGTGCAGCGCCGTGGCGGCGCGCAGCGTCGGGCCGCCCCAGGGCAGCATGTTGGCCGTGCCGGCCGCCATGGCGACCACGCAGGCGAGGATCCGCTTGTCCATCTTCAGGCGGTCGAACAGCGGCAGCATGGCCGGGATGGTGACCAGGAACGTGACCGCACCGGAGCCGTCCAGATGGACGATCGCGGCCAGCACGGCGGCGCCGAGCACGATGCGCGACGGCCGCACCCCGACGACGCGGAGAATGCCGTTGATGATCGGATCGAGCGTCCCGGCATCCTTGACGATGCCGAAGAACAGGATCGCGAACACGAACATGCCGACCACCGGCGCGATGCTGCGCACGCCGTTGACGGCGAACTTGCCGGTATCGGCCACCGAGAAACCGGCGATCAGCGCGCCGATCATCGGAATGATGATCAGCGCGGCCATGGGGGAGAGCCTCTTGGTGAGGATCCCGGCCAGGACGACGAGAATGACGAGTAGCCCGATCAAGGCGAGCATGGCGTTACCCTAAGGGTCCGTCGGCCGCGGGCGCTGCGTGACCACGCACGCGATCCGAAATGATGAGGACGCGACCGGATCTCCGCGTCCGTGGGTCGGACACGGCGCGATCGCCGGTGTGGGCCGTCGTGCAGACTCGGAGGCCAGCCCCGACAGAGGCGGCTGACGACGCGAAGGTGACGACGTCGCTTCTTCTTCGGGGGCACCATCAGCACTACGCGTGCGGCTGGATAAGACAATTGAAATTAGTTTATTGCCACGATAATGAAGCGTTATGGACATCACGCTTCGCCAGATCCGGGCCCTGCTGGCCATCGTGCAATCGCGCAGCTTCACCAAGGCGGCGTCGGTGCTGCACCTGTCGCAGCCGGCCCTGACGGTTCAGATCAGGAACCTGGAGGCGGCCCTCGGCGTGAAGCTGCTCGACCGCAGCAACCGCGCCGTCGAGATCACACGGGTCGGGATGGAGCTGCTGCCGGTGCTGCAGCGCACGCTCGGCGACCTCGACGCGGCGCTGGTCGACATTCGCGAGATCGGCGCCGGCCGCCGTGGCACCGTGCGGATCGCGGCCCTGCCGAGCTTCGCGGCGTCGCTGCTGCCGCAGGTGATCCTGACCTGCCGGCGCGACAACCCGGCGCTCGCCTTCCTGGTGCGCGACGCCATCGCCAGTCACGTGGTCGCCATGGTGCGCAGCGAGGAGGTCGATCTCGGCCTCACCGGCGGCAGCGTCGCGGACGCCGAGCTCGACGTGCTGCACCAGACCACCGACCATCTCTGCATGATCTATCCCGACGGCCATCCGATCGGCCGCAAGCGCCGGATCGGCGTGGAGGATCTGATCGAGCTGCCGCTGATCCTGACCAATCCGGGGACCAGCCTGCGCGACGTGATCGACGCGGCGCTGCTGGGGATCGGCCACACCGCGACCATCGCCTGCGAGGTGACCTACATGATGTCGGCCGTCGCCATGGTGCGGGCCGGCCTGGGCGTCACGGTGCTGCCGCGCTCCGCCCGCGAGGTCCATGTGGAACGCGGCCTGCGCTCCAAGGCGATCGACGACCCCGCCTTCGTGCGCCAGATCGCCCTCGTGAGGAAGAAAGGCCGCACCCTGCCGCCCGCCTCGGTGACGTTCCTCGACGCATGCATCGCGGCCATGCAGACGATGGAGAGGTGAGCCGTTCGTTTGCGTTCGCCGCCACCGCATCGCCGCGCTTTCCTTCACCTCTCCCCGGCGGAAGGCGTTGCACACCCCGTCATTCCGGGGCGCGCCTAAGGCGCGAACCCGGAATCCAGCGCCGAACTCGGCATTCTCGGCTGGATTCCGGGTCCGGCGCGAACGCGCCGTCCCGGAATGACCAATGACGCAAAGCCTTCCGCTGGGGGAGAGGTGAAGAAGAAGGCCGTTCACACCGCCTTCGCGGGCGGTGAGAACAGGAGCTTGTCGATGCGGCGGCCGTCCATGTCGATCACCTCGACGCGCCAGTCGCCCACCGCGAACGTGTCGCCCTCGACCGGGATGCGGGCGAGGCGCTCGAGCGCCAGGCCGGCGGCGGTGTGGAACTCGCCCTCCGACGCCGGCAGTCCGAGCTTCTGGGCGAGATCGTCGATCGGTACGCGGCCGTCGACCAGATAGCTGCCGTCGGTCCGCGGCGTGATGTCCTCGGCGAGCAGCTCGTGCTCCTCCGGCAGATCTCCGGCGATCGCCGACAGCACGTCGTGCAGCGTGACGAGGCCGAGGAAGTCGCCGTACTCGTCGACCACGAAGGCGACGTGCACCGGCACCTTGCGGAACATCTCCAGCATGCGCAGCACGCTGACGTTCTCGGGCACGTAGACGGGCTCGCGCAGATGCGGCTCGACCTGGAGGCCCTTTCCGGCGATCAGATCCTCGACCAGATCCTTGCGCTGCAGCACGCCGAGCGGGCGGCCGAGATCGCCGCCGCGCGCCACGACGAGGCGCGAGTACGGGCACTCCGCCACCTCGCGGGCGACCTGCTCGGGCTCGTCGTCCAGATCGATCCAGTAGACGTCCGGCCGCGGCGTCATCTCGGCCGCGATCGGGCGATCGGCGAGCGCCAGCACGCCGTGGATCATCTGCTGCTCGATCTCGTCGATGACGCCCGCCTCGGTGCCCTCCGCGATGGCGAAGCGCACCTCCTCCTCGGTCACCGAGGCGCCGGAGCGCTCGGGCACGCCGAGCAGCCGCAGCAGGCCCGACGAGGAGCGATCGAGAATCCACACGAAAGGCCGGAACACGCTCGACAGGATCACCAGCGGCCGCGCCATGCGCGACGCGATGCTCTCCGGCGCCGACAGCGCGATCTGCTTGGGCACCAGCTCGCCGAGCACCACCGACAGCGACGTGATGGCGACGACCACCAGCACCACCGAGAGCTGATTGCCGTAGGGCGCCACGTAGGGGATCTCGTCGAGCACCGGGCCGAGCCGCTGGCCGAGCGTCGCGCCGCCGAAGGCGCCGGACAGAATCCCGATCAGCGTGATGCCGACCTGCACGGCGGAGAGCAGCCGGCCCGGATCGTCGGCGAGCGCCAGCGCCTGGGCGGCGCCGGGGCGCCCCTCCTCCGCCATCTGCTGCAGGCGGATGCGCCGCGACGAGACGACGGCGAGTTCCGCCATGGCGAAGAAGCCGTTCAGCCCGAACAGGACGAGCAGCACGGCGATTTCGAGGAGTACGTCCATGTCCTTAAGGTAGAGCCCCGATGGCCGAAAGCAAATGGCCAGGGTTTCTTGTCCTGCATGCGCGGTTTGATCTTTCGCAGCGAATCCGCGCACGATCACGCGCACGAGCCTATCCCACCCACGCCCAAGTTCCCATAACAAATTCAAAGGAGAGAACGATGCTCGAGACCGTGGCGAGCTTCGACCGTATCGGCGAGGAGAACGCGTTCGCGGTGCTGGCGCGGGCGACCGAACTCGCCGCGAAGGGTCGCGACATCATCAATCTCGGCATCGGGCAGCCCGATTTCCGCACGCCGGGCCATATCGTCGAGGCGGCCGTGCAGGCGCTGCGCGACGGCGCCCACGGCTACACGCCGGCGGTCGGCATCCTGCCGCTGCGCGAAGCCGTCGCAGCCGACCTCCACGCGCGCTACGGCGTGACCGTGTCGCCGACCGAGGTGATGATCATGCCGGGCGGCAAGCCCACCATGTTCATGTCGATCCTGATGTTCGGCGAGCCCGGCATCGACATCCTGTATCCGGATCCGGGCTTCCCGATCTACCGCTCGATGATCGAGTTCACGGGCGCGCGGCCGATCCCGGTGCCGATTCGCGAGGAGAACGGCTTCGCGTTCTCGGCCGAGGAGACGCTGAGCCTGATCACGCCGCGCACGCGGCTGCTGATTCTCAACTCGCCGGCGAATCCGACCGGCGGCGTGACGCCCAAGGCCGAGATCGACAAGCTCGTCGCCGGCCTGGCGAAGTGGCCGAAGGTCGCCGTGATGTCGGACGAGATCTACGACCACATGCTCTACGACGGCGAGAAGCACGTCTGCCTGTTGTCCTATCCTGAGATCCGCGACCGGGTGATCCTGCTCAACGGCTGGTCGAAGACCTACGCGATGACGGGCTGGCGGCTCGGCTACGCGGTGTGGCCCGGCAAGCTCTACGACAACGCGCGAAAGCTGGCCGTGAACCTGCACTCCTGCGTCAACGCCGCCGCCCAGTTCGCCGGGCTCGCCGCGCTCACCGGCCCGCAGGACGAGGCCGAGGCGATGGTCGCCGAGTTCGACCGCCGGCGGAAGGTGGTGGTCGACGGCCTCAACCGGCTGCCGGGCGTCTCCTGTGCGACGCCGAAGGGCGCGTTCTATGCCTATCCGAACATCACGGGAACGGGCTGGAAGGCGAAGCCGCTCGCCGCGGCATTGCTCGACGAGGCCGGCGTCGCCGTCATCGGCGGCCCCGATTTCGGCGTGCTGGGCGAGGGCTATATCCGCCTGTCCTACGCCAACTCGACCGAGAACATCGTTCGCGCCCTCGAGCGCATGGCGACGTTCCTGGCCGAACGCAAGGCGGCGTGAGGGCGGGTCCACCGCAAGCTCAGTGCCGCGGGGCGCCCCCTCCCCGACCCTCCCCCACAAGGGGGGAGGGAGCGGGCTGCGGTGTGCACCGGCGTTTTTCAGTTCGACGAGCTCATTCCCGACCCGCCATCCGCATGCCGCGGAGCGGCTCCAGCGTTCCCTCCCCCCTTGTGGGGGAGGGACAGGGAGGAGGGTGAGCCACACGGCACGACGCGCGACGGACCCCTCAGTGCACCGCGCCCTCGGTGCGCGGCATGATGGCGCCGCGGTGGCGGATCACCTGGGCGGCCAAGCGGTGGGCGGCGCCGGCGGCCTCGCCGGGCGACTGGCCGGCCAGGCGGGCGGCCAGATAGCCGGCGTTGAAGCCGTCACCCGCCGCGGTCGGATCGACCGGCACCACCACCTCGGGCACCGGGACATGGGCGTGCTCCTGCAGCGCGTGCTGCTGCCCGGAGGCGCCGAGCACGGCCCCTTTCGGCCCGTTCTTCACCACCACCTCGGTGATCCCGAAGGCCTGCAGGCGCTCGATCGTCGCCTCCGGACTCGGATCGCCCCACAGCAAGGCCTCGTCGTCGAAGGTCGGCAGCGCGATGTCGACCCGCTTGAGCGCCTCCATGTAGACGGCGCGGGTGCGGCCGGCGTCGCCGCTCCAGCCGCGCGGACGGAAGTTCCCGTCGAACGCCACCTTGGCGCCGTGCTGGCGCGCCAGCTCGACGATCGCGAGGAAGCGGCCGAGCCCCTCGTTGGTGTAGAGCGACAGCGTGATGCCTGAGAAATAGATCAGCCGCGCGGTCAGCAGGCCCTCGGCGATCCGGCCCCAGTCGGGCAGCTCGAACAGCGCGCGGGCGGGCGCCGCATCGCGCCAATAGTGGAACACGGCCGCGCTGCCGGCGCCGGTGTCGGCCAGATAGAGGCCGGGCAGCCGGCCCGGCACCCGCAGCATCAGCTCGCCGCCGACGCCCTCGGCGGTGGCGAGCGACACGATCTGGTCCGAATAGACGTCGTCGCCGAGCGCGGTCGCATGCGCCACCGGCACGCCGGCGCGGGCCAGATAGATGGCGGTGGAGAACGCGTCGCCACCGCAGGAGAGGGAAAAGCGCCCGTCCGCACCGCGCGCCAGCTCGATCATGACCTCGCCGACCGTGACGACGCGGGTGCGGTTCTGACTCATGAGGACACTCAACTCTCCGGGCCGGCGTACTTGCCGGCCGTATGGGGAAATAGGGCCTTGACGATCTTCATTTTCGAAATGTCGACGGTCGCGTCCATGTGCAAGAAGATCGAGGCGTCACGAAACAGCTTTTCGACGCCGAAGTCGAGCATCACGCCGTTGCCGCCGTGCAGCTCGAGCGCGTGCTGGGCGACCTTGAAGATCTCCTCCGAGGCGTAGACCTTCGCCATGTTGCACAGCGCGTCGGCGTCCGGATCCTTGTCGTCGACGGCGCGGGCGGCGCGGTCGAGCAGCGCCCGCACCGCCTCCAGCCGGGTCGCCATGTCGGCGATGCGCAGCGCCACGGCCTGGTGCTTGATCAGGATGCGGCCGCCCTGCACGTAGTTCTGCACGTAGTCGGCCGTGACCTCGAAGGCCCGCATGCCGACGCCGAGATTCTTGGCGGCCTGGATGATCTTGCCGGGACGGAAATAGATCCCGGCGCGGCCGAGCGAGTCGTTCTCGACCAGCAGATGGTCGTCGGGGACGAACATGTCCTCGAACACCAGCTCGCCGTTGTTCATGAAGCGGCAGCCCATGGTCTCGTTGCAGCGCGCGACCGTGAGGCCGGGCGTCTCGCGCGGCACCAGGAAGCTCGACGTGCCCTGCAGCATGCCGACCGCCGGATCGGTGTTGGCGTAGACGACGTAGAGGCCGGCGTCGAAGCCGTTCGAGATGAACTGCTTGCGGCCGTTGATCACCCACCCGCCGCTTTTCCGCACGGCGCGGGTCTGCATCGCAGCCTCGGGGACGTTGTAGGGCAGCCAGCGGTCGGAGGCGCCGCGCGGCTCGGTGAGGCAGTGCGCCAGCAGGAACTGCGGGTCCTCCAGGAGCCGGCCGAACCACTTCTTCTGCAGGTGCTCGGGCGCCACATTGCGCAGCAGGACCGCCACCTTCCAGTTCTGCACCAGCTTGTCGGCGAGGCCCGAATCGCCGCGGGCGATCTCCTCGGCGATCAGCGCGAAGGTGCCGACCTCGCTCTGCGGATCGAGCTCGATGCCGCCGTACTGCTCCGGCACGCCGAGCGTGCGGATGCCGACCCGCTCGGCGCCTTCGAGAATCTCGGGCGGCAGCCGGTTGCCCGGCCGCATGTCCCATTCGCGCTGCCATTCGCGGCGGATGAACGGGATCACGACGTCGTCGACGAAGGCGCGGCAGGAGGAGCGCATCAGGCGCTGCTCCTCGGAGAAGTGGTCGTGGGGCATGTTTCCTCGTGCTCGTTGGCCGGGTTGTTATGACAGGCAGCATAGAGGGTGCGGACCGCTCGCAAAAGCGGCAAGCCGGCGCACGACGCGGCCGGCCCGTGGCATGGAGGTTGCGTTCTCCACAGCGGCACGGCATCGAGGCCGCCGCGCCGCCTGAACCAAATCGGCCCGGGCGCGTTGCCTCTCGATCCGCCGCCGCTCCGGGCCCGTCCGGACCCCGTCCGGAGGCCGCCGGAGTCGCCAGGAGCCAGAACCTTGCCGTTGCGCCGCCTTCGCCTCGTCTCCCTCGCCCTGCCGCTCGCCGCCGCGCTCGCCGCGCCGTTCGCATCGCCCGGACGGGCTGGGCCGCTGACCCCCGAGACCGTGAACGGCGCGACCTTCGCGGACGCCGCACCGAGCGGCCTCTCGACCGCGGTGCTCAAGGCGCAGATCCTGCTCGATCGGGCCGGCTTTTCGCCCGGCGCGATCGACGGCGTGCCGGGCCGCAACTTTCGCGGGGCGCTGGCGATGTTCCAGCGTGGGCAGGAGCTGGACGATCAGGGCGAGCTCGACGCCGCGACCTTCGCGGCGCTGACGGCGACCAGCGACGAGCCGGTGCTGACCGCCTACGAGATCACCCGGGCCGACACGGCGGGACCGTTCGCGCCCGAGATCCCGGAGCAGCTCGAGGACATGGCGCGGCTCAAGCGCCTCGCCTATACGGGCCCGCGCGAGCTGCTGGCCGAAAAATTCCACATCGACCCGCGCATGCTGGTCCTGCTCAATCCCGGCGTGCTGTTCGACCAGCCCGGCACCCGCATCGTGGTGCCCAGGGTGGCGCGCCAGACCGCCGCCCGGGTCGCCCGCATCGCGGTCGACAAGCAGGCGCGGCGCGTTCTCGCCTT
Organism: Rhodoplanes roseus; assembly: GCF_003258865.1. Lineage (GTDB taxonomy): Bacteria > Pseudomonadota > Alphaproteobacteria > Rhizobiales > Xanthobacteraceae > Rhodoplanes > Rhodoplanes roseus. The sequence goes on along the minus strand of NZ_NPEX01000022.1, from coordinate 2,076 downwards.
CGCCGCGGACGGGCACCTCGTCGCGGCGTATCCCGCCTCGATCGGCAGCGACGACAAGCCGACGCCGTCCGGCACCTACACGGTGCGCCAGGTCGCGCGCGCGCCGGTGTGGCGCTACAATCCGCGGTTCGCCTTCAAGGAGGTGAAGACCGCGCGCGCCTTCAACGTCGCGGCCGGCCCCAACAGCCCGCTCGGCACGGTGTGGATCGGCATCACGGCGCCGAGCTACGGCATCCACGGCACGCCGGTGCCGGAGGAGGTCGGCGCGTCCGCCTCGCACGGCTGCGTGCGGCTGACCAACTGGGACGCGATGGCGCTCGCCGCGATGGTGCAGAAGGGCACGACAGTCGAGTTTGTCGACTGAGACGCTGGCCTGACCAGCCGGGTCCGGCGCGCCGCCCGCTCCTGCTCGGCCCCGTTGCCCGGCGCACGGGTTCCGGTTACCTTCCCGCCCCGATGGGGATGGAGTTCCCCGAAACCGCCCCGGGGCGATCCCGCAGGCTGATGACTCCTGCCGCGTGACGAGCGGTGGGACTCCGTCCCGAATCGCCCGTCCACGGCTCCGGTTCGGCGACACCTGATTCGGGACGACGGGAATGACGTATCTGTGGATCGCGATCGGCAGCGCCCTCGGCGGAGTGGCGCGCTTCTGGTGCTCGGGCGTGGTCGCGCGCCTGATCGGCGAGACCTTCCCCTGGGGCACCTTCACGGTCAACGTGGTCGGCTCCTTCGTGATCGGCTTCTTCGCCGTCGTCTCGGGACCGGACGGGCGCCTGATGGTCGGCACGCCGGTCCGCCAGTTCGTGATGATCGGCGTCTGCGGCGGCTTCACCACCTTCTCGTCGTTCAGCATCCAGACGCTCGAATTGGTGCGCGACGGCGAGTGGCTGCAGGCCGGCGGCAACGTGGTCGGCTCGGTGGTGCTGTGCCTGGTCGCCGTGTGGGCGGGCGCCGCCCTCGCGACGGCCTTCAACGCCATGCGATGAAAGCGAGGGATCGTGCCATGAGAATTCCGCGCGACGCCGTCCTGCTCCGCATCTTCATCGGCGAGGACGACAAGTTCGAGCACAAGCCGCTGTACGAGGCGATCGTGCTGAAGGCCCGCGAGCAGAAGCTCGGCGGCGCCACCGTGCTGCGCGGCCCGATCGGCTTCGGCCACTCCTCGGTGCTGCACACGACCAAGATCCTGCGGCTCTCCGCCGACCTGCCGATCGTTATCGAGATCGTCGACGCACCGGACAAGATCGAGGCCTTCCTGCCGGTGCTCGACGCCATGATGCCGAGCGGGCTCGTCACCCTGGAGAAGGTACAGGTCCTGCAATACGGCGAGCAGCGGAACGGAGCGTGAGACGCCGCCGAGCGCACCGCTCGGCGAGGCGACGGGAATGACCATGCGCGTGCTGGTGATCTACTGCCATCCGGTCGAGACGAGCTTCAACGCGGCGGTCCATGCCCGGGTGGTCGAGACGTTGCGGGCGGCCGGCCACACGGTCGACGACTGCGACCTCTACGCCGAGGGGTTCAGCCCGGTGCTGAGCCGCGAGGAGCGGCTGACCTATCACGACACGGCGATCAACCAGGCGCCCGTGCAGGGCTACGTCGACCGGCTGCAGGCCGCCGAGGCGCTGGTGCTGGTGTTTCCGGTGTGGTGCTTCGGCCTGCCGGCGATGCTGAAGGGCTGGTTCGACCGCGTGCTGATGCCGGGGGTCGCCTTCGACATCAGCGATCCGGCCAACGTCAAGCCGGCGCTGACCCATCTGAAGCGCATCGCCGCCGTGACGACCTACGGCCGCCCACGCTGGACCGCGCTGCTCATGGGCGATCCGCCACGAAAAGTGATCACGCGCTATCTTCGCGTCCTGACCGGCGGGCGCGCGAAGATCACCTACACGGCGCATTATCACATGAACGTCTCTACCGACGCGACACGGGCAGCGCATTTGGAGAAGGTGGCGAAGGTGATGAAGGGGATTTGAGGAGCTGTCATTCCGGGGCGCGGACGGTCGGGACGCGCGCAGCCGCGCGGTCCATGATCCCTGGTCGGGAAATGTCGGCGAACGATGACATTCCTAATTG
>NZ_NPEX01000228.1 GCF_003258865.1 Rhodoplanes roseus | reverse complement strand
CGGGCCCGCCGGCGGAGGGCGACCGGCCCGACCGGAGCTGGCCCTGGCAGCTCGCCTCCTTCGTGCTGGTGCTGGGCGCCTGGGAGATCGCCGGCCGCTGGCCGATCAGCCTCGCCTTCCCGCCCTTCTCCCGGGTGATGGCGGCGCTCGTCGAGATGACCGCGGCCGGCGACTTCGTGCGCGCCTATGCGGTGACGCTGCCGCCGCTCGTCGTCGGGGTCGGCATCGTCGCCGTGCTGGGCGTGACGCTCGGCATCGCCATGGGCCTGTCGCGCGGCATCGAGTGGATCGGCCTGCCCCTGATGGTGGTGCTGCAGACCGCGCCGATCGCCGCCATCATCCCGCTGCTGACCTATTTCTACGGCGTCAGCGCGACCTCGAAGATCGCCGCCGTGATCCTGCTCTCGGCCCCCATCGTGGTGCTGAACTCCTATCGCGGCATCCGCAACACCAACGCGTCGCTGCTCGACATGTGCCGCTCGTTCCTCGGCACCCGGCTGCAGCAGGTCACCAAGATCATGCTGCCGCACGCGAGCGGCATGATCTTCGCCGGCCTGCGGCTCGGCATCTCGGCGGGATTCATCGGCGTGGTGCTGGCCGAGCTGCTGATCTCCCCGACGGGAATCGGCGACCTGATCAGCTACAACCGCTCGATCGCCCGCTACGACAAGATGTTCGCCGCGATCCTCTCGATCCTGGCGCTCGCCACCGTCACCCTGTCGCTGCTGCAGCGGCTGGAGAACCGGCTCTTCCGCCCGGACCACGCGGCCGCCCGATGAACGCCATGACCAAGCCCCTGCCCGTGACGAAGCCCGACGAGGCGCCGCCGATCGTGCGGGTCGCGGGCGTGACCATGCGCTACGCCAATGGCGTGACGGCGCTGGACGGCATCGACCTCGATTTCGAGCGCGGCAAGCTGACGACGCTTCTGGGCCCCAGCGGCTGCGGCAAGACCACCCTCCTGAAGATCATCGCCGGCCTGTTTCGGCCGACCACCGGCACCGTGGCGGTGAACGGCCGGGCGGTGACGGGCCCCGGGCCGGAGCGCGCCCTGGTGTTCCAGGACTTCGCGCTGCTGCCGTGGGCGACCGTGCTGCGCAACGTCGCCTTCGGGCTCGAGCTGCGCGGCGTGGCGAAGTCGGAACGCGAATCGATCGCCGAAAAGTACATCCGCGAGGTCGGCCTCGCCGGCTTCGAGCACCAGTATCCGAGCCAGCTCTCGGGCGGCATGCGCCAGCGCGCCGGCCTCGCCCGCGCCCTCACCGTGAACGCCGACGTGCTGATGATGGACGAGCCGTTCTCGGCGGTCGACGAGCAGATGCGGCGCAAGCTGCAGGAGGACCTGCTGTCGCTGCTGCAGGTCGAGAAGAAGACCGTGATCTTCGTGACGCATTCCATCGAGGAGGCCGTCTACCTCTCCGACCGCATCGTGCTGCTGTCGCGCCGCCCGAGCCGCGTCTCGGCGATCCGCGACCCCGGCATCGCCCACGACCTCCCCCCCGACCAGATCCGCCGCGACCAGCGCTATCTCGACACCGTGGACGAGATCTGGGACACGCTGAAGCAGTACCTGCAATGAGGGCGGGCATCGGTTGGATCACCCACCTCGAACCTCATGGTGAGGTGCTCGCCGGAGGCGAGCCTCGAACCATGTGGCCCCCCGGGGGCCGGGGCCGCCCCCGCCCTTCGAGACGCGGCCTCCGGCCGCTCCTCAGGACGAGGGCGGGGACAGGCCGCGTCGCAGGACCGCGCCCATGACCCCCCGCTCGCTCCTCGACAACGTGCCGTCCGGCCTCTCGCTGCTCGTCTGGGCCGCGATCTGGGAGCTGATCGGCCGCTACGGCGGCGTCGACCTGATCCCGCCGATGACCGCGATCGCCGCCAAGGCGGTGGAGCTGGTGCAGACCGACAGCTTCCTGAAGGCGCTCTCGGTCACGGCGCAGGCCTTCGGCATCGGCATGGCGCTGGCGATCGTGATCGGCATCCCGCTCGGCGTGCTGATGGGCGTGTGGCGGCCGGCCGAGAAGCTGCTCAACGTGTGGGTCAACATCTTCATCAGCGCGCCGCTCACGGCCCTCGTGCCGGCCCTGATGCCGCTGCTCGGCATCGGCCAGACCACCGTGGTCGCCACCGTGTTCCTGTTCGCCGTGTGGGTGCTGGTGATCGACACCCAGGCCGGCATCCGCCATGTCGGCGGCTCGCTGGTCGACATGGCGCGGCTGTTCGGCGGCACCCGGTCGCAGATCTTCTTCAAGGTGCTGCTGCCGGGCGCCCTGCCCGAGATCCTCACCGGCCTGCGGCTCGCCGTGGTGCGCGGCGTCAAGGGCGTGGTGATCGGCCAGATCATCATCGCGCTGCTCGGCTTCGGCGAGCTGTTCGAGCTCTATCTCCAGAACTTCCTCATGGAGGAGTTCTGGGCCCTGGTGTTCGTCGTCTTCGCGCTCGCCTTCGTGATCGTCGAGGCGGTCGGGGTCGTCGAGCGCCGCTTCGACTTCTATGCAGGCTCGCGCTGAGCCTTTCGCAGGATCAATCGATGACCAAGACCGACACATTGCTGATCGAGAACGGCCGCGCCCTCCTGCCGGGCGGCGATCCGCATCAGGGCGAGCGCTGTGACATTCTTGTCCAGAACGGCGCCATCGAGAAGATCGGCACCGGGCTCGCGGCGACGCTGGCCAAGGACGGCATCACGGTCGAGACGCTCGACGCGACCGACCGGCTGATCATCCCCGGCTTCATCAACGCGCACTATCACTCGCACGATACGCTCGCCAAGGGCACCATGGACGAGACGCCGCTGGAGACGTGGCGCCTGCTCGCCTTGCCGCCACAGTATCCCAAGCGGAGCCGCGAGGAGATTCGTGCCAGGACGCTGATCGGCGCGCTGGAATGCCTGCGCTCCGGCATGACCACCGTGCAGGACATGGTGACGCTCTATCCGTTCGACCCGGAGCATTTCGAGGCCGTGGTCGAGGCCTACGAGGAGATCGGCGTGCGCGCCGTGGTGGCGCTGCAATACGCCGACATCCGCGGCATCGAGACCATTCCGTTCTGGAAGGAGGTCTTTCCGGCCGAGTACCATCCCTACCTGTCGACCGCTGCTGAGCCGGACAAGAAGATCGATCAGCTCGCCTGGTTCGAGGAGAACTACCTGAAGAAGCCGAAGGCCGGCTCGCGGGTCGGCTGGGCGCTCGGCCCGTCGGCGCCGGAGCGCTGCACCCGCGCGCTGATCGAGCGCACCGCGGCGCTGGCGAAGACCTACGGCCTGCCGATCTTCACCCACATCTACGAGTCGAAGGGCATGGCCCTGCAGGCCCGGCTCGAATATCCCGAGCACGGCGGCTCGCTAATCCGGCGGCTCGAGCAGGAGGGCCTGCTCGGGCCCCATCTCAACCTCGCCCATTCGGTGTGGCTGCTGCAGGACGAGATCGAGGTCCTGGCCCGCACCGGAACCAACGTCGTCATCAATCCGCTCAGCAACATGAAGCTGAAGAGCGGCATCCCGCCGATCCGCGCCCTGCAGGACGCCGGCGTCTCGCTGGCGCTCGGCTGCGACAACTGCTCGTGCTCGGACGCGCAGAACATGTTCCAGGCCATGAAGCTGTTCGCCCTGATGGTGCATGTCAGCGATCCCGATCCGGGCCCGGACCAGGCGGGGCGCGCCCTCGGGGCCGCCACGGCCGGCGGCGCCCATGCGATCGGACGCGACGATCTCGGAAGGATCGCGCCGGGCGCCCGCGCCGACCTGGTGCTGATCGACCTGAAGGACCCGTCCTACGTGCCGCTCAACAGCGCCACCCGCCAGCTCGTCTACACCGAGGGCGGCCGCGGGGTGGATACGGTGCTGGTCGACGGCCGCGTGGTGATCCGCCACGGCCGGCTCGCCACCATGGACCAGGACGCGCTCCTCGACGAGGTGATGGCCGTGGTGCCGAAGTTCCGCGAGGATTTCGCCGTCATCGCGGCGCGCGTCGAGACGCTCAAGCCGTGGATCGCCGAGGCGCACAAGCGGATCTGGGCCGCCGATGTCGGCGCCAACCGGCTGTTCACGGGCGTCTGACCGGCGCCGCCCGCGCGGCGCGCCCCCTCACTTCAGATAGTCGGCGAGGCTGAGACTCTGGATCTTGGCGATCGCCGAATAGGCGGCCTGGAGCTGGGTCTGCCGCGTCGCCAGCTCGGCGGCGGCGGCGGCGACGTCGACGTCGGTCAGGGTCGACTCGAGCGAGGTCGCCTGATCCTGGAACGACGTCTGCAGGCTGGCGGCCTTCTCCAGCGTATTCGCGTTGATCGACAGCTTGGTCTGGATCGTCGAGACGCCGCTCAACGCCGTCTTGGTCAACGACAGCGCTTCGTTCAGCGTGTCGGAATCGAGCGTCTCGGTGCCGGACGAGAGGTTGGCCATGATGCTGAAGGCGCGCAACGCCTTCTCGAAGGCGGGGTCGTCGGCCGTGACGCCGTATTCCACCACCTGCTCGGTCGAAACCCGCACCGAGGCGATCGCGTCGTCCCCCTTGTAGTAGTCGGTCGACTCGGTCGACGGGACGGTCTGGGCCGGATAGTCGTCGAGATCGACCGGAGCGGTGTCGATCATGGCGCCGGAGAAGAGATAGCGGCCTTCGTACTGGGTGTTCAGGAGCGAGCCGAACTCGTCGAGATACTCGCCCATGGACGTGGTGAGGCTCGACACCGTCCCGTCGTCCAGCGTGCCGGCGTCGGTCGCCGAGGTGATCGAGCTCTGCAGCGTCGTCAGCAGATCGGTCATCTGCGACATCGCCGAGTACATGATCTCGATCCGGCTTCCCGCATTGGTCGCGGCGTCGCTGTAGGCGGCCGACTGGGTGACGGCGGTCTGCAGTTCCAGGACCCGGCGGCTGGTCGAGCCGAGCCCGCCGAAATTCGACGAGATCTCGCCCGACGCCTGCTGCAGCGTCAGCTCGGTGTTGCGGGCCTGCGTCCGCAAGGCCTGGTTGATCGTCTTCTCGCTGAGGGCGAAGGTGGCGACGCGTCCGATCATCTGTTGGCTCCGGATCAGGCCGACTGCACCATCTCGAGCAGAGTCGAGAACAGGTCGTTGACGATCGACATCACCTGCGCGGCCGCCTCGTACATGGTCTGCAGCTCGCTGAGGAGGTTGGTCTCCTCGTCGAGATTGACGCCCGACTGCGACGAGATCGCGTCGGACAGGCTGGACTCCAGCGACGTCGCGGTGGTCAGCTCCGAGCTGGCGCTCGAGTAGCCGGTCGAGACGGCGCCCACCACCTCCGATGCGTAAGTGGCGAACGTGGCCTTCGCATTGCCGAGATTTCCGGCCGCGCCGAACGTGTGCTTGGTCTCGAACGCGTCCAGCAGCGCGGACGCGATCACGGTCGAGCCGCTGGCCAGCACGGAGGCGCCGGTGGTGAGCGTGCCGCCGTCCGACAGCTTCGAGACGGCCAGCAGGGAGGTGTTGGACAGGATGCCGGAGCGCACGGAGAAATTCCCGGCGCCCTTGCCGGTGACCAGGTCGTTGAGCCCGAGCCAGTCCGACAGCCCCTGCTCGTCGGTGCCGACGGTGCCGTCCATCGCACCGATCGAGACGCCGTAGTCGGAATCGTCCGCCGTCACCACGAGGTGGCCGCTGGAATCGAGGCTGGCCGACAGCCCGTCGACGGAGTCGATGGCGGAGACGAGATCGTCCACGGTCGAGACGGTGGAGAGGTCGATGTCCGCGTAGGAGACGAGGGCCCCGTCCGAATCGACCACGGCGAAGCGCGTCGTGCCGGTCCCCGAGAAGGAATCGGTGCCGGCCAGCGTCGTCGTGCCCGTGAGCGTCGCCGGGGCGGGCAGCGCCGTACCCTGGTTGTGGACCGCGTTGAGCGCGTCGGCGAGGCCGTCGGCGAGGCTGTCCAGGTCCTTCTGCGCGTTCGGCAGGGTCTCGTCGCGCAGCTCGATCAGCGCGCCCACATTGCCGCTGGTGATCTGCGACGTGATGTCGAGGCCGTCGACCGTGATGCCCGAGAAGCCGCTCGGCGGTGTCTCGCTGTACACCGTGTCGGACGTCACCGTCGAGGCGCTGGCATAGGAGAGCTCGTGCGCCGAGCTGTCGACCAGCACCTTGCCGCCGCTGGTGTAGACATGCACCTGATTGTTGGAACCGGTGAAATAGGTCACGTTCATCAGCGTGCCGAGCGTCGACAGCGCGGTGTTGCGCTGGTCCTCCAGGTCGCTGGTGTCGGCCCCGCTGGCGCTGGCGCTGGCGATCCGCTTGTTGATCGAGTTGACGTCGTTCAGCGCCTGGTTGATCTGTCCGACCGAAGTCTCGATCTCGGTGTCGGCGTTGGACCGCAGGCTCTGGACCGTCGAGGACGTGCTGCGGAGCTGGGCCGCGAGACTGTCCAGCTTGTCGATCACCTGCGCCTGCAGGGTCGCGCTCTCCGGCGTATCGGCGAGCTCGGTCAGGGCCGAGCTAAGATCCGCGATGGAGTTGGCGATCGAGGTGCCTTCGGTGGTCGAATCGTCGCTGGAGGTCGTGCCGTAGGCGTCCTGCAGGAGGCTGCTGTAGGCTTCCGTGGTGGTCGCCGCGCCGAGCCGCGACTCGGCCTTCACCAGCGAGGCGACCAGGAGCTTGTCGACCGTGCTGGAGATCCCCGTCACGGTGACGCCGGTTCCCACGCCGGCCGTGACGTCGGTCGCCTGCGTCGCCGTCTTGCGCGTGTATCCCTCGGTGTCGGCGTTGGCGACGTTCGACGAGCTGATGCTGATGCGTGTCTGCGACGTGAGCAGCGAGCTCATCGCGATGTTGCGGGCGGCGGCGAGCGACATGTCGGGTCTCCATCCGGGGCGCCCCCCGGCCCACGGTTCTCAGGCGCGGATGCCCTTGCCGCACCACCCGCTGGCGGTGCGCGGCCCGGCGATCTGGCCGTTGTGCCCGTAGGGGGCACGCGAGGCGAGGTCGGTGCGCACCGCCTGCATGATCGCGTCGACGCGTCGCTGGCTGGCGGCGATCGCCTGCCGGAGCCGCGTGACGTTCTCGTCCATCACCGTGTTGAGGCGGCGCACCTGCTCGACCAGGCGCTCGCGCATCGCCCTGTCGGCGACGCCGCCGAGATCGTGGCGATGCACGTGCATGGCCCAGCGCTCGACGTCCTCGGCGAGCGCCGTCTTGCGTGCCGTCGAGTTCGACAGGGAGGCCGGCATGCCGCGCGCCAGATTGCGGTTCTCCTCCTCGACCACCGCGATCAGCTCGTCGATCAGGCCGACCACCTTCGTGACCGAGAGGTCCGCGTTCGAAACCGGGGCGCCGCTTTCAAGCGATAACGTGGGCATGACTCACTCCTTGACTCTCAAAAGCGCTTCGCCCGCGGAGGAAGCGCGTGCAGGGCACCGGCGGCCCGGTAGGCCGAGACGGCCCGGGTCTGGCGATCGATGGTCTCCAGCTCGGCCCCGAGCCGGCTCCGTTCGGCCAGGAGCTCGCGCAGCACGAGGGCGAGCTCGGCCATGGTGGCCAGGACGGCGCGTGGCGCCGGCGGCTCGGGAGGCTCGGCCTGGGCTCCGCCGCATCCCTGTCCCGACGAGGCCAGCAGCTTGCGCGCCTCGGCGGAGGCCCTCCGCGCCCGATGCAGGAGCGGATCGTCCGGCGCCCTCGTCCGTCGTCGCGGCATGACGGCTACCTCACGGCGCTCATCAGCGTGTCGTACATGTCGCTGACCGTGGAGACGACCTGCGCCGCGGCCGAGTAGGCCTGCTGCGCCGTGATCATGGTCGAGAACTCCTCGGTCGTGTCCGCCGTGCTCGATTCGATCTTGCTGCCGTAGATCGTTCCGGCACCGCCGAGACCGGACTCGTGCAGCGTCGCCGTGCCCGACGTGGTGCTCTGCTGGTAGACGCCGCCGCTCATCGTGGTGAGGCCGTCGGCATTGGCGAAGGTCGCCACGGCGACCTTGTAGATCACGTAGGTCTCACCGTTGGAGTAGCTCGCCGTGACGTTGCCGCCGTCGGTGATCGAGACCCCGGTCAGGCTGCCATAGGCGACACCGTCCTGGTCGATCGACTTGAGCTCGACGTCGGGATCGTCGGAGTCCGAGGAGTACTGGGTCAAGCCGCTGGCGGTGTCGGCGGTGCCGAGCGACATCGTGATGGTGCTGTCGGCGGCGCCCGTCGTCCAGCCCGTGATCGAGATGGTCGCCGGACTCGGATCCGTGCTGGCGAGAGTGCCGTCCCCGTTGAAGACGAGGTTGATCGAGCCCGTCACGGTGCCGGACGTGACCGACGAGTCCGAGGCGAGCGTCGCGTCACTGAACGTCGCCGACCACTCGTTCTCGGCCGTCTTGGTCCAGGTGACGGTGACGTTGCTGGCGGTGCCGAGCGAGTCGTACACGTCCATCGTGGTGGTGAACTCGTCGCCGACCTCGGCGTCGGCCGGCAGGTTCGCCTTGATGGTCTCGGTCGTGGTCGCCGTGGCGACGCTCTGCAGCGACGCGGTGTCGATCTTGGTCAGCGTCGCGGCGGTCTCGCCGCCCGTGACGTTGCCGTCCTGGTCGGTCGCCCACCCCATCAGATAGTAACCGTTGACGCTCAGATAGCCGTCGGAGTCGTCGATGGTGGCGTCGCCGTTGCGGGTGTAGTAGGTCGTGCCCGTCTCGTCGGTGACGACGAAGAAGCCGTTGCCGTCGATCGCCATCGCGGTGTCGCTGCTCGACGACGCCAGGAGCCCCTGCTCCGAGATGTTGTAGCGCGCCGAGACGGCGACGCCGCCCGACGAGTAGGCCGACGTGGACGCGGCACTGGAGAGCAGGCTCTCGAAGCTCGCCGTGACGGTCTTGTAGCCCGTCGTGCTCGCATTGGCGATGTTGTCGGAGACGATGGAGATGGCTTGGCTCTGCGCATTCAATGCGGAGACGGCCGAGCTCAGCGCGCCGGTCAGACTCATGTTACGCTCCTGGAACCCGCGACGACCGAGCGGCTCACGACGCCGAGGTGTTGCTGTAGGCCTCGTAGAGGCTCGTGACCGTGCTGCTCAGCGTCGAGACGGTGTCGCTGAGCGTGTCGAGCGTGTCGCTCATGCTGGTGATCTGATTGAAGGTCGCGTAGGACATGATCTGATTGGTGAACTCGGTCGTGTCGGTCGGATCGAGCGGGTTCTGGTTCTGCAGCTGCGCCGTGATCAGCGTCAGGAAATCGTCGGTGTCGATCGAGCTGGAGCTCGAGCTGGAGCTGGAGCTGCTGGTGCTCGTCGTGGAGCTCGCCGTCGTGTTGGAGGCGATCGTGGAGACGCTCATGATATGCCTCGACCGTTGTCGCGGCCGCCCGGCGGCCCGACGTCTGTTGCCCGTCGCGATGTCGGATGTGATCGACGTTCGTAATTAGAACGGGCGATGCGGCGTTTTCCGGCAGCATTTTCGCGCGCCGATGCGCCGCGGCCCCACGGCCGCGCCTGCGCCGCCGCGCGGACGGCC
>NZ_NPEX01000227.1 GCF_003258865.1 Rhodoplanes roseus | reverse complement strand
GTATCGGGATCGTGTCGGGGGTCTCTCGCCGCGAGCCTAGCCTGCCGGGCGTCCGGCAGGCCGTGTGGTGCAATGCCTCAGGAGCCCATCCAGTTGCGCGACGCGACGGCGGCGCCGTAGCCGGCCGCGGCGGCAAAGCCGGACAGCACCCCGCCCCACACGATGTCGGCCAGCGTGAGCTGCAGCGTCCAGTTGCGCAGGGTCGCGTAATTCGTGAGGTCGTAGGTGGCGTAGGCGAGCGCACCGAACAGCGCGCCCCAGCCGATCGCCGTCACGACGCTCTCGGCCTTCAGGGCCGGCGCCACCGCGAAGGCGAGAATGCCGATCGGGTAGATCAGGTAGAACACCACGGCGGGCGCGAAGCGCGGCGACTCCAGCAGGATGTCGCCGAGCGTCGGCCGGTAGAGCACGGGGCCCATCTTGGTGAGCCAGACCGCGTCGACGGCGACGAAGGCCACGAGAACGGCCGCATAAGTGATCGCGTAGGGCAATGGATCGGTCCTGTCGGTGGGCGTTTGCGATGACTACGTCCGCAGCGTGCGTCCGGATCACCGCACCGGCTGCGCCGTCGATCGTCTCGGCCCGAATGCCGCACCCTGATCCGGCCGCCGCTTTGCGTCGTATTCGGCTCGCTCTATAGGAAAGGACCCGACATGACCCCCGCGCTGCAGGCGATCGACACGATGGCGAAGCGGACCAAGAGCGACGACCGGAAGACCCGCGCTCGCCCGAAGATCGAGCGGCCCTCGCGGGCCGAGGTCGAGGCGGCGTTCCGCACCATCATCCGCTGGACCGGCGACGACCCGGACCGCGAAGGGCTGCTGGAGACGCCGGCCCGGGCGGCGCGCGCCTACGAGGAGTTCTTCAAGGGCTACGACCAGGATCCGGTGGCGATCCTGCGCAAGACCTTCGAGGAGACGGCCGGCTACGACGAGATGGTGGTGCTGCGCGGCGTCCGCTTCGAGAGCCACTGCGAGCACCACATCGTGCCGATCATCGGCCGCGCCTGGGTCGCCTATGTGCCGAACGGCCGCGTCGTCGGCATCTCCAAGCTCGCGCGGCTCGTCGAGGTCTACGCCAAGCGGCTCCAGATCCAGGAGAAGCTCACGGCCCAGGTCGCCGACACGATCCAGGAGGTGCTGGAGCCGCAGGGCGTCGCCGTGGTGATCAAGGCGCAGCACCACTGCATGACGACGCGCGGCGTGCACAAGCACGACACCGACATGGTGACCAGCCGCATGACCGGCGTGTTCCGCGACAACACCGCGACCCGCCAGGAATTCCTGTCGCTGATCGACTGACGCCGCCGGGGTTGCCGGGCCGCCGCGGGGGGGCCCGCCTCGCAGCCGAGATCAGGCGGCGACGTCGCGCAGGAAGGTGTCCACGGCGTCCTGAAGGCGCCGGGCGGCGCCGGCGACCTCGCCGCTGGCGCCCAGCACGTCCTCGGCGGAGCGGCCGGCCTCGTCGATCGCGGTCGTGACGGTGGCGATGTTCTCGGCGACCCGGCTGGCACCCGCCGCGGCTTGGCCGACGTTTCGCGAGATCTCCTGCGTGGCGGCGGCCTGCTGCTCGATGGTGGCGGCGATCGAGCCGGTGAACCGGCCGATCTCGTCCATCGTCCCGGCGATCTTGGCGATGGCGTCGACCGCGTCCTTGGTCGATCCCTGGATGCCGGCGACCTGGGCGGCGATGTCCTCGGTCGCCTTGCCGGTCTGGCTCGCCAGCGTCTTCACCTCCGACGCGACGACCGCGAAGCCCTTGCCGGACTCGCCGGCCCGGGCCGCCTCGATGGTGGCGTTGAGCGCGAGCAGGTTGGTCTGCTCGGCGATCGCCTTGATCAGCCCGACCACGTTGCCGATCCGCTGCGCCGCCTGGGCCAGCGTGGCGACCTGCTCGTTGCTGCGCGCCGCGAGCGCCGTCGCCTCGCCGACCACGGCATTCGCCTGCGTCACCTGGCGGCCGATCTCGGCCACCGAGGAGCCCAGCTCGTCGGCCGCCGAGGCGACCCCCTGGACGTTGCCGGCCGCCTGCTCGGAGGCGCGGGCCGCGTCGGTGGCCTGGCGGGTCGCACCCTGCGTCACGCTGCCGAGCGAGCCGGCCGTGCCCTCCAGCGTCTTCAGGCTGCTGCCGACGGCGGACAGCACGTCGCTGACGGTGGCGCGGAAGCCCGCGATGAGGGCGTCGATGCGGGCCTGCCGCCCGCCCTCGAGCGAGCGCGCCTTCGCCTCGTCGTCCAGCCGCTGGACCGAGCGGGTCCGGAACACGTCGATGGCACGGGCCATGTCGCCGAGCTCGTCCGGGCGGCCGAGGTCGAGCCGGCCGGCGATGTCGCGGTCCTCCGACAGGTCGACGAGGGCCGAGCGGAGCTCGCCGAGCGGGCGCACGATGCTGCGCGCCACCAGGATGGCGATGCCGCCCAGGGCGAGCATCAGCACCAGCGTGACCAGCCCGGCGCGCCACAGGGTGGCGCGCGTCTCGGCCGCGATGTCGTCGTCGTAGACGCCGGTGCCGACCACCATGCCCCACGGCCGGTAGAGCTTGAACGCCGCCGTCTTGCCGACCGGCGCGTCGGCGCCCGGCTTCTTCCACACGTAGCTGATCAGGCCGGCCCCTCCGGCCTCGATCTGCTTTTTCAGGTCGCGGTTGAAGGCGTAGCCGTTGCTGTCCTTGGCGTCGACCTGAGACTTGCCGACGTTCTGCTGGGTCGTCGGATGCATCAGCATGACGAACTGGCTGTCCATCACCAGGAAATAGTCGCCGTTGCCGTGGCGCATCTCGGCGATCACGGCGAGGCCGCGCTTCTTCGCCTCGTCCTCGCTGATCGCGCCGCTCTGGGCCAGCTTGCGCTGCGCCTCGAGCGCGCCGACGGCGGTGTCGGCCAGAGCCTCGAGCGCCCGTGCGCGGGCGTCCGCGGCGCGGTTGCTCTGGAGCCAGACCATGGCGCCGGCCAGGACGATGCAGCCGACGCCGAACAGGGCGACGAGGGCGTAGAGCCGTCCGCGGATGCGGAGACGCAGCAATGACGACATGGAGGCAATCCTCGAGCGGGCGCGTCGGGCGGCGGGGGAGATCGCCGATGCCACCCTGAAGCGTAATCAGGTGGTGTTAATATTCTCGATAGTTGCGAAAAGTAGAAACTGATCACGCGGCCCGCATGGCGCGAGGGCTGATCCCTCGACCACCGCCCCGCGTCACATCCCCGCCAGCCCGAGCAGGGCGGCCACGACCAGCGGCATCGCGAGGCCGGCCAGCACGGTCTGCACGGCCGTGATGCCGGCCATCAGGGGCGCGTCGCCGCCGAGCTGGCGGGCCAGGATGTAGGCCGAGGCGGCGGTCGGCATGGCGTGGAACAGCAGCACGGTGGCGAGCGGCGGCCCGTCGAGGCCGACCGCGAGCGCCAGGCCGAACGCCACCGCCGGCATGGCCAGGAACTTGATCGCCGACGACACCGCCACCGGGCCGACCCAGCGCCGCGCCGCGCCGAAATCCAGCGCCGCGCCGACGCACAGCAGGCCGAGCGGCAGCGAGGCGGCGCCGAGCGCCTTCAAGGCCGGCTCGATCCCGGGCGGCAGGCCGAGGCCGGTCGTCTGCAGCACGAGGCCGGCCGCGCAGGCCAGCACCAGCGGGTTGCTGACGATCTGGCGCAGGATGCCGCCGGCCGTCAGCCGCGCATGGCCGAAGCGGGCGAAGACGAAGACGCAGAAGATGTTGACGGTCGGCACGATGGCGGCGTTGCAGATCGCCGACAGGGTGACGCCCTGGCTGCCGAACAGGCCGACCGCCACCGTGACGGCGACGTAGTTGTTGAACCGCACGCTGCCCTGGAAGACCGACGTGAAGGCCGGGCCGTCGATGCCCATCAGCGGCTTCGCCGCGACGACGAGCGCGCCGACCACCAGCACGGCGCCGGACAGCGCCACCGCCATCTGCCAGACCGGCAGCGCCTGCATCTGGGTGGTAGCGAGGCCGTGCACGAACAGCGCCGGCAGCAGCACGAAATAGCCGAGCCGCTCGGCCTGCGGCCAGAACGCGTCGGCCAGGAAGCCGGTGTGCTTGAGTCCGTAGCCGAAGCCGATCAGCAGCACGATCGGGGCGAGGGCCAGGAGGATCGGCCCGGTCATCGGCGGACGTCCGGGCGGCCGATGTCCGGGGCGCGGTCGGGGCGAGGAGGGCGGGGCACGCGGAACGTCCTGGGCGGGGACGGCCGGCGGGAGGCGCCGGCCGCGCAGCGCCGGCGGCCTATCGGGAGGCGCCGACGATCTTCATCGACCACAGATTCCAGATTCGGTCGATCACCACGAGATTGGTCGCGTCCGCCTTGGCGCCTTCCTCGACGGTCAGGTAGGTCGGGTCGCCGCCGAGCGCGATCGCCTGCGACTGCAGCCGCGCGTTGACGTCGGTGTAGTAGGCGCGGAACACCGCGGCCTTGATGCTCGGGCCGACCGTCACGTCGCCGTGGCCGCGCATCAGCACCACCGACTTGTCGCCGAGCGAATCGGCCAGCGCCTTGCCGATGGCGGCGTTGCGCACCAGCATGTCGGTCGCGCCGAACTTGTCGCGGATGTCGAAGATCGGCACCCCGGCCGCCAGGAACGCCGGGTTGTGGTACATCGCCTGCAGCGGCACCTTGCTGACGCTGAACGGGATCACGCCCGGCGAATGGGTGTGCACCACCGAGCGCACGTCGGGCCGCGCCCGATAGACCTCGCCGTGGATGAAGCGCTCCAGAAACACGGCACGACCGCGCGCGTCGACCGGGTTGCCGTCGAGATCGAACTCCATGATGTCGTCGGACGTCACCAGCGCCGGGGCGAGCGAGCGCGCCATCAGGAAGCGGTTCGGGTCGGTCGGATGGCGGGCGCTGACATGGCCGAAGCCGTCCAGCACGCCGAACTCGGCGAGGATGCGGCTGCCGATGACGATGTCGTTGACCAGCGCCGCGTCGACGCCGGCGATCGGGCTGGTCGAGGCGGTCGGCGAGGCGGTCGGCGAGGCGGGGCCGGGCGACTGCGCCGCGGCGCCGCCGACGCCGAGCAGCGTCGCCACGGCGGCGACGAGGCCGAGCCGCCAGCGGTGCTCGGGACGGACGGATTTTTGGACGATGTTCGGGTGAGTCATGGGGGCGATCCTCGGGTTGCCCGGTCTTGACGCCGGTGGTCCGAGCAGACGGTGTGCCGCCCGGCCTGTCAACGCAGGCGGAGCGTCGCCCGAGGATGCAAAACGGCGCGAGAGCGGGGCCTCGCGCCGACCAGTTCGTCGATCCCGCGTCTCAGCGGGCGGCCCGCAGCTTCTGCTTGGCGGCCGGGGCCTTCGCCTCGACGCGCGGGGCGGCCGGCTTGCTGGCCGTCAGCGTCACCACCGTGCTGGCGGGAGCCGCGTTGGCGGCGGGAGCCGCAGCGACGGGAGCGGGGGCGGGCGCTTCGGCGGGCGTGCCGCGCTTGGCGGCCGCGGCCTTCGCCTTGGCGGCGAGACGCGAGGCCTTCTTCTTGGACGGCGGCGGCGCTTTGGCCGATGCCTTGGCCGACGCCTTGGCGGTCGTCTTCGCCACCGGCGCCGCAGCCGGCGCGGGCGCCTCGACCGGGGCCGGGGCCGGCACGGCCGCAGCCACGGCGGTCACGGCATTGGCGGCGAGCTCGGCCAGCACCTCGCGCTCGGCCTGCAGCCAGTACTGGTCGTCACGGCCGTCGACGCAGCCATTGGCATTCCAGATGTGGTAGGCGCGCTCCCGTATGAGCTCCTGAAGCGAGTGTGACATCTGCAACCTCCTGTCCCTCTCGTAGCCACCATGGATGGCTCCGGTATGGTTAAGGGAGGGTAAACGACACGCACCGCGGGAGCGCTGGACTAGTGCGCAAGTTTTATGCAGTGCGCCGGCCCGGGCGACTCGACGAGAGCGGCCGGGCCGGCGGGAGATCTGGTGCGAGAGGTCCGGCTAGAGCCAGCGCCGTTCGCCGGACGGGTCGGAGATTCGCCGCGAGGCGACCAGCCGGTTCCAGATGAACAGCACCAGCACGGCGCCGACCGTCGCGCCGATGAAGCCCGCTCCCTGGTCCATCCGGTACCAGCCGATCGTCTGGCCGAGCCAGGTCGCGACGAACGCCCCGGCGATGCCGAGCAGGGTGGTGAGGATGAAGCCCGACGGCTTGTTGGGCCCCGGCGCCAGCAGCCGTGCCAAGATGCCGGCCACGAAGCCGATCACGATGATCCATACGATGCCCATCAGGCGTCCTCCGAAAAAGGTCCCGGCCCCGGCCGGTGCGCGGGCTCAACGTGGCGCGGCGGTCCCGGTTCCAGGGTAGGGGACGGCGCTGCCGCGTGGCGGCTTGCCGACATGTCGGCCCGGTTTGTCCGGAACGCCACATCGCGGACCGGGCGCGGCTGCGGAAACAGCGAGGTTTTGGTGGGGTTTCGGCGGCGCTTCGGGATGGCACGCGGGTTGCGAGGGCGGCGCCATTGGAACCCTTCAATTCTGCGAGAGAGACCCAATGGCCGACGTCACCTTCACCTCGCCTGCCCTGCCGAAGGACGTGACCGTCTACGCGGTCGCGGGCGACACCCGGACGCTCCTTTCGGTCGCCAAGGAGCACAAGGTCCCGATCCACTTCGAGTGCGAGAACGGCGAGTGCGGCTCCTGCGCCTGCGAGGTCTCGGTCCTCACCGGCAAGACGCCGCTCGGCATCAGCCTCACCGAGAAGGAGAAGACCGTCCTCAAGCTGGCCGGCAAGATCACGTCGCAGCAGATCGAGGACGCCGAGGTGCGGGACCTGCCGCCGCCGTGGCGCCTGGCCTGCCAGTTCATCGTCCGCCACGAGGATATTCTCGTGAAGTTCTGAGGGCTTCACGCGCTTTGCTACGGTCCGGTCGCAGGTCTGCCCGGGGGCGTGCTCGGCCGCGCGGCCCCGGCGCATCACGGATTCCGCGGCCGCATGCTTCGGGTTAGGCTCGGCGCCTCTCTCGGGAGTGCGTCGGCATGTACTACTTCAAGGGGCGTGGCTTTCTCTGGCACGAGACCAAGGGGCCGGTGCTGTGGTGGCCGGTCAACTGGGTGTGGTTCGCCCTGTTCGAGCTGAAGCGCATGCGCGACGACCGGCGCGCCGAACGCGCCGAGCGGCGGGCGGCCAAGAGGGAGGCCGCGGCCAAGCTCGCCGCCCAGGGCGTCGCCCAGGGGAACGGGGCCGGCACGCCGCCCGGGACCGGGACGGCCGGCGGCGCGTGACGGCATCGTCCGACGATTTCGCCGCGCGCCTCGCCCGGCTGTCCGCCGGAGCCGGTGCCGACGAGGCGCTGGCGCTGTTCGACGCGCTCCCGGCGCCGACCCTCGCCGAAATGATCGGCCGCTGGCGCGGCACCGGTCTCCCGACCGGCCATCCGTTCGACGGAATGCTCGAGGCGCTCGGCTGGTGGGGCAAGGAATTCGCTGATTCCGAAATCGTTTCGCCGCTTCTGTTCACGCGACGGGACGGGGCGCTGACGGCGCTCGATCCGGCCCGCCTGCCGGTCGGCCTGCTGGTGCGCCATCCGCGGCTCGGCCATCTGGCGGCGGCGCAGGCGATCTTCCGGCTGGCGCTGCCGCTGCTCGCGACCCGCCGGCCGACGGCGCGGCTGCGCCTGATCGAATGGCGCGGCCGCAGCGGCGCCGCGATGGTCTACGACCACCAGCCGATAATCGACGTGTTCCGCAGGGTCGATGCCGACACGCGCCTCGGCCTGATGGATTTGCGCGGGCTCGCCGCGCCGTTCTTCTTCGTGCTGCGCCGAGACGCCGGCCCGGACCGGCCGGCGGGTCAGCCCTTGTAGGCGACCAGGATGGCGCCCGCCGCGATCAGCGCGACGCCGGCCCAGTTGGCGGCCGAGAGGCGCTCGCCCAGGAACGCCGCGCCGAAGATCGCGACCAGCACGACGCTGAGCTTGTCGAGCGGCGCGACGCGGGCGGCGTCGCCGAGCTTCAGGGCGCGGAAATAGCAGAGCCACGAGGCCCCGGTGGCGAGACCGGAGAGGCCGAGAAACAGCCAGGTGCGGGCCGGCACCGTGCCGGGCGCCTGCCACTGGCCGGTGGCGGCCAGGATCGCGGCCAGCACGACCACCACGACCAGGGTGCGCACGAAGGTGGCGAAGTCGGAGCCGACCGCCTCGACGCCGATCTTGGCGAAGATCGCCGTGAGGGCCGCGAACACGGCCGAGAGCAGCGCCCAGGCCGGCCAGCTCGTCTGCCAGGAGGAGAGCAGGGATCGCATCGGTGGCTCCGGCCGGACGATGTCGTGTCCGTGGTCTAGCGGCAAAAGCTCGAGCCCGGAAGCCCGCCGGCAGGATGCCGGCGCGCGGCTTCGCGGTCCGTTAACCGCTCGGCCGATCAGGTCATTGTGAGAGGAGTCCGCTAACCGATTCGCGGTAAACGGGTCACGCAAGAAGGAGTCTCACCCCCGTGAACATCGAACGTGCCGTCGAGCGTTTCTCGCCCATCGTCCTCAGCATCGTCCGGATCATGACGGCGCTGCTGCTGCTGCAGCACCCGTTCTCCAAGTTCTTCGGATGGCCGGTCGCGACCCGCACCCCGGAGCTGCTCTCGCTGTACTGGTTCGCCGGCGCGATCGAGATCTTCTTCGGCGCCCTGCTGCTCGTCGGCTTCTACACCCGGACGGTGGCCTTCATCCTCTCCGGCGAGCTCGCCTTCGCGTATTTCATGGGTCACGCGCCGCGCGGCTTCTTTCCGCAGGGCAATGGCGGCGAGGCCGCCGTGCTGTTCTGCTTCATCTTCCTCTACTTCGCCTGCGCCGGCGGCGGTCCGCTGAGCATCGACGCGATCTGGAAGAAGCGCTGATTCGCCGACACGGCCCCCGCGAGCCGCGTGCGGCTCGCGTCCTGCTCTTCAGCACCTACCGGGCGGAGCACCGCCCCGAACACGGAGACATGCTCATGATCGGTGTGCGGATCGTCGTCGCGGCCGTGGTCGCGGCGGGATCGTTGTCCGTCCCGGCCCTCGCCTTCGATGCGCCGGGCGGGCGCGGCGAGCGGGGCCAATCCGAGCGGGGTCAGTCGGAGCGGGGCCAATCCGAGCGAGGCCAGTCCGAGCGCGGATTTGGCCGCGAGGGCGAGCGTCCCTCCGGCGCCCCGTCGTCCGGAGCGGCGACCCGGCCGGAGCCCGGACAACCCGGCCAGGCCGGGCAGCATGCCGGCCAGCCCGGACAATATCCGGGTCAGCCTGGACAGTATCCTGGTCAGCCCGCACAACATCCGGGCCAGCCGGGTCAATATCCAGAGCGTCCCGGCCAGTACCCGGGTCAGCCCGCTCAGTATCCCGGCCAGTATCCTGGCCAGCCGGGCGAGGCCGGATTCCGTCGCGACGTGGTGGCGCCGACCACCACCAACGTTGTGGCACCGACCAACACCAACGTGGTGGCGCCGAGCAACACCAATGTGGTGGCGCCCGGAGCCGGCGCGACCGGCGTCGTGGTGGCGCCGGGCTATCGCGGCGCGGCCGCCGCGGCGCCGCCCCCGCCGC
>NZ_NPEX01000226.1 GCF_003258865.1 Rhodoplanes roseus | reverse complement strand
CCACCAGGTAAGGCAGGAAGGCCTGCCGCTCGTGGCGATACAGGCCGGGCGCCACGAACATGTAGATCTGGCTGGCGTGGCCCGCCGTGCCGAGAACCGGGCTCGCCGGCGCGAAGTCGTTGTCTTGGCCGAAGCTGCCCATGCCCGGAACCGGCAGCACGGCCGGCGTCGTGGCGGCGCGGCCGGGCTGCTCGTCCTCGCTCTGGCGCGGCCACACCGGCTCGGGCGGCAGCGGCACGGCGTTGCGGTGGGCCCGGAAGCTGCGCATGCGCGAGCGGGCGACGACCGGCGAGGGACCGAGCGCGTCGACCACGCCGAGGCTCTGCGGATCGTAGGTCGGCAGGATCGGATCGGCGAGCAGCATCTCGATGGTGAAGCGCGGCGTCGGCCAGCCCGCGCCGGCCGTGCGGCTGCCGCGCGCCATCCACTGCTCGGGCGTCGTCACGGTCTTGGGCACGTCGGTGCTCGCCGGCACCACGTGGACGATCTTGTAGCCGCGCGCCTTGAGCTCCTTCAGCAGCCCGGGCAGCGCCAGCACGGTCGCGGGCTGGATGTCGTGCAGCAGCAGCACGCCGCGGCCGCGCGCCTCGATGCGCTCCAGCGCCCGCTTCATCACCTCGCTCGCCGGGATGTGCTTCCAGTCGTCGGCCGGGAAGTCGGCGCTCCAGGTCATCAGGCCGCGCGAGGCGAGCAGCCGCTCGACCTCGTCACGCCGCAGCAGCCCGGGCACCCGGAAGAACGGCGCCACCGCGTTGCGGTCGCCGAGCGCCGCGCCGGCATTGGCGATGCCGCCCTCGATCTCGGCCTCGGCCTGGGCGATCGGCATCTTGTGGAAGGTGAGCGGGTGACTGAGGCTGTGCGTCCCGATCGTGTGCCCCTCCGCCTGGATGCGGCGGACGATGCTCGGAAACGAATGCGACATGCGGCCGACCAGGAAGTAGGTGGCCTTCACGCATTCCGACGCCAGGATGTCGAGCACGCGGGTGGAATAGGGCGGGATCGGCCCGTCGTCGAAGGTCAGCACCACCTCGTGGTCGGCGAGCGGCAGCGATTCCCGATATTGCATGACGCCGATGCGGGCGTGCTCGAGCGGGTCGACCACCAGGGTCCGGCTGGTGCCGAGAGCGTTCGGATTGCCGGGGCAGGACGCATCAGGAGTTGTACCGGCCGCGCTCGCCGGGCCGGCCGCGACGGCGGCCAGCAGCGACAGGGCGAACGACGAAACCACCACAGACGGCGCTACGGCGCGCGAACGGCGCATGACCAGTCCCTTCCCCGATCAATCGGAACGCAAACGGTTTTTTCCCATAGTCACGCGCACTTCGTAACCGGCAAAACGGAAAAATATCGTGTACAGATGATGAAATCGTGGCCGCGTGCCTATCGTGCATCAGCTCCCGTCACGGTAGCGGTCCGGGATTGCGGCGGCACCACGTGAACGATCCGAAAGCCACGTGACTTCAACGCCCTGAGGAAGGCCGGCAGCATCTGCACGGTCTGCAGCCGCGGGTCGTGGAACAGCAGGATCCCGCCGCGTGCGGCCTCCAGCCGCGCCATCACCAGGTCGAGCTGCTGGCCCGGCGCCATGTCGTTCCAGTCGCTCGCCCACAGGTCGGCGCCGAACACGACGATGCCGCGCTGCTCCAGGCGCTCCAGCAGGGCCGGCGTCGAGGCGAAGCCGGGGAAGCGGAAGAACGGCGTGCCCGGCCGGTCGCTGGGGCGGCCGTGCAGCACGGTCTCGACGGCGGCGAAGCCGTGATCGATCTCGCGCTCCGCGGCGGCCGGCGGCATGCGGTCGAGCAGCGGGTGGTCGAAGGTGTGGTGGGCGACCGTGTGGCCCTCGGCCGAGATGCGGCGGAGCAGGGCCGGGTAGGCCAGGGCCTGCCGACCCAGCACGAAGAAGCTGGCGCGCACGCATTCGCGCGCCAGGGCGTCGAGCACGCGATCGGTGCGCCCGGCCCGCGGGCCGTCGTCGAAGGTGAGCACCACCTCCATGTCGGCGAGCGGCAGGGTCTGCGGGAAATGCTTGCGGCCGACCCGCGGCGTCGCAGCCGGGTCGACGGTCAGAACGCGGGCGGTGCCGAGCGCGTCCGGCCGGCCAGGGCAGGCCGGCTCGGTGCGTGCAGCGGACGGCATCGCCGCGACTGCGGCGGCGGCCGCGAGCAGCACCAGGACATGACGCGTCATCCGCAACTCCCGAGGTCGAAGGGTCCGGTGCCGAATCGCGGCGCGAGCGGCACCGCGCCGCGGCGTTCCTGTCGCTTGGTCGCGACGGTTCGGCACCTCCACATACGGTCGCGCTCAGGCATTTGCCACCTCTGCGCCCCGCGCGTAAAAGCCGAATCCGTCGCGCCTCCGGACGCCGGACCCGCGGCTTCACCGCGAGACCCGTGATGTCGGACCTGCCCGAGACCACCGCCGAGGCCGGTGCCGCCGTGCTGCGCGACGAGGACGGCGCGCTTCGCGCCGATGTCGTGACGCGGGTTCGTGACGCAATCGAGGCGGCCGACGCGGGCACGCTGCGCACGCTGGTCGGCGATCTGCACGAGGCCGATGTCGGCGACCTCCTGGAAGCGCTCGACGCGGAGTTGCGGCCGCGGCTGATCGCGCTGATGGGGCCCGACTTCGACTTCACCGCACTGGTCGAGGTCGACGACACGGTCCGCGAGGAGATCCTCGACGAGCTGCCGCCCGCGGCGGTCGCCGAGGGCGTGCGCGACCTCGATTCCGACGACGCCGTCTACATCCTCGAGGATCTGCCCCGCAAGGAGCAGGCCGAGATTCTCGACCAGCTCCCGTCGCTCGACCGCGTCGCGCTGGAGCGCAGCCTGCAATGCCCGGACGATTCCGCCGGCCGGCGCATGCAGTCCGAATACGTGGCGGTGCCGCCGTCGTGGTCGGTCGGGCACACGATCGACTATCTGCGCGACAACGACGAGCTGCCCGAGCGGTTCTTCGAGATCTACGTGGTCGACGGCGACTACCGGCTGCTCGGCGCCGTCGCCCTCGACGTCCTGCTGCGCACCCGTCGGCCGACCCGGATCGAGGAGCTGATGGACGCCGGGCGCCGCCGCGTGCGCGCCACCGCCGACCAGGAAGAGGTGGCGCGGCTGTTCGAGCGCTACAATCTGATCGCGCTGCCGGTCGTCGACGATCGCGACCGCCTCGTCGGCGTCATCACGGTCGACGACGTCGTCGACGTGATCGAGGAGGAGGCCGAGAAGGACATCAAGGCGCTCGGCGGCGTCACCGGCGACGAGGAGCTGTCCGATTCGGTGTGGACGATCGCGCGCGGCCGCTTCAACTGGCTGCTCGTCAACCTGGCGACGGCGTTCCTGGCCTCGGCCGTCCTCGGCCTGTTCGAGGGCGAGCTGCAGAAGATGGTGGCGCTCGCCGTGCTGGCGCCGATCGTCGCCAGCCAGGGCGGTAACGCCGCGACCCAGACCATGACGGTCGCGGTGCGGGCCCTGGCGACCCGCGAGCTTCACGACGGCAACGCGATGCGCATCGTGATGCGCGAGGCACTGGTCGGCCTCGTCAACGGGCTCGCCTTCGCGGTGATCACCGGAGTCGCCGCTGCCGCCTGGTTCAGAACTGCGGATCTCGGAATCGTGATCGGCCTGGCGATGGTGTGCAACCTGGTGGCGGCGGCGCTCGGCGGCATACTCGTACCGCTTGCCGTCGACCGGTTCAGGCTGGATCCGGCGGTCTCGTCCGGTGTTTTCGTCACGACCATCACGGACGTCGTGGGGTTCTTCTCGTTTCTCGGAATAGCGAGTCTCTGGTTCGGGCTGCACTGATCCGGATCGGCAGTCTTTTCGTAGTTCTTCGGTCCCGAACATCACCGGTTCGATCTATGCTGACCAAGTTTTAACTCGCGGTCTGTTAGGAAGGCGAGTCAGAACGACCCCGAAGGTGGTTTCATGGGGCCCGCTGCCAACAGCGGAGAAAATGCGACGATGGATCCGGACCGACGCTCCTCCGAGGAGGCGGCGCGCGCCGCCCCCCGCGCGTGGACGCGCGCGGCTCGGCCGGTGTCCGGATCGCTCTTGGCGTTGACGGCGGCGCTGGCCTGCGGGCTCGTGTCGGTGGCCGCCGTGCTTTATCTGGTGGCCCGCCCCGACGAGAGCGTCGCGATCGAGCGGATGCGGCTGAGCGTGGCGCGCGCCTTCGGCGAGTTCCGCAACGTGTTCGGCGACGCCGCATTGCGCCGGGCTCAGGCGATCGGCGCGAGCGGCGCCTCCGATGTCATCCCGGTCGATGTCGAGCAGCATCTGTCGCCGAGCGGGCTGCCGCGCTTCCAGCATCGCTGGGCCTATCTGATCCGCCACGACGGCTCGCTGGCAGCGTCCTATCCGGCCGAGACACGAGGCCTTCCGCCCGGCCTCGTGGCGGTGCTCGACTCGTTCCGGACGGAGGTGCCGAAGGCGGGGACGCGCTCGCGCGCCGAGGTGGCCCTGGTCGATCGTGCCGTCCCGGTCCACACCGAGATCGCGCTTCTCGACTACAGGCCGGCCGTGGTGGCGCTCGCGCCGGTCGGCCCGTCGAGCGGTTCGGGGCTGACGCTGGTGCTGGCGACACCGATCGACCGCGCCCTGATCGCGGCGCTGGGCGAGACCGCCGGGGTGCCGGGCCTGCACTTCGAGACCGATCCGGGCGCCGCGCAGGGGCCGCTCCACTCGCAGACCGATTCGCGCGGCCGCATCGTCGGCTGGTTCGGCTGGGATGCGCCCTACGACTCGCAGGGGCCGAGCTGGCTGTGGTTGCTGCCGGCCCTGGGCGGCGTTGCGTTCCTCGGCTTCGCCGGACTGTCGCTGGTCCAGATCCGCCGGGCCGCCGGCGGCCTCGAGCAGATCGAGGTGGAGCTGCGGCGGATCGCCCAGGAGGATCCCCTCACCGGGATGCCGAACCGGCGCAAGATCATCGCGATGCTCGGCAGCGCCCTCAAGGCGCGCAAGGCCGAGGAGAGCGTCGTGTTCGCCTGCCTCGACCTCGACTCCTTCAAGGAGGTCAACGAGGTTCTCGGGCACGACATCGGCGACCGGCTGATCGCCGAGTCGGCCGAGCGGGTGCGCTCCGCGCTGCCCTCCACCGCCGAGATCGGCCGCATCGACGGCGACGAGTTCGCCGCCGTGCTGACGGTGCGCAACGGCGCCGCGGCGATCGAGGCCGCCAACGCCTGCTCCCGCCGGCTGTCGGCGCCGTTCCACATCCGCGGGCAGGTCCTTCACGTCACGGCGAGCATCGGCCTCGCCATCGCGCCGCGCGACGGCGAGAGCGCGCACGAGCTGATCCGGCGGGCCGATCTCGCCGCACGGTCCGCCAAGAAGGCCGGCCGTGGCCGCATCCTCGCCTTCCATCACGGGCTCGAGGACGAGATCAACGAGCGCCGCTTCATCGAGCAGGAGCTCCGGCTGGCGCTCGCCGACGGCGCGTTGTCGGTGTGCTATCAGCCGATCGTCGCCGGCGACGGCCTGCGCATGGTCGGCGCCGAGGCCCTGGTGCGCTGGCGTCACGAGGTGCGCGGCAACATCCCGCCGAGCGTGTTCGTCGCCGTCGCCGAGCAGGCCGGCCTGATGATCGAGCTCGGCGACTTCGTGCTCAAGCGGGCGCTCGCCGACGCGCGCGAATGGCCGGATCTGTTCATCGCCATCAACCTGTCGCCGATCCAGGTGCGCGACCGCGGGCTCGTCCGCTCGGTCGCGAACGCGCTCGAGGACTCCGGGATCGAGCCGTCGCGGGTGGTGCTCGAGATCACCGAGGGCGTGCTGATCGACAATCCCGAGGAGGCCAAGCAGCGTCTCAAGGAGCTGCGCGCCCTCGGCGTCAAGATCGCGCTGGACGATTTCGGCTCCGGCTATTCGAGCCTCAGCTATCTGCGCCGGCTGCCGATCGACAAGCTGAAGATCGACAGGGAGTTCGTCGCGCCGCTCGGCCGCTCGGCCAATGGCGGCGTGATCCTCCAGGCGATCGTGGCGCTCGGTCGCGCGCTCGGCCTCAGCGTGCTGGCCGAAGGCGTCGAGACCGAGGAGCAGCGCCTGCTGCTCCGGCTCGCCGGCTGCGACGAGATGCAGGGCTATTTGTTCGCCCGCCCGATGCCGGCCGCGGCCCTCCTGGACGCGACGCGCCGCGGCGTCCAGGCCTCGCCCGACCCGGCCGCGGGCGAGGGCGACGACCTCATCAACGGCGTGGACCCCTGAGGCAGCGGGTCCAGGCGGCCTGCCACACTTCCGCCGTGCGGGAGTTGGGCAATGCTCGCCGTCGATGCGGCCCGGGATCTGCAGCATGGCGGCGAATGCCTGGACGGGGCTGGACTTGGCGCTCGGCGAGGACGTCGCGGCGCTGCGCGAGGCGGTGCGGCGCTTCGCGGACGAGCGCATCGCGCCGCTCGCGGCGGCGATCGACCGCGACAATGCGTTCCCGCGGGCGCTGTGGCCCGAGCTCGGCGCGCTCGGGCTGCTCGGCATCACGGTGGAAGAGGAGTTCGGCGGTCCCGGCCTCGGCTATCTGGCCCACTGCGTCGCCATGGAGGAGATCTCCCGCGCCTCGGCGGCGATCGGGCTGTCCTACGGGGCGCACTCCAATCTGTGCGTCAACCAGATCCGGCGCAACGGCACGGCGGAGCAGAAGCGCCGCTTCCTGCCGGACCTGATCTCCGGCGCGGCGGTCGGCGCGCTCGCCATGACCGAGGTCTCGGCCGGCTCCGACGTCGTGTCGATGCGGACCCGTGCGGTCCGGCGCGGCGACCGCTTCGTGCTCGACGGCGCCAAGATGTGGATCACCAATGGTCCGGTCGCCGACCGGCTGGTGGTCTACGCCAAGACCGACCCGGCGGCCGGGGCGCGCGGCATCACGGCGTTCGTGGTCGAGCGCGGCATGCCGGGATTCTCGGCCGGGCCGAAGCTCGACAAGCTCGGCATGCGCGGCTCCGACACCAGCGAGCTGGTGTTCGAGGGCTGCGAGGTGCCGGCCGAGAACGTGCTCGGCGAGGTCGGCGGCGGCGTCGCCGTGCTGATGTCGGGGCTCGACTACGAGCGCGCCGTGCTGGCCGCCGGCCCGCTCGGCATCATGCGGGCCTGCCTCGACCTGGTGATCCCCTACGTGCATCAGCGCGAGCAGTTCGGTGCGCCGATCGGCACCTTCCAGCTCGTCCAGGCGAAGCTCGCCGACATGGTCGTCGGGCTCGATGCGGCGCGGGCCTATGTCTACGCGGTGGCGCGGGCCTGCGACGAGGGCAGGGTGACCCGGGCCGACGCCGCCGGCGCGATCCTGTTCGCGGCCGAGCGGGCGACGGCGGCGGCGCTCGATGCGGTGCAGTGTCTGGGCGCCGCCGGCTACGTCAACGACGGGCCGGCCGGCCGGCTTCTGCGCGACGCCAAGCTCTACGAGATCGGCGCCGGCACGTCGGAGATCCGCCGCATCCTGATCGGTCGCGAGGTCTTCGAGCGGACCCGATGAGACCCGCTGGCCTGCCGGTCTGTATACTTGGTCGCCGGGGGCCCGCCGGAGGCCGGCCGGGCGTGTCTCGATACCGGGCGTCGGGCCGGCATGCAGGTCAGTCCCGTCGTTGAAGACGCTTGCTAAAGTCTCGACGATCCGTTCACCTTCCTGGCCGGCCGTGCCGGCCCGGACAGGCCGCGCGGGCCGCGCCGGACGCCGCGACACATCGCAGAACCAAGAAACCGGCGGGCAGCCGACAGTCATCGGGGAGAGAGACATGCAAGTTGTGGAAGCCAATGGCGCGCGGATCCCGGCCATCGGGCTCGGGACCATGACGCTGAAGGGCGATACATGCGTCGAGATCGTCAGCGCCGCGCTCGGGATGGGCTATCGCCATCTCGACACGGCGCAGATGTACGGCAACGAGGCCGAGGTGGGGCAGGGGCTCAAGGCCTCCGGCCTGAAGCGCGAGGACGTCTTCCTCACCACCAAGGTGTGGCACAGCAATCTCGCGCCGGCGGATTTCGAGCGGACCTTCGAGGAGAGCCTGAAGAAGCTGGACCTGCCGTTCGTCGATCTCCTGCTGATCCATTGGCCGAACGGCAACGTGCCGCTCGCCGGCACCATGGCGGCGCTGTGCAGGACCGCGCAGGACAAGCGCGCCCGCCATGTCGGCGTCGCCAACTTCACCATTCCGATGATCGAGGAGGCGGTGCGGCTCGCCACCGTGCCGCTGGTCACCAACCAGATCGAGGTGCATCCTTATATCGACCAGCGCAAGGTGATCGACACCTGCCGCAAGCACGGCCTGTCGGTCACGGCCTACTGCCCGCTGGCGCGCGGTGGCGTTCCGTCCGACGAGACGCTGAAGCGGATCGGGGCGGCGCACGGCAAGAGCGCGTCGCAGGTGGCGCTGCGCTGGCTGGTGCAGCAGGGCTTGGTGGCGATCCCGCGCACCTCCAACAAGGATCGCCTGCCGGAGAACCTCGCGGTGTTCGATTTCACCCTGAGCGAGGCCGAGATGGGCGAGATCGCCGCGCTGCGCAAGCCGAACGGCCGCCTGGTCAGCCCGCCCCACGCGCCACAGTGGGACGCCTGATCCGGATCCGGTAACGTTTGGCGGTTAGGTTGGTTCTCGTGCGGGTTCCGTCCGCGCCATCGAAAGAGACCGGAATGGAGTTCGTCACCGCCAACGGAGCCACGATCCCGGCCCTCGGGCTCGGTACCTGGGAGCTCAAGGGCCGCAGCTGCGCCCGCACGGTCGAGCAGGCCTTGCGGGCCGGCTACAAGTTGATCGACACGGCCGAGATCTACGAGAACGAGCGCGACGTGGGCGACGGGATTCGCGCGTCCGGCCTGCGCCGCTCGGAGGTGTTCGTCACCACCAAGATCTGGCCGGACCACTTGGCGCCGCGCGAGCTCGAGCGGGCCACCAAGGCGAGCCTCGCCCGCCTGCGCCTGTCCGAGGTCGACCTCCTGCTGGTGCACTGGCCGAACCCGCGCATCTCGCTGGACGAGACCATCGCGGCATTGTGCAAGATGAAGCAGGTCGGCTTCGCCCGGCACATCGGCGTGTCCAACTTCACGGTCGCGCTGCTCGACCAGGCCGTGAAGTACGCCACCGAGCCGCTGGTGGTGAACCAGATCGAGTGGCACCCGCATCTCGACCAGTCCAAGGTCGTGGCGGCGTCGCGTCGCCACGGCATGGCGGTCGTCGCCTACAGTCCGATGGCGCGCGGCGGAGTGCTGTCCGAGCAGGTCATCCGCGACATCGCCGTCGCGCACGGCAAGTCCCCGGCGCAGGTGAGCCTGCGCTTCGTCGTCCAGGAGGGCGGGGTGGTCATCCCGCGGACCGCGCGGCTGGACCGGCTGACCGAGAATCTCGACATCTTCGGCTTCACGTTGAGCGAGGACGAGATGGCGAGGATCCGCGCGCTGGCGCGGCCGGGCGGCCGCATCGTCGACTGGAGCGGGGCGCCCAAATGGGACTGAGCCCTGCGCGAAGGGCCGGACCGAACAGACGGATGTGATCGTGAGACCGAGACAAGGAACCGAGCCGGCCCGCACGCCGGCACGGGGGCGTCGCCCCGGGGCGACGCCG